>CAYVZT010000027.1:0-13743 GCA_964456455.1 uncultured Candidatus Peribacteria bacterium | reverse complement strand
CCATCGTATCGAGACTTGAGGCCATCGGGATGACACCGTAGCGAGAGACACTTCCGTAGGTTCACTTAAATCCGACGACACCCGTGAGTGACGCAGGCTGACGGACACTTCCGCCCGTATCAGTACCGATAGAGACAGGAGCCATACCAGATGCGACAGCGACAGCAGAGCCTGAGCTACTTCCACCAGGGACACGAGAAGTATCCCATGGATTGCGAGCGACTTTGAGAGCAGAGTTTTCACCAGAGCCACCCATTGCAAATTCATCACACGTGACTTTTCCGAGGCTGATCATACCAGCCGCTTTGAGACGTTTAGTGACGGTTGATTCGTAGGGAGCGATGTAGTTTTCGAGCATCTTGCTCGCAGCAGTCGTTGGGACGCCTGTTTCACTGTAGAGGTCTTTGACCGCCATAGGGATACCTGAGAGTACTCCTTCAGTTGCTGCTGGTTTTTCTTTTGTTCGGAAATTATACGCCTGGAGTTCGTCATCCAGTTCTGTGCTGATATGGTCGAAGTGTTCCCAGACTTGTGCTTGGGTTATTTCACCTGATTTGATGGCTTCGAGGATTTCGACGAGAGAGGCGGTGGAGAGGTTCATATAGTTGTCAGTAAAAGGGGACGGGCCTGTGTGTTATATGGGCTTAGTATAGGAAAAATTTATAAATGTAAAAACTCGCAGTCAAGGCGATAAAAATCGCTCTGTCTAAAACATGATAAAAGGAGATATATCAGGTATTTTCTTGGGTATAATTTTGGTTCAAAGTGTATAAAATTATGGTATATTTATGGTAAAAAATATTGCAATTTTATAGATAAAAATATAATAATTTTATAACAATATTTCCTCTTATATATAATATAAAATACGAATATGGATTTAAACAAAATTGTACAAAAAATGAGGAAAAGATGACTCAAGCTCTGGTCACTCAGTGATCTCGATAAGTATCTAGAAGGGCAGAAAACGATTTCTAAAAATGGGAGCTATAAGCTCGCCCATAGACTCGTCTCAAATGGTACCCTCATTTCTATCCGAAAGGGTATGTATCTCTGGAATGTCGATACGAAATTGGACCCAGAAGATTTTTATTGGCCGCTGGTCAAAAAAGTCATCGCAGAGAATTATCTCGGTCAGGGGATTCTCTCAGGTCCCAAAGCTCTCGCTCTGTGAATACGAGACTATTCTCTCATGGATAGCATTCAGATAATCGTCCCCAAGAATCCCAAATCTCTCTCTATACAAGGTGATTATCGTCTCGTCTCGATAGCTCTCATAGAAGGAAAACGCTCGCTCTATAGCCTCATAAAACAATATGCTACTCGTCAGAGCATAGATGGTACGGAGTTTCTCGTCACAGCACCAGAGCATGCACTCCTAGAATCTCTCACGACTCGTCCTGGTCAGGATATCACGGATACGAGTATCGTGCTTCGTTGGCTCAAGAAAAATGCTGCCAGTCTCCGAGAAGATGTCTTTGCTGCTCTCATACCCCACCGCTATATCTCTGCGACGAATAGGCTCAAATACCTCTCCCATGATCATGGTATGAACGATGTCTATGAGATGATGATACGACTCATCGATCGGTATGGAAAATGATGTCACTTGAGTCGGGAGTTTTTACTCGGTAAAAATTCCCTCAAATGAAAAATGAAGAATTAAAAATGAAAAATGGCGGAAGTATGTATAATTATTTTGTTACTATAACTTTCAACGTTTAACAATTAACATTTAACGCTTGCTGTCATGGAAATCGAGACAAAAATATTTGATATCAAAAAAATCAGAAAGACTCTGAAGAAAAAGGACATATCACCAAAAAGAGTGTGCGATGTGGTGGATTATATTTTTGACGTGAATCATTTCTCTGCGGAGAAATGGGTGTATTCTCTCCCAAAAGAACAGAAGTCGTGACGCCTGTCTCTCGGAAATACTTCTCTTGAAATACCAGACAGGGAAATCCTCATGGAGATACGTGATTTTTTTGCAAGAGGATTGATGAAGGGTTCGAAAATACGTCTTCGCACTGTCGACACTATCCCATATATCACGATAAAGTGACCCAAAAAAACAAAACGATGAATCAAATCTCGCGAAGAAATAGAGACCCGTATAGGCTCTCTCTCGTCTATGATGCAGATACTTCTGGATTCTGGAGCCTTCCTTGAGAAGAGTATAGCACGCATCAGAGAGATATATGATATCCCGAAGTATAAAGACGTAGAGCTCGTCATAGATGTTTTTTCATCGGCCCACGATACTCTCGAATACGCTGAGATAGAATGTTCTTCGGAAAAAGAACTGCATGCAGTGCTCAAAAAAGTCTTTCAGATAGATCCTGAGGACATATCAGATGCTGGCATTACCGAACTTCACGCGAAAAAAATAAAAAAATCCGTCTCTCGTAAACTCGAAGCACTCGAAGAGCTCGTAGGGGATTAAAGTATCCACTCGAACACGTGAGAGTCCCATCACAATTAAAATAAAACCACCGATAGGGTGGTTTACAATTTGTAATGGAGCGGACGATGGGACTCGAACCCACAACAACCTGCTTGGAAGGCAGGAACTCTAGCCATTGAGCTACGTCCGCATAACAAAGTAGGGGCATTGTAGCCAGAGAGGGGATTGTGTCAAAAAATTTTCGTAATTCAACCTTTATTCATATACTCCGTGAATAATATGAAAATATACTGTGCCCATTGATCAGCATTTGATTATCAGCATGATTGGTATGACGTGCTTCGATTCAGCTCTCTTGCGCGAGAGCATGAATTCGTATTTCCACATGAGCACGAAGAAATCCAGAAAAATTCATATCCAACACTCCAGAACGTTGATTGTGTCTTGGCCGAGATATCATACCCATCACTCGGACTCGGCATAGAGCTTGGTTGGGCACAGTCACTTCATAAGCCGCTCTATTGTTTCTATATGTCTCATTCTCGATTGTCACCCTCTGTGGCAAGTATAGCGAGTGATTGTGCTGCGTATAGCTCGAAAGAAGAACTTCTACACCTTATTTCTCAATTTCTCTCTCATGAAATGAACCATAATTAATGATGTCTTTGTTGAAAAACTTATACTGGGGGGGATAGGCCTTGGCCGAGATGCTTCAGGAAAGAAAATCATGATATCAGGAGGAGCTATCCCAGAGAGCACAGTCGATATTCGTGTGCTCAAAAATCGATCAAATCGTATAGAGGGGCAGATTCTTCGTGTAGTCAAAAAGTCACCGCTTGAAGAAAAATTACCCGAACATTTTCAGGTCTATGGTGGTTGTCGGTGGCTCCCAATCCCTCATAAAAAACAGCTAGAAATGAAAGAACAACAGATTCGAGAGGTTTTCATCCATCATCCAGAAATGGTGACTGGTGTTACCTGGCATCCGATTGTCGCCTCACCCGAGATATATGGATATCGCAATAAAGTAGAATTTAGCTGGTGAAAATATATCTCAGCTCGTGAAGGCGTCGATGATAAATACCGTTTTGGATTTCATGAGTCAGGGCAATTTGATAGAATCATTGATTGCACCTATTGTGTCTTGGGTGATGAAGTGGTGAATGATATATTTCGTGCTTTCGATGCTTTTGCTCGTGAAAATAGGCTCCCGACCTATGATGTGAAAACGCATGTGGGATTCTGGAGACACCTCGTCATCCGTCGTAGTAAAAAGACAGGGGAGACGATGGTGATCGTTTCTGTGAATACGCTCTATCTCGGTGAATCTCAACACGAAGAATTCAAAAAATTTCTCAAGTCATTCATATCTCGTATTCCAACCATAACTTCTGCGTATCTCCTCCACAACACAGGGAAAGCCGATGTGGTACAGGGAAATTTTGAACATATATCAGGAACTCCGACCATCACAGAAAAGCTCTTTGACCTCGAGTTTGAGATAAGTCCGAAGAGTTTTTTTCAGACAAATACTCTCGGAGCAGAAGAACTCTACCGTGTCACGAGAGATATGATACAGACGAAAAATCCTGTTGTCTTTGATCTCTACGCGGGCACAGGAACGATTGGTATGGTTCTCGCTGGGCAATCAAAAGAGGTATACTCTGTCGAGATTGTTCCTGAGGCAAGCGAGGATAACATCCGCAACCTCGCAAAAAATAACATCAAAAATGTGACAGTCATCAATGCACCAGTAGAAAAACTGCTCGAAGAATGGAAAAAGGAAGGAAAAACACCCGATGTCATCGTCGTAGATCCACCTCGTGCCGGTATGCATCCGGATGCTCCAGGCATTCTCCGTGATTTTGGTCCAAAAGAAATCATCTACGTGAGTTGTAATCCGGCGACACTTGCCCGTGATATTGCTCTTATTGCTCCAAATGGTGAGTACCAGGTGACAGATATTACTCCGGTTGATATGTTTCCTCATACGCATCATATAGAGGTGGTCATGCGAATGGAGAGAGTATAAAATTGACTAAATTTTATTAAGTAACATAATAATTGTATTATGATACTTGCTGAGTACAACAAACCAATTTCCGAAATACCAGCAAACCTTATGTCTGTGACAGATTTAGATCATGGACATTCTGTATATGGTTATTGGCCATTTTGTGAGATGAATGAAGTAAGATATGGTGATGGTGGCGACACTCAGATATCGTATTCTCATTTTAGAGAGCTTGTTGAGCGCACAGGCGTTCAGGTGTATCATTCTGTCATACCATTGCGAGAAAAAATATGTGGAGCCTGTCATGAGATTGTGGGAATGAGGTGTCTCGATGCTTCTCAGTGTGATTTTTCTAAATTCAATTCTTATTGTTGTCATGCAGACAATGCTGGGGTTTATCCATTTTTAGAATGGATGCTCTATATTTTATTGATAGGGGATTTGATATCTGAAGATGTCTTTGTCCGACATGTGGCCTGGATGCGAGCTTTATGAAAAAAACTCTACGGACTCGATAGGATGGCCTCTTTTCAGGATAGAACTACAGCTAATTTTAAAAATAGATTGGCAACCGTTTTTGGGATGAGTGCAATGAAACAATGAAAACCATCTCCGGATGAATTTTTGATGCAAAACAAATCTCTTCAGAGAAGATTTTCTCCGAAAATAAATCCATTTATCCTGCATATACAGGATCTGATTAGAAGATGTATGAGAGAAAAATGGTACCCGAGAAAAGGATGGATACTCTCAGAGGGAGTTTTTACTCAAATAGTATGAGAAACGAATAGGATAAATGAATCATTTTGGACAATTGACCCACCGTGAATACAATAGGACCGTTCTTATTTATAACACTTTTTTATGGAGATACTTGCTCTGTTGCTTGGTGGGGGTTTTCCACTCTTGATTATCGCTTGTGTGGTTTTGTGACCACTGGCTATCCGTATCGTTGATCAGTATGAAAAAGGGGTGATTTTTACACTCGGTAAATTTTCTCGTGTTGCTGAGCCGGGGCTTCGTTTCATAGTGCCATTTATCCAGACATGTACCAAAGTCGATATGCGAGAACGTGCTGTCGATGTGCCTTCTCAAGAAGCTATGAGTAAAGACAATGTATCACTCACGATCAATGCTGTCCTCTACTATGCTATCGATGATGCCATGCGTTCTGTCGTAAATGTACGTGACCTCGAGTATGCTATTATGCAGTTCGCGATGACGACGATGAGAAATATCGTTGGTCAGTTTGAGCTCGACGAGCTTCTCTCGAACAAAGAAGAAGCCAGCAATAGAATCAAGACTATTGTCGATGAAAAATCCGAAGCATGGGGCGTCAATATCCACTCTGTAGAGCTCAAGGATCTCAATCTCCCAGAATCTCTCAAGCGTACGATGAGTAAACAGGCTGAGGCAGAACGTGAAAAGCGTGCGAAAATCATCGATGCAGAAGGTGAACTCCTCGCTTCAGAAAAACTCGCTCAGGCTGCAGCAATGCTCGGTACTACACCAGGCGCTCTCCATCTCCGCACTCTCCAATCTATCAACGATATATCATCTGATGACTCGAATACGACGATTTGGATGGTCCCAGTGGAGACACTTCGTGCTATAGATGGTCTCAATAATCTCCTCCCAAAGATTGCTCAGAAAATGAGTAAATAAAAATATGTAATAAAAAACTCCCCAGAAATTGGGGAGTTTTTTGTGAGAATAATTATGACTTGAGATCACCGATATAGAATTGTTCTTTCATGGCTTTCGCGCTTGCTGGATGACGAGAGAACATCTGAGTTGCATCTTTACCACATCCTCGGAGGATAGCCTCTCCTCCTGGATGATTTGGTATAAATTTTGTGACATCATATACTTTTGCATCGAGAATGAGCCAACAGCTTGACGCGTTACTATGAGCTGCTACCTCAGTCGCTGTATAACTTTTGTTTGCTGATGGGCTTGATGTAGGTGCTACTGGTTTTGTAGTTTCTTTTGGAGCAGAAGTAGTTGCTTCCATCTTGTCTTCTTGTACAGTTGTTTCTGGTTTCATTTGGGTGTTTTCTGTTGTTGGAGTTGGAGTTTCTGGAGTAGTGACGACGGGTACAGTTTTTGTGCCACAGGCAGTGAGAAGCATCACTGTGCTGGCGAGGAGGAGATATTTTTTCATAAGAGAAGAAATAAGAAATAAAGTGTACTCATTCTAGAATCTTTAATCTCTTTTCAAGGATACGGACTATACTTTTCTATCATAAGTGCATAAAAAAACTGCCCCCTTTCGGAAGCAGTATTTTGAATTTTGGAAAAAAATCTTACCAACGATTACCGCTGTCACGATTTCCACCACCATTACCACCACGATTGAAACCACCTGCAGGACGCTCTTCTTTTGGACGAGCTTCATTGACAGTGATAACACGAGGTCCTCGGTCATCAGAAATCTCTGTTTTTCCATTGTGTGCTTCGATAGCAGCATTTGCTTCCTCTTCTGTAGACATCTCTACGAGAGCGAAACCACGAGGTCGTCGTGTCTCTCTATCGAGAGGAATAAAAACATCAACTACTTCACCATTCTGAGAAAAAAGTTCTCGGAGCTGGTCAGCACTTACACGATACGGAAGATTTCCGACAAAAAGGCGTTTGCCCATAACTGAAAAAAGAAAAAATAAATATCGACATCTAAAACGCCACTTTGCGGAAAGCCCACTCTGTAAACACGTTTCACCTGACGACCGACACAGTATAGTATATCTTTTGCGGAAGTAAAGCGAAAAACTCGATTATCTGCCACTGGTTGCTCTTTGGGCATTATTTGCGAGTGATACCCATTGCATCATCGCTTTCACGGCCACGCCCATAAATCTCTTGTCCTCTGTGAGCTCTATCGCTATGAGTTCGAGGAGTATGTGTGCGATATATGTCTTTTCAAAGTTTTCATAGAGTGACAGAGCCGTTGTGAGGGCTTTTTGCGAAGTCTCATATTCTTCTGTGAGTTTATTTTTTTCTGTTTGGACGACTTGTCGAGCTTCATTGGCAGTATAGACTTGTTTTCCAGTGGTACATGAGCTGATATTCCTATCACATACTGCAGTGTAGTAAGAGAGGTACATCGTATAGACACATTCTTCGTAACTCAATGAATCGAGTAGGTCTTTGGAATTATATATCTTATCACCATCTCTTGGTGGTATGCATTTTTCTTCATTGATTTGTTTTTCGATGGTTTTATTTGCTTCTTCGAGTATCTCTTTTGCTTTTCATTTTATTTTATAATCTTCGATGAGTTTTTTGTGGAGTGTGTATTTTGATTTGAGGATAGAACAGTTCATGATGTTATTCTGAGTTTTTTCATATATCTTGTGTACATCATCGAAATTGAGTCATCCACCTGTCTTGGAGAGATCAGGATACTTGCTCATGTCATGGGTGATGATGAGCTGTTTACTGGTATCAAAGTTCCAATAGTCTGCACCATATTTCTGTCCGAGACAAGTATTTGCGACGCTACATTCATAGGAGAATTGACCTTTGCTATAGCAACTATTTCAGATAGCATCGTCTTTGTTAGGACAAGCAGTACTCGCCTGACACTCCGCATATATTGAGAGAGGGGAGAGGAGAGGTAGGAGAGAAAGTATAAATATTTTTTTTATCATAGAAATACTTTAAGGAGCACCTATTCTGAAGAGAATTTCACGATTGACGAATTCTTTTTCACGACCGTATTTGAGACGAGAGAGCTCCATGTATGCTCGCATGAGTTTCGGATCGCCCTTATCGAGATAGATGTTTTCTGGTATGAGACTGAATGCTCGCGTGACTTGGCCATCAACCATGAGACGCATGACGCCTTTGAATTTATCCATATTGACGAGATCTCCTGCAGAGAAGTTTGGTGCGAATTCTTTTTCGAGTTTTTCTGCATCTTCTGCACCGACTTTATAACTCATCATAGAACCGACGTTACCAAAGATAGCATTTTTGAGGTTTACTGAGCTCTTTGTGAGAGAATCTGATTGCTCAAGCTGAGACATATACTGATGAGCGACATTGAGGGAGAGGCGATATTTACGAGCCTCTGAAAGTATCGACTCGATAGAGTCTGTAACGAAGTTTTGGAACTCGTCGATGTAGAAGAAAAAGTCTCGCCGCTTTTCTTTGTCAATTTTTTGACGGGCCATCGCTGCTGTCTGGATCTTTGTCACAAATATCATACCCAGAAGCTTTGAGTTGAGATCACCGAGGAGGCCTTTTGAGAGATTGATGAGGAGTATCTTTCCGCTGTTCATAGCATCATCAACCTGAAACGAGCTCTTTGTTTGACCGATAATATTTCGGAGCATCTCGTTGGTGATAAAGCCAGAAAACTTCGCTTGAAAATAAGGAATCATCTCTTTCTTTTCTCGATCACCCATGGCAGCGTAGGTATAGTCCCACCATGATTTTACGATTTTATTCTGGAGGGTACGACGACGCTCCATTTGAAAATTTTCATCCGTGAAGAGACGTACGATATCTGTGAGTGCGCCGCCAGCAGGATACTCCATGAGTGTGTGTACACCATTCAAGAAATAGTCCTGAATACGAGGGCCAAACACTTCATTACCGAAGAGTTTGATCATCATTTTGTTTGCATCTTGTGCGATGAATTCTCTCTCTTCTTGATCGCGGGCTTCGAGGAGATTGAGACCCATCGGACGGGCGGTATCACCAGGATTGAAATAGATGACATCATCCGCTCGACTCCGAGGGATATGAGGGAGCATATCGGCTGCGAAATCTCCGTGAGGATCCATGACCGCGAGACCATGACCGAGTTTGACGTCTTGTCGAGCCATCGCTTGCAGGATAGTGGTCTTACCAGTACCAGTCTGACCGATGACGTAGAAGTGTCTCATTCGATCTTCTGATTTCATGTAGATTGGTATTTTTTTCCCACGATAGACGTTGTGTCCGAGGATGATACCTTCTTTTGGTATATTTTCCGGAGCTTTTACGATCTTAAATTTTTGCCATTTTATTTCAGGCGTGAGGTTGTATTTTGAGTGAGGAAAGTGAAATATCGAAGCGATTTCTTCGACATTCAAAATCATGCTTTTCCATTTTTTCCATCCAGGACGGGAAAAAGTCCTATAAAGCATATTTCTCACTGTGCGAGCACTCGCATGTTCGTGTGTATCGTGAAAATGGTTCGTATCTGGACTCCTGAATTGTTCAAAAGAAGAGACGATGTTTTTCATCTGCATTTCACATGTATGATGGTCTCGAGCGACCGTCATAATTCGGATAATCGTATCATACCCCACCTTTTTACTTTTCTCATCGATGAGCTTCACCTCTTCTGACTCAAGAGCAGAAGGTCCTTCTTTTTCTTCGTGTTTGTGTTCTTCTTTTGTATCAGTTTTCCAAAAATTTATAAATCCTCGTAGGAAATCTATCGGTGAAAATCAACTATGGTGCCCGTGTTTTTGTAAGTGACTCGCATGTTTACTCGCATGTTTTTGCCAGTGATTATCTGTTGGGCGAAGCATCACTTGAATCATACAAGACTCATCTTCGTCGAGCTTAGAAAGGGCATTGGTGATATTGTTGATAGGATCAGATTCCAGTTTTTGGTGTGTCTTGATCGGAAAAATATAATTATGCCCAAGCGTCAGACATTCAGTCGCATAGTGAAGATTTTCTCATTCAAAAAGATTTAATTCCTCCACTTCTTCTATCACCGCATCAGAGAAAAAGCTCGTCACCTGTTTTTCGACGAGAGATTGGTATTTTCGTGGAACAACGAGATGAAAATATATCTGATTATGATAGGCTATATATTCAAGAGAAAAAGTATGCTGTCCGTAGAGCTTGTTGATGATTTTGCCAGAGTAGAGTGAGTTCATGGCAACTAATAGCTGCTCCATGAGACCGATATAGTCTTTGAAATCTTTGCTGTTATCTTGTTTTGCATCAGCATCTGAGTCTTTTCGGGGTATGAGAACCTGCAGATGGACTTTTTCGAGACATCGTCTCTGGTCGACACCTTTTCTAAATAGAAAAACCATCACCATACCAACACTAGGGAATACGATGAGTATTGTCAGGAGAAAAGCGATTTCGAGGGACATGAGTTCTATTGGATATATAATACTCGTTTTTTCTGTGATATAAAACGATAAAAGCATGAAAAAGGCTCAAAGATACTAGACTTCTGTGGAATATAGTGAAAAAATCTCAATTTTTACCCTTTTTCTTTTTCTCTTTTCTCTATACTGGGCATATGTCCCTGTAGTTTACCTGCCTGCCGGTAGGCAGGATGGAATAACGGCTCACTCCTCGTGAGCAAATACAGGTCTACTCGAAATGCCATTCGAGGCATTTCTCCCCTGTTAGGGACACCAGCAGTGTATATATCCTCATAGTTTAATGGAAGAACGGCTCACTCCTAACGAGCAAATACAGGTCCGATTCCTGTTGAGGATACCAAGATTATGCGCCCGTCAATTGCAACTTTATGATCACATGTAACTGGAGGTTGAGAATTTTTGCCTACTTTAAGGCAAGATTTGTTGGATGTATCAATGTTTATAGGCGCACCTCTCACTGATCGCAATTTATGAGAATTACAACGAAGATTTGATAACCTTATTCCACGCATACACAATCCGGGTACTTTTATGAGAGATGTTGATTAACATGATTTACATAATAGTCTCAGTCTATTATTAGGGCAGTTTGAGAAACAATGTAGAAAAAGTATAAAAATGAAGAACTCCTAAACTTACCAACTGATTTCACTGAGTCCATGCTCCCTGAGGAGAGTGTTTGTTTTGCTAAAATGACCACAGCCCAGAAATCCGCGGTGTGCAGAGAGCGGGGAGGGGTGAGGTGCTTCGAGTATGATATGTTTGTTTGTATCGATGAGAGATTTCTTTTTTTGAGCATGGCTTCCCCAGAGCAGAAATATCAGAAAATCTCGTTTTTCTGAGAGGGTTTTTATGATAGCATCTGTGAAATTTTCCCATCCTTTTCCTGCGTGTGACATGGGTTGACCAGCACGGACCGTGAGTGTCGTATTGAGAAGGAGAACGCCCTGTTTTGCCCAGCGAGTGAGGTCTCAGTTTTTCGGAGTTTGGATACCGAGATCTCATTGAATTTCCTTAAATATATTCATGAGTGATGGTGGATTTCGGACTCATTCCATGACAGAAAAAGAGAGCCCATGAGCTTGTCCTGGACCGTGATAGGGGTCTTGCCCGAGAATAACTACTTTGACGTTTTCAAATGGAGTATTATCAAGGGCTGAAAAAATATTTTTTGGATGAGGGTAAATCGTTTGACCCGCAAGAATTTCGTCTTTTATAAAACGTGAAAGAGTCTGAAAATATGGTTTTTCAAATTCATCTTTGAGAGCTTCTTTCCAGCTGTGTTCTAATCGAATTTCAGTCATTCTTATTCTTTATCGAGCTCGTGTCTATACTCATCGATGTATCGATGTACCATTCTGGATGTTTCTAGAGATTCACCTATCTGTGAGAGATGAAAATCTGATGCATCACCGGCAGTCTGTATAGAGAGATTTCCGTAGTGGAGTATATTCCCGAGAAATCATGAAGTAGATGCGTTGACCTCCTGTACTTGATCTATGCTTGCTTGAGAGAGTTTTCTATCGAGAAATTTGATTTGCTCTAACGCTATGATGCGCTTATTGGTGAGGATGAGTATATCGAGCTCGTCATTGACCCAATTAACAAAAATATACTGAAGGCCTATCATCAAGAGTCAGACAATTGTGAGTGCCGTAAAAAGTGTTGGTATATGTCAGAATTCACCTATAAAATATATACCGACACACATCGCTAATAAAAACAAAAGAGAAGCCCCCAATTCTACAAATATTATCCAGTGTTTCCGAACGACCATATGAAGATGCTCGCCTGCCTCGAGACCTATGGCGACACATTCGAACTTATTATTTGATTCTTGTTTAAGAAAAGGCATGTTCGTTTTTTATAGTAATATTTGGTTCTTTTGCATAGATAGATTGCATACGATTTACAGGATGATCGAGAGAGATTCATGCGATAACTGCAGTATAATTTTTTGCCTTTCGGATAGTACTTTTTGGCATGTGGAGATCGACTGCTGTTACACTCGTATATTCACCATCTTCTAAATGCTCAATAGGGGTGAGTGTATAGGCATCTGGTATATTTTTTGTCCAGAGCAACACTTCTTTTTTTGTTATAGGAGTTATCCAGGGAAGCGTGGCATTTTGGAGATGAAAAAAATCACCCACAGAGAGAGGATAGAGCTTTGTCTCAAATGCATAGGCAATGGCATTCATCACGAGCGTTGTCACTCGTGTACCAGTGAAACTTCCAGGACCGGTGATGCTACATATGCCAGAAAGTTGTCTGTAGGAGATATTATTTTTCTTCAGAAGGGTATCAATGGTTTCTATGAGTGTATCAAATTCTTTTCTTTGTCATGGCCACAAGAGACTATCAATGATAGTTCTTGATTCATCAAAAACCGCCAGATAACAAGGATTTGAAATAGTGTCTACGAAGAGATACATAGTGTCATATTACTCATTTTTTTGATTAGGCTATATTTTTTTATCTTTTTCTTTCCAGTGTTCCTCAGTCCCGAGAATCGATAACATTGTAACCAAGCTCGTCTATTTTTCTCCTCAATTCATCAGCAAGGGCAAAGTCTTTTGCAGCTTTTGCAGCCTGTCTTTGTAACAAAAGCTCCATTACTTCTACAGGCTTTTCTTCATCCTTCAGGAGAGACCAGTCGATCACGCCCATGACCATATCCCATGATTTGAGTATCTCGATGACAGAGGAAACTTCTTTTACAGTCAGAGATACGTCATCTATATCGCGATTTATACGGTTGGTGAGTTCGAAAACTTCAGTAAGAGCAATTACCGTATCGATGTCATTTTCGAGCGCTGAGACAAATTTTTGCATCGATTCTTGGAGTTCATTTCTGAATTCTCTTCGCACCTTTGTATTTCTTGGTTTATAAGACTTGAGACGCTTGAGGGTGTTATCGAGACTTGTGATCGTCGCCATTGCACTCTCGAGGCGATCAAAAGTAAAATTAAAATTTTCTCGATATCTATTTTGCAGACACATCATACGAAAGGCTCTGTAGACCAGAGTTTTTTTGTTAGGGAATTTATTTTCTATATCCTGTAGTCTATACACATTACCGAGAGATTTACTCATTTTCTTCCCATCGACGAGGAGGTGACCAGTATGCATCCAGTAGGTCGAAAAAGTTTTCCCAGTTACTGCCTCTGTTTGAGCTATTTCATTCTGATGATGAG
>CAYVZT010000026.1:0-13946 GCA_964456455.1 uncultured Candidatus Peribacteria bacterium | reverse complement strand
AATCGACGATCTCACTGTAAAAGAATGTATCTGAATTTGTAACGTGTACTAACCATAGTATACAGAAAATATTATTTTGACAAGTTTATTTTTTATTTTCGTATAAATTTTATGTATAAATATGGTTTAAACAATAAAAAAAGAAGCAAAATGCTTCTTCTTTTAAAAAATGTCCTAATTGGCTCCCCGGGTAGGATTCGAACCTACGACCAATTGGTTAACAGCCAACTGCTCTACCACTGAGCTACCGAGGAACGGGGGCATTGTAGAGACACGATATCATTTGTCAAAAAAAATATTTCCTTCTTAAAATGAGAATTTGCAAAAAAGTATTTTTCTCTAAACTCACCCGTACGTTGGGGATTCGCCAAGTGGTAAGGCTCCGGACTCTGAATCCGGCACCGGGGGTTCGAATCCCTCATCCCCAACCATAATAATCAATCAGTCTTCGAACCACTCACTTTGTTCGGGTTGACTCCGAGACCAGAGCATTGGTCTCGTCCCCCTCATCCCCAACCAAATACGATTCAAGATCAAATTAAAACTAAAATGACCCTTATTGGGTCATTTTTTTACTGAATATCTATCACGGTTTCTCTTATAGCTCTTTCGAGAGCTTGTTTCATGTCAGAGACAGAATCAGGGCTAGCAGCAACAACCCAACCTATATCATCATTTGGACCAGGAGGATAAGAACACGCCATCTCAGGAGGATTGTAAAAAACATACTCCAGAATATTTGGATTCGCGTGAGGTGGAACTATATGAGTCAAAGTACCGATCTTATGAGCATAAAAGTTACCATTTTGCATATATCTGTATGGTCCTGAACCGAGTGGAATATGTGATTGTGAAAGAGGTAAACCGAATGCGAGCTCGAGATTTGAGCGGATAAGATCATGGTTGTCACGTCAGAGATGAAAACAAAAATTCTCAACACCACCCATACGGAAATTTATCTCGATGAGCGTAAAACAAAAATCATTATCCCGTGTATCAATGCGAAATTCTACATGGAGACATGCAGTTTGAATACCAGATAGTGCAAGTATATGTTGCATGTAGAGAACAATTTCCTTTTGTTGTTCATCGGTGATACTATGGTGACACACAGAACCATCTTCTAGAAATCATGGCTGAATCGCTGGGAGATTTTCTACAAAACCAAACCATTGAATTTTTCATTCCTGTACCAATACATTGAGATCAATATCAGTTCATTCAAAATATGGCTCTATAGTGAGGACATCGATACCATATTCCTCTATTTTTTCTTGAAGTTCTCAATTGTTATGAGCTATATAAATGAGAGATTTTCCGGCACTTTCTTTACCTTTTATGATAAGAGGAAAATCATCATCAGAGACATATTTTGGGTCAATTCTCGGCAGTGCGTAAACATGTGGAATATCACGATTAAGAAAGTCACGATTATCATAGAGCCATTCTCGGAGGATTTGTTTATTTTTGAGACGAGTAATCATGTCAGGACTCATGCCTGGCTTACCGAAGAAAGCAGCAATTTGAGCAGTCAAAACGACACTTTTATCAGCAATAGTCCACACAGCATCAAAAGTAATATTATTGTCAGCACAGTATTTCTGGAGTAAGATGATACGTTCATCTTCATGAGGATTGCCAATTATCGGGGCAACAGGATCTCCAGCGATAACATCATCAACCAGTTCCAGAAACCAGTCACTTGGCATATCTAAAACGACAATACGGCCCACTCAGAGAGCACGCATGCGTTTCATAAGATGATATTTATATCGACCTCCTGTATTTATCAGGAGAAGTGTTTTGTTTTTTTAATCTTTTTTTATATTCAGCTGACGGCAATGTAGAATCCCAGAGGGTAGTATCAAAATATGCGAGCAATCAAGAGGTTAGCCACAGACATTATGCAGAAAAAAATAAAAAATCCAGTCAACACAAAAAAGCTTCTATAAAATAAATACGTACATCTTGATTTCATAAAATTTTGGCTATAGTTGGTGAATTAATAACTTTTATGAGTCTCTCCGAGACAACAACAATTGAACAAGCGAGTGACTGGAGTGCGGAAAAATTGGTAACAGAAATGACAACCTGTGAATCAGGTCAAACATGAGACGTGACGAGAAACAAACGAGATGCTGTTATGGCTTTTTTATCAGCAGAATGAAAAATATCTTTTGGTTTTAATGAACTTACTCGCTGCATAGGAGATACATTGCCCTTAAAAGGCAACGAGGAGCAAATATTGAGGATGATGGCTTGTCTTTTTATGCGGCTTGATATAGAGGAGATGAGGGATAGAGTGACTGATAGAACCACCTCAACAAAGCACTATGGAGCGTATAGAAGAGGTCTAGAAAATTTTAACATAGCACCTCCAATCACAATATCTCCACAAAGAAATACTGCTACAGAGCCACCAAAACGGTCGTGGTGGAATTTTTTGACTCGTCGACCAAAAGACAAAGCAGCCTAACCCACACTCCCCTCCATTTCGAGAGCTATCAGAGCATTGAGTTCTGCAGCGTATTCAAGCGGGAGCTCTTTCACAATCGGAGAAATAAATCCGTTGATAATCATCGCCTTAGCTTGATCTTCGGCAATACCGCGACTGCGGAGATAATACATCTGCTCTTCACTGATACGACCAGCACTCGCCTCATGGGCACAGAGTGAAGAACTATTGCGGACTCGGATATCAGGAATAGTGTCGTTTTTTGAATCAGAATCGAGAATTAAGGCATCACAATCGATACGACTCACCGAATTATGCGCTCCTGGCTGGATATCGAGCAAACCTCGATACGTCGAAAGTCCTCCACCTTTTGAGAGAGATTTCATGAGGACATTTGAAGATGTCTCTTCTCCGATATGGATGACCTTTGCCCCCCCATCGACTTCCATGCCTGCGTTGGCAAAGGCGACACCGAGATGATCACAGGATGATTTTCGTCCTTGCAAAATAGTACACGGATAGAGCATCGTAACACCACTTCCGAAATTACCTCCTACCCATTCCATGTATCCTTCTTCTTGGACAACAGCGCGCTTGGTATTGAGATTGTAGGTATCGATAGACCAGTTTTCTACCGAGGTATAGCGCATCTTCGCTTTTTTACCGACGAAAATCTCCACCATACCTGCATGCAGACTCGGAGTATTATATTTCGGTGCTGAACATCACTCAATATAGTGTGCTGTCGCCTCATCTTCGATAATCATAAGTGTGTGCTCGAATTGTCCTCCAGAACGCACATTCATACGAAAATAAGCCTGAAGTGGGTCTCCTATTTCTACGCCTCGTGGCACATAAAGAAATGTCCCCCCAGACCACACCGCACCATGTAGTGCCGCAAAGATATGATCATTCGCAGGAATCAGCTTCATAAAGTATTTCTGGACCAGTTCTGCATGTTCATGAACCACAACAGACATATCCTCAAATACGACTCCTTTATCACGAAGTTCCTGTCTGAGATTATGATACACCACTTCACTATCGTACTGAGCACCGACACCAGCGAGCATTGTCCTCTCGGCTTCAGGGATTCCGAGACGTTCAAAAGTATTTTTGATGGTATCGGGTACATCATCCCACGATTGAGCATTTGAGGCTCCTTCTGGTCGAGCGTAATAACAAATCTTGGATAAGTCTAGCTTTGACAAGTCTGGCCCCCATTTCGGCATCACTTTTTCTTGAAATACTTTCAGGCTCGCAAGACGCTTTTCGAGCATCCACTCCGGTTCTTTATTTTGTTCCCATATTTTTCGGACAACTGATTCACTCACACCATATTCAAACTCATTGGAATACGCCGCATCATCATGCCCATCAAAGAGAGCACGAGATACTTCACCGAGAGTATGAATTTGATCGTTATTTGACATTTAAATTAATGATATAAAATTTATTGAAAGTATATTTAATTTTTATTTTATGCCAGCCGAAACACCAGAAGTTATAACAACAAATAAACCCCTTCAGAAAAAATGATTGATAACATTTTTTAGTGGTACAACGCTAGCACTTGGAAGTGAATTATTAAATCAAAATGGTTTTAATGGTCCTGTAACACAGGGTTCTTTTGTGTGAGGTGTAGTAATAATGGTAGCGGGGTGTATCGCTCTCGTTCTCTCAGAAAAGAAACAGAGATGATCAGGAGTAGAGCCAGAAGAAAGTGATATCGAATTTTGAGATGCCCCAAAATAAATTGAAGAAACAATGAGAAATATATCGTTTGACTTCGATGGTACTCTCGTAGACAAAACAGAAGAAGCAAAAATGGAGGCTTTTTTTCAGTGCGTAGAAGAATTTGGGAGACAGGATGGTCATAGTGCTCTCCTAGAATGGCTCGGAGATAAAGAAAAAAAGCTCCAAATCTATCTCTCATGAGATAATACAGAAAACAGGATGATGACATTTCCATCTGGACAACTCAAAGATGATTTCCTGAGATACTACAAGAAGAGACGAGATGCGGCGCATATTGAAGTGGTGAAGAATTCGCCCTTAATTCAGCTCTATCCAGAAACGCAGAGAGTATTGGAAAGTCTGTGAGATTTCCAGTGAGCTATATTTACGGACTCAAGTAGAAAACAAGTATGAGCAATTTTAGAAAAATTACCGTGGTTACGAGATTTTTTTAGAGAGAGACGTATCGTCACGCAAAATGATGTTACCATGAGAAAACCTCATCCCCAGGGGCTCCTGGACATCATGAAAAGATTCTGATGCACAAACAAAGACATGATACATATTTGAGATGGGTGGTGAGATGTCGAAGCAGCAATTCGGGCAAAAATAGGTCAAATATTTCTCCTCGAAAGAGAGTGAGAAATACGGAAACCAAAAAATGATGAGCAGGATCTCTGGCTGCATACCGGTGAAATCATGCGCGCCAAAACCCTCGATATCCTGACACAACAAAGAAAACCCTTTCTCATCATCCTTCGTGGAAGACAATATGTATGAAAATCATTCATAGCGGGTCATTTCCCTGTGCCTCTAGCGCTCATCAACAAAGATTATATCGCAGAAAAATATGGCATGTGTCGAAGGCACGGAATCGAGTACACAGCAGAAAGAAGAGCACAACTCTATACATTGTTTACACAAACATCCCTAGAAAAAATAAAACAGTACGGCTATGTGTGTCTCGATGCACCTTTTACATTTCAAGATGATGTAGACAAAATGATAGAGGAGTTACGAGCTGTGTATCCTGATATACCCGTTCTCATCACAACAGTTGAAGCACCAGAAGCGGATCGGAGAATGCGGGCAGAATTACCTCGAAAATTACGAGGAATGATGTGGCAACATCCTCCTCATGATGAATTTCATACAGAATATGCTGACACTATAGATGCGAACAATAGAGGCAATACTATCGCTCTCAATATTAACAATCCAAACGGCAGAGATCCGAAAGAGATGCTCCAACCTGTAGCCGATGCAATAAGAAAAATGGGGTTATAAACTAGCGGATACTTTTCGTTATTCGTTTTGTTCTTTCGTGACTTTTTTTCGTGACTCCGACGATAAAGCTCGATATGACTCAGATAGATGCAATGGCATAGAGCATGGTAAAAATCTTTCCATTATCTGTCACTGGATGAAGGTCACCATAGCCTACTGTCGTAGCAGTCATGACCGAAAAATAGAGACTATCGAGCCAACGCCAACCCTCGATGATATGATATCATACGGTGCCTATCAATACTACAAGTATGGCACTCAGTGTCTGATATTCAAAACGGAAAATGATATATTTCATAGCAAATTAGATACAAGCAGCGATAAGTCCATCAAAGAGTGGATGTGGTTTACCTGGTCGAGATTTAAATTCTGGATGAGCCTGAGTTCCGACGAAATATTTGCACGCAGGGTTTTCTATATATTCGACGAGGCGCCCTCCGTGTGATGTGCCCGAGAGCAGGAGCCCATGTGAGCGAAGAATTTCATGCTTATCTGGACAGACTTCGTAGCGATGACGATGTCTATCGTTGATCGTGGTCGATCCGTAGAGTTTATGGATGAGAGATCCTTCGGTAACAATCGCGTCTTGATGTCCGAGCCTGAGAGTGCCTCCTTTTGCGATCGTATCACTCTGGTCAGGGAGATAGTCGATAAATGGTGTTCCTGGTTTTTCAAATTCAGTTGATGTCGCATCAGCTATACCACAAACATTTCGCGCAAACTCCACAACAGAAAGCTGTAAACCAAGACAAATACCCATAAACGGGATATTATTTTCTCGAGCAAACCGAATCGTCGAAATTTTTCATTCTATGCCACGAGAGCCGAAGCCTCCAGGGATAATGATACCGTGGAGCTCTCATTTTTCTCGTAGTTTCTGAAGGAGGGTCGGATCAGTCTCTATATCCTCCGCATTGATCCAATGTCGTCTGACTTTTGTTGCGTATTTCGCACCAGCATGGACGAGAGCCTCACGGACACTCATATAAGCGTCTTCGAGTTCAGCGTATTTGCCGACAATAGCGATATGCACTTCTTTTTGTGGAGAGACGATATTATCGACGAATGCACGCCAATCAGCGAGATCTGTCTTTCTGTGCTCGAGATGAAGTGTATTTTCGAGGATTTCTTTGAGTCCTTGATTCTGAAAAAGAAGTGGTACCTCATAGATAGTACGAGCATCGATAGCTTCTATGATATTTGATTCGTCCACGTCGGTAAACATCGATATCTTTGGCTTGAGTTCCTGTGGCATCGGTTTCGAGCACCGAGTGATGAGTACGTCTGGCTGTATACCCGCTTCTCGGAGCTGACGAGTCGAGAGCTGAATAGCTTTTGTTTTAAATTCTCCAGAGACATCGACGTAGAGAAGTGGCACAACATGAACATAGCAGACATTTTCACGACCGATATCCTTTCGCATTTGACGAATTGCCTCGATAAATACAGGACTCTCGGCATCGCCGACGAGACCACCTATCTCGACGATACATACTTCTGCTTTCTCTGCCTGAGCCCGGATTCTTCGTTTAATCTCATCAGTAATATGAGGGATGACCTGTACTGTTTTCCCCAGATAGTCACCTCTGCGCTCATTTTCTATGACAGTGAGATAGATTTTTCCCGTTGTGGGATTAGATTCTTTGTTGAGTTCTATATCAACAAATCGCTCATAATTTCCCACATCGAGATCCGTCTCGGCTCCGTCTTCAGTGACGAATACTTCACCATGTTCGTATGGAGACATCGTCCCTGCATCGACCTGGAGATAAGGATCGATTTTCATCATATTGACGGTATATCCTGACGATTTGAAAAGACGGCCAATCGATGAGGCCGTCACTCATTTTCCTAAACCAGAAATAATTCCTCCTGTTACAAAAATGATTTTCATAAAGTGTTATTGTCAGAGAGTATACATTTTTCTAGAAAATCAAAATTTATACATGAGCCTACATCTCTTCGTATAGAGCTGGTAAGGTCATGGTATCGTCCGCTGGATTTTGACGTACATCTCGTGTGGATCAATCTGGATAAAAAATACGAAGAAGTCCTGCTCATATATTTCATCGCATAGCATCAATATCTAGATCTTCGAGCACAGGTACATCGCCACCAGTCAGTATCGTCATTGTACGAGTCACTCTCCTCACCACCCTAGAAACACCCCGAGACGAATCATGAAGAGAAACTCGAATGCCCGCATCACGAGCATAAACAGGGGATGTCGATGAAGATTCTGTTATAAGAGAAAATAATATGTATTTAATAAGTATATTAAAATACTAAATTAATTTGTCAAAATAATTTAAACAATGGCAGAACTAGCACCTCTAATATTTAGGTGCTAAAAATTTGCAATGAAAGAAAAATACTTATACTCGGATGTAGTTTATTTTCTAAATTTTTCTTATGACTCGCGTTTTAACTTCTGCTGATTTCGATAGCACAATCGCATCTGGTGTGACTCTCGTCGATATGTACGCTGTCTGGTGTGGACCATGCCAAGCTATTGCTCCTATCGTTGAGGAACTTTCTCATGAATACGAAGGAAAAGCAAACATCACCAAACTCGATGTCGATGTTTCTGGAGATATAGCACAACGATATGGCGTTATGAGCATACCAACTCTTCTCGTCTTCAAGGACGGACAACTCGTCGATAAAACAGTTGGTTTGACTTCAAAAGAAGACCTTTCTGCTCTTCTCGATAAACATATCTCATAAATATGATAGCTATTGTAGCATATCTTCTTCATGGTGTTGTATTTTTCTTGACTCTGATTTATTGGGCAGTGATTATTGATGTGCTCTTGAGCTGGTTTACGCTTCTCGGTGTGCATGTCATCATAGGTCCGCTCAATAGTATCACCCGACCTCTCTATGAGCTCGTAAGAAAAGTATTTCCAACCCGTGTCGGTATTATCGATCTCGCTCCGATGATATTGGTATTTATACTGATTATCCTGCAAGGAGCACTCAGTCCTTTTTTATAAGCATACGATGATTCTCGATATCAAAACTCTTGCCAATCAGCTGACCGAAGAGGTAGAGTGAGCAGTAAAAAAATTGCATACACAGCCGACACTCAATATTGTCATGATTGGTAATAATAGTGCGAGCGATGTCTACGTAAAAAATAAAATCAAAACCTGCCATACTGTCTGAATCGACGCTCGACTGACACACCTGGAAGCATCTGTCACCAGTGAAGAAGTGAAAAAACTCATAGATACTCTCAATAAAGATGATTCTGTTGATGCCATTCTCGTGCAATCCCCTCTTCCAGATCATATAGATGCGCAGGAGATTTTTGATTGTATAGATCCAGAGAAAGATGTGGATGGCTTTTCGAGTATCAATATGGCACGCCTCTACAGCGGAGACGAAACAGGGCTAGTACCAGGAACGCCAAAAGGTATCATGAGAATCATCGAACAATATGCGAAAGAAATAAAAGGAAAAGACGTCGCCGTCATCGGTAAAAGTACTATCGTGGGCAAGCCTCTCTCGATGCTCCTTCTCCATGCTGGAGCGACTGTGACGATCTGCCATAGCAAAACCAAAAATCTCTCCGAAAAAACAAAACATGCGGATATTATTGTGTCAGCTGCAGGGAAGAAACATCTCATCACTGCTGATATGGTAAAGCCTGGTGCTCTCGTGATAGACGTCGGTATCAATGTCGAAGAAAGTGCATGAAAGAGAAAAATTTTTGGGGATTGTGACACAGAAAATATAGCTCAGAAAGCCGATATCACGCCCGTGCCAGGTGGAGTATGACCGATGACCATAGCACTCCTCCTCTCAAATGTACTCTTGGCACACTCATTACAATGAAAAAATTAGAATCTTCGATATATATCTCTATCGCTCTCATGATAGCTTTCCTCTGTGGGAAATATTTCGCAGAAACCAGAGAAAAACAAGACACACATCAAGATCCACCTCGCATCTTCATCGAACAGCTGAAGACAAAAATGAACATCACAAAAAATAGAAATGATATTGAAATTTTTCTCAATGGGACGAAAATGACAGAAGATATCAAGATCGACATGCGACGATAGTTTTTAATTTATATACATGTACTCTCTCTCCTCTTTTAAAGCCTACGATATACGTGGCATCTGGCAGTCTGAAATAGACGAACAATTCGGGCGCATCATGGGCTATGCCCTCGGTCTTCATCTCATAAAAAAATATGGGGCACCAAAGATTCTCATAAGTTCTGACGTCCGTGAAGCCAATATGATTCTGATTGATGAATTTCTGAAAGGGATGAAAACTGCAGGAATACAAAAAGTAACCGTCATAGGCAAAGACGAGTCAAACAAGCAATACAAATACGGAGTTTGTTCAACACCTATGGCGTATTATGCAACAATTGGTCGTTTTGACTGTGGTTGTCTCTTTACTGCTTCGCATAATCCAAAGGAATACGTCTGAGCAAAAATCGTTGATACAGAGTGTCTCTCTATACGCTCACATGAGCTTCGAGCCCTCTTTGAAGAACACATGCAAACAAATATACCAGATAATGGGCTCCCTGAGATCCTCCCCTACACTGATACAAAAATCACAGAACTCCTCTCAGATATATGAGAAAAATTTAAAACACTTAAAAAAATCCCAAAAATAACAATCGATTATAGCCACGGTGCAGCCTCACATTTTGAGCAGTCATTTTTGCGAGAAAAGCTCGGATCGGAGACGCTCCACATTTTTACCAATCCTGATGGCTCTTTCCCTGCACACGAGACAGATACATCACGATTTGCCAACTACAAACCACTCATAGCAGAAATACAAAAAAATGGAAGTGATTTTGGTTTTATTTTTGATGGAGATGCAGACCGATTTGGTATGGTGACGCCAGATGGAACTGTGGTCACAGGAGACATAATTCTCGCTATCATCGCCCGAGAACTTCTCACCGATGGAACAGCAGAACGTCTCTGAAGCAAAACTATATTTCAGGAGGTGTTCTGTGGAAAAATCGTCAGTGACACAGTAAAAAAATATGGTGGTGATTTGCGCATGACGCGCATAGGAAGAGAAGCATTTGTACGGGAAGTCATCGAAGCAAATGCACTCCTCGCAGGTGAGGTATCGACTCATCTCCTCTTCAAAGAGTATGGAACAATAGAGATGCCTCTTGCTGGTCTCTATTACCTCCTCAGAGCTCTCGAAAAATACGAAAACGCCACTGCTCTTATACAAGAATTTAATACCTATGCTCGTGGTCAGGTATTTCAGTTTATCACTGATAAAAAAGACGAAATCATCGAAACCATCAAAGAAAAATACAAGCAGTATCCTCAGATCACCATCGATGGTATCCGTATAGAGGGTCCTGACTGGTGGTTTTGTGTCAGAAAATCTGGAACTGAACCGATGCTCAAAGTAGCTCTCGAAGGAAAAGACAAGAATACTTATGATAGTATTTTATCAGAACTTCGAGCATTTTTCGAGACTTTTGGTGCCACAGAAAAACTCTAAATATGATGCTCGCTCTTTTTTTTCTTATTCTCTTTTCTGCAAATATCTGGCTCGGATGGGTACTTTGATCATGGTCTGGCATTGGTGTTTTTTTGGTATTTATACCTTTTTCTATCATCATAACCATTGGTGGCGGAGTGGCACTTGGACTTGTCGGTGCCATATTTGGCAAGCATGACCATCGCAGTCAGTGGAAGAGATTTATGAGGAGCTTTCTCCGTGGTTGGGCATGGCTCATAGGGTTACTCTGGCTTTCCCCGTGGCTATTATTTGGTACCATACATGTCACAAATATATATGCTCCTGCGACTCTCCCGAGAATAACTATTTCAAATGGTGATAAAACAGTTGTATTTCAATCGATGATGCACATTGCGTCTCCAGAGTTTTATACAGCAGTGAAAAAAGATATGCAAAAATTATCACACGATGATTATGTATTTTTCTACGAAGGCGTAAAAGCTGGCAGCCCAGAAAGTCTCAAAAAACTCAGTCAATTCATGGGAACAGACGTATCGCCAGAGATGTACGACATACTTGCAGAAGTAGCTGGTCTGACTTTCCAGTGAGATGAGAGCTACACGGGGATTCTCCCCAGTACCAATGTAGACCTGACTACAGATGAGATTATACAATTGGCTGAAAAAAATAATACGGCTCTACCTGCACAACAACAAGGTGATTTTGCAAAAATTCTAAAAACATACTATCCCGAGCTGACACCACTGCAAAAGAATATAAGTACCGTCATAGCACGATGAGTCATCAATGTACTCCTCCGCACATACACGAATCCCGATCTCGCTCAAAGCATGAAGAAAACCATACCCGTTTTTGATATCATATTGGATGAAAGAAATAAACATATAGCAGCCTCAATACAACAATCTCCAAACCAACATATATACATACATTACGGGGCTCTCCACTACGCTGGAGTACTGAAACTTCTACAAGAAAAAGATCCACGATGGCATGAAATAAATAGGATAAATTTTCGAGTTATTTGGTAAATATGTACAATTTTTAGGAGTCTATATAATAAGACTATGAAAAAGAAGATAAAAGTACCTCTTTATGTTGTTCTCGGGACATTGTCTCTCATAGCAGGTATAGTATTTTCATGATATATGCGAGATGGTATAGCTGGAATACCTGGAGCAAAAAATCTCCTCTCTCAAAGCGTACCTGAAGAGCCAAAAAATACAGTATCAAGTGAGGTGGAACCTGTCGATACAGATAAAATCACGAATCGCATCAAACAGCTCGAAGCCGAAATAGTCCAAGAAACAAATGATCCCGAGCGTGACTTCAGACTTCGTTCTGAGCTTCAATCTCTCAGAGATCAATTAAAATAAAAATAGGAGGCCAAGCCTCCTATTTTTAAAAATATTTTTTATCGTTTTTGACGCTTATAGGTCACAAACCAACCTATACTCGCAGCAACTATGAGAATGATGAAAAATATATCAACTGGACCAGTAGCTGGTGTAGAAGATTCACAGATATTACTACAACGATCTCCATTGAAATTGTTACCGTCGTCACACTGCTCTCCACGTTCGAGGATACCATTTCCACAAGTAGAACCAGCGACACGACAGTATCTATCACATGAGTCACCAGAAAAAGTATTACCATCATCACATTGTTCTCCACGTTCGATAACGCCATTACCACACACAGCTCCAACATCGACCACAGTTCGACAAGAATTTGATTGATCACGAGCATCAGGATAACAGTGAACAGTATATCGACCTACTTGGCTAAATGTATACGGAGTGTTTGTAGATTCAAATGTTCCCATGACAGTATTATTTTTCGTAACGGCGATAACCGTACGTCACTGTGGTTGACCAGAACAGAGAATCGAAGTATTGAGAGGGGCACCACCATAGCTATCGAGGACTTGTACGTTACATCTCGGGTTGATGATATTCACAGTACAGCTATTCGTACAGGTATCATTATTATTACCATTGCCATCGTCACACTGCTCATTTCCTTCTCGGACACCGTTACCACATGTTGGCCCTGGAGGTGGAGTTACTTGAGGGAAACGACAGTTATTCATACAACTATCATTGTTATTACTATTTCCATCGTCACATTGCTCGTCATTTTCACGTGTACCATTTCCACAGAGTGCAGAAGTACAGGTATTCGAACAAGCGTCATAATTATTGCTATTACCATCATCACATTGCTCATTTCCTTCTCGGACACCGTTACCACAGACAGGATAACGACAAGCGGAAGTACAACTATCATTATTATCGAGATTTCCATCATCACACTGCTCACTTCCCTCTCTGATACCATTTCCACATGTGACGACTTGTGGTGCTGCAGCATAGAAAAAACCACACTCCAAGTGACTTACTTCTGTTCCAGGAACAATAGTATTGTTTTCACGGATAGAAGACTTGGTGAGGTATTTTATGACGTAAACAGGATTTGAATAATTGGTATTTGATGGGATATTTCCTTTTGTGACAGCGCTGCTCGATTTCATTTTTGCCCAAATCCATGCGCTCTGACCACTACCAGAGTTGGTAATGTCAAAGAGATTGGTAATAGTACCAACTGGAGATACACTTGCTCACTGAAATGTCTCACCCGTAATAGTGCTCTGAGTGATCACTTCTTGCTGAGCAGAAGTGAGGCCACTACGAGGGACAAAGATATCCTGTGGTCTATTAGAACCAGCGAGATCAAAGTGAAAACACTGACCACAGCCAGCGCCTCCAGGAACACTGGAACAGCTAATAGAATATGCCGAGACAAACAGCGGGAAAGCTGATATCAATGACAAGAAAATGAGGGACAATCGTCGCATAAATATGTGATTACTGTACTACAATACCACTCTTTTTTGTAGGGGTCAAATAACTCGAAGGAAAATACAGTAGACAAATAGGATTTTTTTCATATAGTCACGCCACGATAGTTGGTGTGGGAA
>CAYVZT010000025.1:0-14232 GCA_964456455.1 uncultured Candidatus Peribacteria bacterium | reverse complement strand
GGCGTTCGTCAGTCCTGAAAAACCAAAGATGTGGGTGTGAGTTTCTACCTCAAACTCCTCGAACAAAAAATCGAAGAAATCCAGTCCTGAAAAAAACAAAGCACCAAGACCGATACCGTCATCGATATTCCTGTAAGTGCCTTTATTCCTGATGATGCCTTTAGTTCTGATATCGAAAAAATCCACTTCTACCGCGAGCTCGAATCTGTCCACAGTCTCGAAGAATTGGACGATCTCGAATCGACTCTCGCGACACGTATCGATGTGAAACAAACGAGTGTACACAATCTCTTTCTCCTTATCCGTGTGCGTCTCACGCTGTCTCAGATGGGTATCCGTCGTGTCCACCTCCAGCTCGGGAAATATACGCTCGAATGGGGTGGAGAAGGAAAAGAAACGCTCGACGCCATGAAGCACATCCTCGCTCGCGATACCAAAAAATGCGCAGAAGTCCTCTCAGGCAAAAAAATTGCCTTCTCAAAGAAGGCATTTCTCAATCATGGGGAGTTTTTGCAGTATTTTGTTGATTAATCTTACTATTTATCCAAATTGAAATTCCTAAGGTTGAGGTACTTGGAGAAGTTCTGCTATTTTTTGAGCCACTTCATTTGGTGATGTGTCATAGAGGTCAATACCAGTTCATTCTGGTCAGCGTTTCCAGTACAAAATACGTCCTGCTATCATATTTTCTGATAGTTGAAATCATGATGGCGCTACCACCCAAGCATCTTCTGGTATAGGAGAAGAAGTGCTATCTCAAGGTATAAAATATGAAATTCTTGCTCCATATTTTCTTAAAACATCTTCGATATTTCTTCACAGAGGATCACTCTCTGATCGTACTATCACAACATGAGCATCACGAAGATTTTCTAGCACATTATTCATATTTATTTGTTGTATAAGGGTATATCAGAAAAATATTTATCCCCGTGTATATTATGCATGAGCCGAGGCTCTTGCGAGAGCTTCGATTGTTTGAGCGGCGCCGATATTGACGAGCGGTATGACTCCTGGACCATCTTGTGCGAGACGTGAATAGAGTGCCATTGCTTGAGCTCCTGCGATGATTGTTTTTCCTGCACTTATCTCATCTCCGATACCGCCGATACCAATGATATATTTTTCGGGAGCGAGTTCTCGTATTCTTGCAGTTGTGTTGAGTTGTTTTGGTAGGAGAGAATTACCACTGATGCCACCAGCGAGAAGAGTGATTTCCCCGTGTTCTTTTTTTGGGTCGAGTTGTGATACTTCTTTTCCAATTATATCTTGATGTCCTGCGCGAGTGAGTATATCATTTCGTATTGTTTGATCTGTAGTCGTATTGGTTGAGCTATATCCGGTCACGAATTCTCGACTTACCTCGACAATCATCTCTAGCATTTCATCGCTCGTATCAGGTGATATTTTGAGAAAAATTGGTTTTCCGTTTGCTTCTTCGTGGACTCCACGAAGTGATTCTCGCAGAAGTTCTCTTTTTTCTCAGAGTTCTTTTGCGCCTAGTTGGTTTGGACAGGAAATATTTACTTCGATGACGTCGACCTCATCGATGATGAGTTGTGTAATACGTCGGAGTTCCCAAGGCTTGTCCTTTTCAAGAGTTGCTGCACCATTACAAATATTTGCGACTATAGGGAGTCATTCTGGTATTCTTCATTGTTTCCGGGCGAGTCTCAAAGAATCTCGTGCAGACTCTACGCCAGCATTATTGAGTCCATAACGATTGATGCCATCTCACCCGAGTCATTTTTTATTTGGAAAAGAAAAATGTCGTTTTTTTGGGTTTCCTGGCTGAGCAAAACGCGTGATTCATCATATTGTTATGAAACCAACCTGCATTCCTCCTTCACCAAAGAGCTCCCATGGCACTCGGGAAACATCCTTGAACATACCAGCAGCGATACCAACAGGGTACTCTATCTTTACGCCCCCCAGTGAGAAAATTCCAGTATTTATCTCATCTTTGAGATGCGGGAAATGACACCAATTACGCAGTTCTTCCATTTGTTTCTCGCCAATTCCAAATGGTGCCCTACGTAGTAAATCCATCGCTCGCATGGCGACAGTATGCGAAAATTCTGCATGGCGAGAAAGCCCAACAAAATCACGTACTCGGTGATATTCTTCTATTCTTTGATGGGCGAGAGTGGTAGTGAGAGACATACAATTAGTTATGAACAATTTTGAGCCAATGTTCTTTTACAGCATCAGGTAGGAGTCTTTCCCATGGATTTACTACGGCGTAATTATGGATATGTCGTGGTATGCTCATGCCATCTGGTTCAAATTCTGCAGGAGCAAAGATGATAGAGCCCGCTCTTTGTTTGAATCGTTTTACATATTCTGGAACTGGGGCGAAAACTCTTTGTGCATTTCTATTAAAATAATGAGTAACACGAGGATCATCTAATCTGATACCCTGAGACCGGAACCATGCGGCTACTATCTGTCATCCCTGATGATTTGGTATGCCACCGGCGCCTTTTCTCTTTTTCCATTCTGGATGTGGAGCATGATCGGATCCGTAGAGAATCTGATCTTTATATGTCCCATCACGAAGCATCTGTGCGAGGGCGTAGCGATGTGTGCCTGATATTTTTATAAATGGATGACAGAAACCAAATACTGCATCATCTCCTAGTTTCTCTTGTATTTCTTGTGTGGAGAGGAGGAGATGGTGAGGTGTGATCTCAGCGTAGAGATTGTTCATGCCTTCATCCCATGCTTCTGTGAGTATCTCGGTGGTACGTCTGTGTGATACGTGTGCGACGATGAATTTGAGTCGTGGATACCTTTCACAGAGAGGTATCGCGATATTTTCTACGAAATGAGGTTCAGTTTCATCGTCTATTGTTCCATATTTTTTACCTAGTCTTTCTTTTTCGTCTGGGTCTTCACAGTGAATAGTGATGGATAGATTTTTGTGGGAACAAAAATTTGCTAATTGGTCGAGTTCTGAGTTGTCTTCGAGAGAAAAATCTCACATGTCTTGTTCTGCATTAAATGATGTGGTTGCATTTTGTCATGATTGTGAAGCAGGGTATATCTTTACTCATACCATATGTTTTTGAGTCTCGGGATCACTATAGCATTGGAGTAATTCGCGCATATTTTTACCATTGTAGCAAAAATAAGTTCCTCCATATCCTGGCTCATCCTTGATGGTGGTTGCATAGGTCTTGAAAGCAGCATACGTCGTAAGAGGTGTGTTTGTATTTGGCATGGCGTTTGCCATGAGGACGCCACTATTGGCGAGGTCCATCAGGGCTGACTCGGCTCAAAACTCGCTGTATCATCTATTATCTTTTGGATATGATGCTGGATCACGTAAGTGAACATGCGTATCGATGATATCGAGAGCGAAAGTTTCAGACATAGTATTTTGGTTAATACTATCTAATTATACATTATAAAATAATCTGTCAATTTATCTTATAGGGAGTAAATCACCGAAACTTTTCACACTTCTCTCAGCTCTTTCTACGCAGCTATTTTCTGGTGTATCAAATCGATGATAATAGATGACATGCGCTCATGCCTTCTGAGCTCCTGTGAGACCAGGGAGATGGTCATCGATAGCGATACAGCGTGTGATATCTACTTCGAGTATTTCTGCACAGCGTAGCCATACCTCGGGATCAGGTTTGTGGTGGGTGATATCGTTCGCTCCGACGATCATGTATCATCGATCAGGATACTCTGCATCTAGAAAATAATGATCGATTTTCATGAGTTTCAGCACCCATTCGACACGATCGCGGATAGAGTTGGATCCGATAGCCATCTTTATCCCCGTTTGGCGACAGTATTCGAGCAGTGGTAGGAGAGTAGGGTCTGATTCAAGTCCGGCTTGGAAGAGGGATTTCTGCGATTCCCAGATGTTACCTCGGAGTTCATCGACCTCGAGATGGATATCATGTTTTGTTCTGAGTATGTCACAGACCTGTGCGAGTGATTTGCTCGCCCATTCATCATCTTCGTATTCTTGTTCTGCGACGGCCATTTTTTTATCACGAAAAAACTTCCACAACGCCTGCTGCATAATAGGTTGCGTATGTGCTATGACACCATCAAAATCAAAGAGTATTGCCTGCGGAGATTGCATATTACTTTTTTATACTTTCTACGATACACCATTTGGATCGGGACTCGTAGAATGTGAAACCACTTAATATGAGCCATATTTCACTCTCTGTATACCAACCGATGATGATAAAAAGAATGGCGAGAATGAAGCGCCAACGGATACCGCTATGTCGTAGATTGCAAAATTCTTTTCTGGCTGAAAAGTGTCCCATGAGAGCCCGCAGTGACCAGGCTCAGAGATAACCAATTCCAAAAGATATAAAAATTCCAGTTATATTCATGTATCCATTATAACGATTTTTATGATTTCCATAGTATTCCTTATTTGCAATCCCAAAAAGAAGTCTACACTAGATATACACTTTCTCCATAATTATTATGCGTATAAAAAATATTTTTCTTGTTTCTGTGTTTTGTCTTTTTTCAGGCTTTTTTTCGCCGGTATTCGCAGAAGAGAAGGGGATGACACTGGGTGATACTTTGACATTGTATTTTTCTGAATTATTTCCTGTGGTAAATCAAGAAGCCAATGCTGTGGTCGTGAAGTATAGTGGTATCAGTGGCCGATATGCGCTCAGATCTGCTCTCCAGAGAGGGATATACTATGGCATGATTCCCAATACCTCGACTGAGCTTGACCCAGATCGACCGATGACCGATCATGCCTTTGCATTGCTCCTCAAAAAACACTTCGGTCTCGAGATTCGCTCTGATCTCTCTCCACTGACACTCGTCGACTATCAGAGCTTTATGAGTAGTGTCCGTATGTCGTACTCGTATCAGCTCATTCAAGAGCTGAACAAGGGTGTCGTGAAGGGTGTAGAAAATGACAAAGCTACACAGTCAACTCCCGAGGGGAATCGTCTCTCTACTGCGGATAATTATTTCGTGCTCGATAGTGTCTATTCGATACTGCATGATAATTATCTCAAATCCAAAACTATCAATGAAAAAGATCTCATCTATGGTGCCACAGAGTGACTCGTGAATCAACTCGGAGATCAGTATACAAAGTTCTTTCGTCCGGATGCCTCGACTGATTTTCAAAACTCTCTCGATGGCACTATTGTCGGTATCTGAGTCATCATCGATGTAGACGCAAAAGGTTCACTCCTCATCACCGATGTTATCGATCATAGTCCAGCAGAAAAAGCCGGCATTCTCCCAAAAGATAGAATCGTCGGTATCGATGGCATACCTGTGACGACTGAAGATGGCATCGATGATGATATTCTCCGGCTTCGTGGACAAGAGGGGACGATGGTCAGTGTCAATGTCCTCTCTGGCAAGACGACGCGTACAGTGACGATCTTGAGAGAAAAAATACAGATAAAGCTCGTCGATACAGAAGAGCTCCCAAATGCATTTCGCATTACTTATGGTGAAGTCGGTTTTGGGACAGATAAGCTCATAAAGGAGGCTCTGTATAAATTTCTCCAAACGGGGAAGAGACGCCTCATCCTCGATCTCCGCAACAATCCTGGTGGATCGATGTTTGAGACCAGAAACATACTCAATTTTTTTATCCAAAAAGGTCAGCCTACGATGATTCTCCGTTATCCTCGTGTGGATACGATTAGTTATGCCACAGAAAACCCTCTTGCTGACTGGTCAAAATACGAGATTGTGATTCTCGTCAATCATGATTCTGCATCAGCTGCAGAAGTGATCGCGAGTACTCTACGGGAGTATTTTCCCAAAAATTCAGTTATCATCGGTGAAACTTCTTATGGAAAGGGGACGGTCCAAGAATTGGTCTCCTTTGATGATAAATCTCTCCTCAAATATACTGTTGCACAGTGGGTAACACCCAAAAATGAAATATCGATTAATGGTGTCGGTATTGTGCCAGATAAAATCGTCCAGTTTGATATCCCTACCTGGAAAAATAGAAAAATAGATACTCAGATTTTTGCGGCTGAGCGGTATGTCTTTGATTCTCATAAGTAAGATTTAGCTTCCTTTCTTCTTATTCACGAGAGTGATGAAGTCTTCTACTTTTGGAGCTATTGTTCCTGATACCTCTCCTCGTGTTTCTGATGTGACTCTTTTGACACCATTTTCTTCTTCTCATGAGAGGAGCTCATGAGGTTCTTTGTTCTGTTCGATTTTCTCTAGTACATGTTCCCACATACGAGCACGATATCTGATAGCTTCAGCCCAATTTCCCGCTGCTTCCATTCTTTCAGCTGTTTTGATGATATCACGCATAGAGTCTTCATATCCTTTCATTTTCTGGATGAGGTCTTGGTCAGCTGAGTTACCCGGACTAAAACGCTTGAGGTCTGCTATTCCGAGTATCATCGCTGGTACACAGGCATAGGCCGTTCCCACATCAGGCGTCTTGATACATTTATTGATTTCTGGTTTGATTTTTTCTGCATTTTTTTGATAGAGTCGTTTGCAGATTTCATCGATCATTTTTTGTCTGTTTGGTCAGCGTATTTCCATATCATCGACCATTCGTTCTGCGAGACGAGGTAATTCACCGATGAAGGCACGTACTTCTTTGAAAATACCATCAGATTTATATTGATCAGAGAAATAATTCGTGACACCATTGGCATCAAAGTATCCATTCCAATCCATCCAGCCCATCGGCCATCCTGTCTCAAATGATGAACGAAATCGGAAGTGTTCTCACTTATAAAAGACTCCTTCGCTTTCTTTGAGCGCGGCTCTCGTGGCTCCACTATTAGTTTCTTTGAGTCGCTCATAATAGAGACGTATTCTGTCTCGGTGTTTCGGAATTTTGAGTCGTTCGTATTGTTTCTTTTTGCCTTCAGACAGACTCGCGTAGAGATCTCCATCAAAGAAATCTTCGTCATGTATAATAAGTTGTAACATCGGGTCTCGCATGCCCGTCATACGCTCGACAATTCTCTTCCCATAGTCTGACCAAAATGGTTCGAATTTTGCTCGCCATTCTTTTTTCTTATTTCATGGTATTCTACCAAACTCTTTTGATATTTCTGCGAGTTCTGCCATGGTATCTCAACACTCCTTGCTTATGGTATAGGCAAAAGTAATACACGCATCACGAAATGTATCTCCGAGATTTTTACTTTGTCAGAAGATGAGAGGAGGTATCTTGATACTTTGTTCTCGAAACTGCTGGTAGATATCATCCTGCATTTGTGGCGGGATATTTTGTTCACCACCAGCGAGTAGCCAGGCATAATATGGACCTGTCGTTGTGGCTGTATCATAGCCTTCTTCGAGCCACATCTTTGCTGTCGTATTTCCGAGCATCTCCATCGGACGACTGTTTCCGAGTGCCGATGACAGCATCCATTCATACTTGTCCTCCATTCTTTCCTTGAGCTCGAGATTGGATTTTCCTCCATCTTTATTTTTCTCATATCCTTTGGCGACGTATTTTTCTACTCGTCTCTTGATGTCCGCCAGGATAGGATGTTGGAATTGGCTGGCGAGACGTATGATAGCCTGTATCTCTGTTTCATCTTCGGGGATCTCTTTACCAGCTCCATGCGCTGGCGGTATATGGAGATCGGGTCTGTGGAGAGCGTGGACGATGTTGTTGTACCAGAACCAGGGAGCTTTTGGTTTACCGTCTTTATCAAACTGTCCATCACGAGGATAGAGTTGTCCGAAGACCTGAAGCGAACCGAGCATCGCTGCCATGAATTTCACATCAGGAAAGTGGTATGATCACCACTTGGTGATGAGCTTCGCTCGGTGAGAGGAACTCATGTCATCGATTTTCTGTACGAGCTCATCGAGATATGATTGAAAAGAGTTATTTGACTCTGATATCATATACGCTGGCCAGTCGAGCCATCGCATCATAGCTCCTGCTGGTCATTTTCCTTGAGTGAGTTTTTCGATAGCAAGAGCTGCAGTCATCTTACCATGAAAGGCGTGCTCTTTGTGGTGGTGTTCTTCCCACGCTTTGTATGGTGCTTTCCAGAGGTCACCATGGAGGATGACTCAGAGGCTATGTGCATGGAAGAGGATGTTAAACCAGCTTTGAGGTTTTTGTTCGATTTCAGGCGTTGGACGCTCTTTTGGTTTTTCGAATTGGAAATTGATATTACTCTGGATATACGCATAGAGATTTGCGAGAGGCATCCTGATACGAGGACTTCCTTTAAAAGAACCTTTTTTCTTGAGTTTGCCACTTTTATCGTAGTCATGATTTTTGAATTCTCCCATCATCACTTCGGCTGTTCCGTCTTTATCATCGATACTTTTGATCCATATATCACGTGCCTTTCCATTTTTTCCTTTGATCTTCAGAATAGGAAATTCTACGAAACCTTCACCACTTTTCCATTGACCAAATTTCCCATTATGGATTCTGACAGGAGATATTTTATTATGAAATTCTTGATTAAATGCATCATTTTGAATCAGAGCATTGAATTCTTCGACGCCAAATTTTGTACCCGTAGGGAGTCGAGTCATGATGGCTCACTCATTTTTTTTGGCATCTACGAGTCCTAGAAATTGTGACAGAGAAATCGTCATGACGGACATATTGTCTGGTCCTTCTGGTTTTTCTGGGATTTGCCCATCGGAGAGCATAATAGTGCCTGCCTTGTAGTCTATATATCTCACATGGATCATGTGCATCTCACCGGCGATATAGAGCGAGATAATAGATCACTCTCGGAGCGCTCGTTTCTCTGCGTCTCACTGTATTTCTTTCTTTTTATTACCATGAAATGCTTGAAATTTCTCATCTACTTTTTTCTGAAATACTTCCTCGCTCATTGATTCGTTTTCCTCGGGAAGAGCCTTGTAAAAACTGTCACGGATATCCTCTTGAGACTCATATCTTGGGAGGTCTTTTTTCCCTTTGAGTGAATCGTTGAATTCATCACCATCACGAAACACTATCGGTCCATCTCCGCTCGCAAGAAAGTGAAAAAAATCAGCCGGAGTTCGATTCCATTGCGTACCAGCTACTTTGAGTGGAGCCTGATTGTTACCGAGCCAGCGGATCTTGATGATGCCGTCTTCTGCGAGATTGTCTTCTTCGTGCGTGTCAGCTATATCATCAATCCAAAAATATCCTACGATGTCATTTCCTTTATCATCGAGAGAATGATATTCCATCACACCGCCTGACTTGAAATGTTCGATATTTTTGATTCTGTCTCCCATTCTTGCTTCTAGTTCTTCCACGAGACTTTGCTGAGTTTCGAGCTTTTCTGGGTAGAAGTGATGTGTTGCGTAAAAATTATCACGGTAGGTTCCCGTTCCGTTTCTCAGTGAGTTTGGAAATCATTTTGAATACTCTAATATTTGTTCTGAGCGTCCTACATTTCCAAACATACCCAGAATATATGTCTGGAGTTTTGGATCGAGTTTTGAGACATCTACGAAATAATCTTCATCGAGGATTCGCTGTCTCTCTGCATTGTATTCTTCTGCTCGCGATCTCTGTATCTCTTCTGGAAATGTGCCGACTGTTTCCGGTATATCTTGCGGTTGTCAGAGGAGCTCATCTCATCGTATCGTAAACGCCGGAGCTATAGAGAGCAGTGTTTTGTATGGTATGACAGGGGTGAAATGTTTGACGAGGAAAGATCGTATTTCTTCTTTTTCACCTTGCGCAATACACGTATTCTCATCACTGAAAAATGTCTCATAAGCACTAGCAATAGTATAATCTGCTGGCCTTCCTTCTTTCGCTATTCTCTGAAATGCATCCTTGAGTGTCTCTCCAGGTTGTGCGAGACTCATGATCACTCTCCAGGAATCCTGTATTTTTTGGGCATTTGGGAGAGTAGGGTCGAGCTTGAGGATTTTTTCTGTGATACCGTCAAATGTGATATTTGGTACCACTGATATATCTACTTGGAGTTCTCGTTTTACGAATGATTTTCGGAGTTTGTAGTTCTCCAGAATTGCACGTATTCTCCCATTATTATCCTCTCTTTCAAATGAAGTCTCGAGTTTTGATCTTTGCTCTGCAGTCAATGCGGGATATTCTCCTTGTATTTTATCCAGGGTATTGGTGATCAGCTCATTTCGAACTTTTGCCCGCAGAGCTCTGTCATCATCTATTTTACCTATCAACAGGTTATCAAAACATCATTGTTCGGTGAGGTATGTCTCTACTTCACCGATATTTGCGATTCAGAGCTGTCGTCGGATATTCTCATTTTGTGCCTTTCGTAGCAATGCCTGGATGAGTCGATTCTTTGATGCGAGGTCACGAGTTTCTGCGTATTTTTTCTCTGATTCTTTGTTTTCTTGTCGTACTTTTGTACAGAGGTCTCTGATGAGCGCTATCTTATCACCATTGTCATGTCGTATTCATCACGTAGCAACTTCGGGTGATTCACCCGGTCTGTCTCCTGCTGGTCATGTAGCTGCTCCCGGAGTCATGTTATTATTTTACAGAAATTATAAAATAGTCTATCTCTTTTGCTTTCTCCAGGCGTGATATCCGCTTGCGATAGCAAATGCGACTATAAATACGAGCCACATACCGGCTCCAGTTTTTGCTTTTGTTTGTTCTGGAGTCGCAGCGATGACTGGTTCTGGACCAGCTGAATTGAGCTCTTTTGGTTCCTCGGCCTTTTTAGCTGTTTCGAGTGCTTCTTCAGTCGTCACTGGTGCTGGAGTTGTTGCTTCGGTTGTTGTTGCTTCGGTTTTTTCAGGGGGAGTGACTGACGTAGGAGAGGTGCTCGTTGTATCGACTGTTGGTACAGGATTTTGTTTTACTGGTTCTGGAGCAGCCTTTTTTTCTACTGCAAATGATCCCAAGATACAGATATTTCGTACTTTTGCTTCTGTTTCTACATTTGTCTGAGAATTAAATCCTCCGACAGAAAGCGGAGTCACGAACATAATCGTATCATTTGGTTTTTTCCCTTGGATGCTGATAGAGCCTGGTTCTTTGATGCGATAGAGTCCGACTGATTCTCATTTTTTGATGACGAATTCTTTGTGATCGTCATAGGGTTTCCAGATAAGTGTCTCATGATTTTCCCAGAGATCTTCTGGTTTTTGTGGTTTTGTTGTGACCGTGAGAGTACTTTTGATAGTTGGTTTTTTCTGGTCAGTATCGTAGATGATCTCATCGAGATCGCTGCCTGCATGATCCCATGGGATAGTCACGTCAGTGAGCGTACTGGTCCAGCCGGTAGGAGTTTCTGTTGCCTTATACGTCTCGGTATAACACGCATCACAAGTATTTTCCTTAAAAGCAGGATTGCTGGTACACTCGACTTTGGCTGTATCGGCATAGGCCATAGTGGCGATACCGATGAGCCCGAGAGAGGTGAGATATATGATTTTTTTCATACGAAAATTATTACTACAGATACATTGTAGCATATATTTGGCTTGATTGCAAGTAAGGCGACTATTTCTTTACGGGGATATTTTTGATTTCCCAGCCTGATTTTTTGAACATGAGTTTATCGAGCGTTGTCTTATAGACAGGAGTGACTTCGTAGCCGAGTTTGTGAAGCGTATACTGCGTCTCACTGAGGAAACCATCGATATCGTTTTTGACATCATCTTTGGTTGCTTTTGTTTGGATTTGTGTGAATTGGATGAGTGTTTTGATGTATTGCACGAGTGTTTCTTCGAGATCATGGCGAATCTGAGAAGTCGACTTATCACCTGAACCGACGAAGATTTTGAAATCTTCAGGAGTTTCCTTCACGGGATCGAGCATGTCACGGTACTGTTTTATATGAGCACCAGCGTTTTGAAAATAGGTCTCATTGATACCTGCTTCGCGGACATGTGTTGCGAGTTTGGAAATATAATTGATGCAGTCACGATAGATGGGGATATTTTTACCGATATTTGGACGATTGTGGTAGAATACAGAACACGCACGAATTGCTTCAAATGAGTGATACTCTTCGATGATCTTTATGATGACACTATCGACGAGCTCGCTCAACTCTTCTACATCTGTGATTTTGTCATGATTGTAGAGATCAGAGAGATACATAATCGGGAGCTTCTTGTAGCGCTCGATAGTACCTTCTCCCGCAGCAAAGCTCTTTCCGCCTGTCGACCATGAGAAGACGAGCGTACGAAATGAGAGGAGAATTTTTTCACAAGTAATCTTTGCATATTCAGCGCGAGCTGAGACAAAGAGACTTTTTTCTTCGAGTTCTTTTTTGATGAGCGTATTGCGTGCTTCGACTTTATTTCCGTAGTATTTGTTCGTATTTTCGGCGAGTTCTTTCTCGACTCTTTCCTGTGAAATACACAGTGCGAAGAGGTCCCAGAACGTATGAAGTTCCTTGTCATCGCGGTAGTCTTTCATGCGTTTATCGACCATGAGACTATTGATCGTCAGTGCGTTGTTTTCCATAGAGAAAAAGAGAGTTACGCTCACATAGTACCCTATATTTCTCGGGGATGCAAGTTTCTTTCGTACTTTTGTTGCCAAAAGTACCAAAAGCATTTAAGAGGCAAAAACTCGGACTGTTTTCATCTTACAGTTCAGTTTTCATGGACCTTAAACAGTTTGCCCCTTAAAAATCCTTTTCTGTTTTTTTAGAGATTATTTAATTGTTGTTTCAAATTCAGCTAACCACGATTCAATGGTTGCAAATGCCTCGCTGTAAAACGCTGGTTGTGTGACATCGATACCGATAGACTGAAGTATTTCGACAGGTGGTACGCTTCATCCACTTGAAAGAAGTTTCACATAGTCTTCGATCATGGCCACACCTTCGCGTTTGTATTTCTCGACGAGAGCGAGTGAGACGAGCATACCAAAACTGTATGCGTAGCAGTAAAACGGAGTTGCGAAAATATGTGGAATCGCTGACCAAGTATAGTTTTTCTCAGGGGGGAGAATCGGTGTCACGACATCACCGCCGAGTTTTTTTGATTCTTCGTCCCACCAGAGATTGAGCTCTTTGTAGGTCATCTCACCACCTGCGTGAATATGCTCATGGACGCGTCGTTCGAAGCTGACATACATGATCTGACGGTGAATAGAACCAAAGACATCGAGGAGTTTTTGATTGAGAAGTTCGAGTTTTTCTTCTGGTGAAAGTGTTGCTTGAATCTTTTCCATCAGGAGTGATTCTGAGAAAATACTTGCCGTCTCAGCCAGGACAAGGGGCGCATCGTAGACAGGGGATTTCTGGACTTGTGCGAGGTGACCATGGATAGCATGTCCGAGCTCGTGTGCAAGGGTAAAGATATCATCGACGGTATCGGTATAATTCAGAAGCACGAAACTCTCTATTCACTTATCATAGCTCGCAAAAGCTCCGCCTCGTTTGCCTGCTTTTGGAAAGGCATCCACACGACCTGCTTCGAGCATATCACGAGCGTAGTTGCCAAATCGGCTATCAAATCACGCGAACATGTCGATGACGGTTTTGCACGCTTCTTCGTAGGGGATTTTTTTCTCAATTTTGAAAATCGGTGCATGGACATCGTAGCCATAGAGTGTGTCGAGTCCGAGATGTTTCTGTTTTGCACGGAGAAATCGCTGATAGAGTGGGTAAAATTTCTGCACTTCAGACATGAGTGTATCGACCACATTGTCTGGCACTTGTTCGCTGATATTGCGCTTGCTCATGACCGTCTTGTAGCCTCGAAGTTCCATCGAAGAGCTCCAATTTTTCACGATACCCGTGTAGAGATTGCCGAGTGTGATCTGATTCTGGTGGATGAGATAGACACTGTTCATCGATTCTGCTGCACGACGACGAATATCACGATTTGGATTCTTTGCAAAGGCTCTTATTTCTTCTTCGGTGAGTTTTTTCTCCACACCATTTTCATCGGTCCAAGGAAATTCAAACGAGCTGCGAAGCTCTTCGTGGAGGCCAAATATTCAGAGGGCACGAGATTTTTTATTGAGGGCTTGTTCGACTTTTTCATCCAATATATACTGCACAGTATTTGCTTGTTCGAGGAGGTCATTGCGGTATGCAGCGAGGAGAGGGGCATCAGCAAAAGCACGGATTTTCTCAGCACCCAATTCTTTCCATTCTTGTGCGACAAAGAGTGTGAGTTCAGAGAGTTGGATACCCAGATATTCGAGCTCTCCGAGCTTCTTTTGGACTTCGGTGTCCTGTGTATCGAGTGCAGAGAGATACGACAGATAATGCATCGTCTTTTTGCCGACCATATCCATCGTCTCGCCATACTCATAGTATTCGAGGACTTCTTCGGGTGTCG
>CAYVZT010000024.1:0-14423 GCA_964456455.1 uncultured Candidatus Peribacteria bacterium | reverse complement strand
TGATTTTTTCATTTTTCAGTGAGGGGAGACAGTCCATCATCATTATACATTTTTAGCACATTTGCTTCGCTCTCAGCATGTCTCACAAAGATAAGCTTCGTTATCTGCCCAAGTGGTTTATTTTTTTGATAGAGTTCTTCACGAGAATCGATGACGACACGCTCTGTTCCGTCATTATTTTGCCACACTGGCATCGGTGTTCCCCAAAAACGAGAACGAGAGATACACCAGTCTGGAGCGGATTCGAGCGATTTCAAAAATCGTCCATGCTTGAAATGATCTGGAAACCAGTTGATATTCTCGTTTTGCTCAATGAGTTCTTTTTTAATTCTCTGAATATCAATAAACCATGACTTCTGCGCCTTTTGCATGAGAGGCGTATTACTACGAGGACAGTATGGAACACGGTGTGTGATACCTTCTTTTTTGAAAAGTTTTCCTTCAGTCTTGAGTCGCTCAGTGATAGGATCGATGGCATCGAGATAGAGTTGTCCTTGATAATCAGGAATTTGAGACGTGTACTTCCCTGCTTCATCGATAGCGCTCGTGATATTGATACCTTCTTGTTTCGCGAGCTGGAAATCCACATCACCAAATTCCGGCGCTTCGTGAGCGATACCCGTACCATCAGTATCAGTAACAAAATCGGCATGATAGATACGGAAATTTCTCTCATCGATTTTCCCAACGTAATAATCAAAAGGAGGATTGTAGTGGAGTCCGACGAGCTCATCACCTGGAATGGTGCAAAGTATCTGGTAGTCTCCTTTTCCTTTGAAGACGGTTTCTACGCGAGATGCTGCAACGATAAAGACCTCTTCAGCGTGATAGACGGCGACATATTGGAGCTCCTTATGGACTGCGAGAGCCATGTGCATCGGTATAGTCCATGGTGTGGTCGTCCAGGCAAGGATATTTGCATGATGAGTTTCTGATTTTTCTGGTATCAAAACAGGCTCACGGACACCGGTCATAAAATCAATCCAATCATGCTCCATACGGTGAATCTCACTCCGAACTGGTAGTGCATCAAGTGAGAAATATTCATACTCTGAATATTTATCTTTTTCGAGAAGAACTTTTTGACCAACTGGGACCACTCATCGGAATCCACGACACTCATAAAATCATCCACGATAACCAATATACGTAGAACAATATTCTTGGAGCTCACAAGTAATCCCTGTTTCTTCGAGCAATTCTCTGGCTGCTGCAGAATGATATGATTCGCCTGGCTCTACATTTCCTCCTGGGAACCTCCAGAGTCCATCTTTCTTATTTTTTATCATGAGGAGTTTTCCGTCTTCATCTTGGATGATGAGCCCCGCACCTTTTTTCACGTCTTTTATCGGAAATTTCACAGTAATCGCTGGATCCTGGACATCCTGATAGCTGTCATCCATGGCGATTTCAAAGTTGGAAATCGGTGTTGAGAGTTTCCAGGAATACCATGAGACACGCTTTCCTTCGTAGATATACCCTTTCTCCCAGATTTGCTTGAAAACCCACATCACAGACTCCATATAGTTCTGATCCATCGTACGGTACGCACCCTCCATATCGACCCATCGACCGATATGATCGATATACCAGCTCCACTCTGCTGAGGTATCGCGAGTATAAGCATAACATTCATCAATAAATCCCTGGATTCCGCCCGATGATTCCTCAATTTCTTTGTTTGATTCGAGACCGAGTTTTTTCTGTACTTTTTGCTCGATTGGAAGACCGTGACAATCCCATCCCCAAACACGCTCGACGCGTTTTCCGAGCATGGTCTGGTAGCGAGGCACGACGTCCTTGATTATCGAAGATAACAAGCTTCCGTAATGTGGAGTACCTGTGATAAATGGAGGACCATCGTAGAATCGATACGGATTCTCTGCAGGTCGAGACTCGACTGATTTTTCAAAAGTTTTATTTTCCTTCCAGTACTGGAGGATAGATTCTTCGAGTTTTGAGAACTCTGGTTTTCATTTGGGGAGAGAGAAGGGCATAAAAAAACACACAAAATAAACTGTGTGCTTCGGCCAAAAAGCGTTATTCGTTAAGCGTTATTCGTTAAGCGTTTGATTCAAACATTTAACCTTTTAACATTTAACCAGTAACTCTTCCCAGAGGTTACCACCGAAAGCGGTACTTGATTTGTCTGCGTCACGTGCAGGGTACGGAGGGGTCTAATAAATGTTGAATGTTAAGCGTTGAATGTTAAGCGTTGAATTATTTTTTCAAACCTTTAACCTTTAACCTTTAACCTTTAACGTTCTTCTTCCCTCAGCTCGTCCATTCTTCGCCGTGGCTACGAAGGACACGTCCTGTGATAGCAGGAGTCAGGGCTGTTAGAGAAAGTATAGTGAAATATGAGGAATCTCAAAATGGTTATTAAGTTTTCGTTACATCAATTTTTTTCATGAGGTCCTTCAATTCATCAATCGTCACGTGTCAGTTCCATTCTCATCCTCTGTGTTGATGCTCGACCATATCCTCAAAAACAAAATACAACTTTGTATCTAGAGCCCTTACTTCTTCGTATCATCTCCATTTGTGGCGATTTAAACGAGGAATTTTTATTGAAATAGTCATTAATCATTGGACCAAATCTGATTCATTTGTCTCATCTAATAATCTATTGAATAGCCCACCTTGACCAGATTCAATGAGGAGTTCTGCAATTCTTTTACTCCATTTATGTTCTACATACAGGGATTCTTGTGTAACATCGTAAGTAAATAATTGTCATTTATCTCAACGATACTCACAGAGCTCAAACATGATTGATGTTTTATCCATCTTTTTTGACTCATCTGGCAATGATTGAGCACTGAGAACAATCTCATCTAGTGCGGCATTTATATCAAATAATTCTGCATGTGCAGCTTTTCTCTTTTTTCATGTTTGAAAAAATTTTTCCCTCTCTACAAGAAACTGTTCATAATCGCCTGTTATATGGAGATCACAAATTGCACGAACAACAGACATATATCTTTCGTTGAATTTAAATTTATCAAATAATCGAATATACCGATCTAGTGCATCTTCTGGTTTTTCTTCTTTCTCCTCTGATGGTTCCTCAGTTACAGAAGAAGATGCCACAATTGGTGATGTTGCTGTAGGTATAGTATCTGGATAGAATAAATAGTGTATGATTTGCTTGACGGAAATACTAAATTTTCATTTCATTTTTATCAAACCCGCTCGCAATTCTCCATCTTGTTGCATAAGATATGCAGTCACCGCTAAATCATCACGAAGTTGTAGCTCAATATGTCTATATATATCGTGCCATTTTTCATTCTGATGAAGCCAAATTAGTGCTTCACGGATATCGTCAAAATCAGGTATATTATACTGTGGTTTAGAAGATACGATTGGTGCTGGGGAAGCATCTTCCTGAACTACTTCCATTTTAATTTGTGATCGAAGATGAGGAGGGATTTCCCATTTACGTCTCCCTATATGCTGTGATCCATATCCCCGACGAGGTGCGGGTGGCAATATCCTTGGTTGGAATCTTGGTGTGTCTGCATGTGGAAGTAGTGGCGTAGCTTTTTCTAGTGTCGTACGCACAACAGCTGTTACTCACGGGCTTGTTGGTTTTTTTGGTTGCGGCGAGACATGTTGTGGAGTCTCTGTTGCAGCTTTTGGTTCCTCTACCTGTAATCCATCCAAAATAGCTAGAATATAAGGATCTATAACAGGAAATCACATAAAAGTGCGGGGTTCTGTTGCTCGTTCTTTTACGGGCTCTGGAGGTGGGGACGTAGGAGTCGGGACTGCTGGTGGAGTATAGACGACTTTCTTTACGGGTGCAAAAAGATCCTGCATTCCCAGAAGTACAGTCTCGATTTGTCGTGTTGAAGGCGCCACTATATCTTCTCCCATATCATAAGAAATGACTTTTTTCATGATACCCCAAAGACTTAACTGTGCTCATACAGGCTCAAATGCCTTAAGAACTCTAATTCGATCGGTTGGAATTTTTGATAGTATTCTCTGAAGACCGTCTGACACTCTTTTGGTCATGAGAGAGTAGGCTACGAGCAGATAGTCCATCCTATCTTTTTTGTTCAATATACCATGCGTTCTATTTTGTCTCTTTGGGTATTCTGCACCTCTTTCTGTATAGACATCTATAACAGTTCGTGATGGAGCTTCTGGAGATGATGATGTGCTGTTGAGAGACATAAATTATTATAAATATGAAATTATTTTTCGATACATACCTCGTCCTCTATCATCGCCCAATGATCTATATGGATATATCATTTTTGTGCTCTCGATAAAGGAATACCGCGCTTTACTAATGCTGTTACTATAAGAGGCATCGATGTTGTCATATTTAATTCTCTCTGTTCTGCAATATCGGTCAGAGCTATTTCATACATCTGTACTTCCTTCAGTTTCTCTCATATTTGTACACGATCTATAGCGCCATCGTATGTACCTGTCGAGACTGAGTAATATACCTTTGTTTCATCAAATAGTACTGGCGCATACACTTCAAAGAAAGAAACATCATATCAATATGATTCACTCAGACTTGTAAAAGATTGTGAGTATTGCACAGGCTTGTCAGTTCACATGAGTCTCACAGAAGAAGACGCAAGTGCTCACACAAATCTGCTACGAGAAAAAGGCTCTCATGGCGGGCTCCATTCATTATTTTTTGCTTTATAAGCAGCATAGAGGTTCTGTATAAGTGAAGGTGGGACATATTCCATCACTTTGTTTCCAATTTTGTATTTTCGTACGGTCTGACTAAATCGAATTCATACTTGCTGACACACCTTAAATGTATGTGCAGATGGCCATCATTTTCTGAGGCCAGCAAATGCTTCCAGTTCTGCGTATGAAGCCCAGTCATCCGGAGGATTCCCTGGAGTGATACCTTCTTTACGGAGCTTGTTATCACGATCTGAATCACGTAAATCAAATAAAAACTTAATCTGAGCAGGATCGGATGCAATCATGTGTCCATCGATCTCTGTTGGGAGTTCGAGCAATCCTCCTCTTTCTCTGATCTTCTGATGCATCAACTCTCGAAGTTGCTCCAGAGTAAAACCATCATCCCCTGTAGTCTTTCTATGATCACGGAGGACGAATTCTTCATACGTCAGAGGATAGCGTCCAGAAGTCTCATCTATAAATTCCACAAGATATGAACAAATTTTTCCCTCTCGCAATGTCTGACCTCGAGGACAACTCTGACCGACCACTCTCGGTGAAAAGGTCGGCCGCACGGAAAGGATCACTTCCACTTCTGGATCATCAAATCCTTGAACGAGTTTAAATGGGTTTGTAGCAACCCTATAGTTACCGCGACGAAAATCCGTCAAATAGTCATCCTCATAGTCTGGGCTACTATCGATGGATATAGCAGACACGCCTGAATTATTAAATGCATCTCGGAGAGTATGAGAATGTTTCACGATACCACAATAGGCTATAGCTTTCTTTCAAGGAAATAGCCGGTTATATACTTTCACAACCAGATTATTACGTCTTGTATTATTAATCTGTTTTGCCAATTCTCCATCCAGATAGTCACCCTTCATCATAGCCACATGAGAAAGATCTGTATCCGTAAGAACATATATCACCCAGTATGGTGCAATCAGTCCATACCCTATCGCCTGTACTATAGACATACGGTGATACTCGTGCTGAAGAAGTCCCTCAACAGTTCTCTCATCTCCGAGCTCCGATGTAGCCGTACCTCCGAGACGTATACTGCCGGTGAATCGACCAATGATATCTTGTCGCATATCAGAGAGTGCCTCATGTGCCTCATCCAAAATCAGACATTCTTTATCTTCTGGTTTGATAACGCCTTCTTCGACGAGTGTATTAAAAGAAGAATACGTGATGACGACTACATCAGCATCGAGATTTTTTTCTCATCCATAATACGCCCCAACGGAGACCTGAGGAAAAAATTTCTCGATTTCAGGAGGCACTTGCTCCATGAGGAGGGTCGAAGGGACCACCAGAAACACACGCTTCCCGAGATTCATATCAGCTCGGAGGTAGTTAAAATAATGTCGTATAAAATCTATATAAATAGCGGTCTTTCCCACACGAGCTGGTTCATGAATATATCACGTCGTGATGCCTCTGTGCACCATATCATCGAGTACTTTCTCCAGTATTTGTCGCTGTACAGGATGACGATTATTGAGGTGCGAATTAGCGAGAAGCTGTGCTTTTGTCTGAGCCACAAATGACGCACTCGCAGGACGAGAGAGTATCTTTTTGGGTTTGAGTGTTTTTGCTTTTTTGTTCTCGAGTTTGATACCCATGTCAATCATTGTTGCGTGGACATCCGCTTCTGATTCTCCGAGTTCATGTGCTAGCTCTGACAAACTCATCGCCGATGCTCACCGTTCACCAAACATCGTATGAAAAATAATGGTTCTCGTTGTTATGTCTTGGATAACCACTCATTTTTTGGTAGCCGATGTTTGAGCAGGTATGGGCTCATTTTTTGTCATTTACTTCCAGTTCCAGTGGATCACGTATTGGATACCCGTCAGGTATCTTTTTTTTCTAGGGCTTTTTTCAGTTTCTTGAGGGCAATATTTTGAAGCTGTCGAATACGTTCACGAGTTATGCCAAAACCTTGCGCTACTTCTTCAAGTGTTATTGGTTTTTCACCAGTCAAACCAAAACGTTGCGACAAGATTTTCAACTCTCGTGTATCGAGTACTTTTGCGAGAAGTTCAGGCGTAATCTGACCCATATCACTCGCATGCATCGCAGCTTCATCAGCACTTACAGCACTTTCGTCTGCGATAACCTCACCATAGGTATCGCCGTCACCATCAGTTCCCCTTTGAGCATCGAGAGAAACCGGTCTCACTGCCATCATTCTCCATTCATAGATAGTCTTTGCTGTTACTTTTCATCCTATTTCAGCAGCTATTTCTGCATCAGTTGGTTCCCTACCGAGTATTTCTGCGAGACTATTTGCTACTCTTCTCATTTGTATGATTTTATCAACCATGTGTACTGGGAGACGTATATCTCTTCACTGATTTGCGAGAGCTCTCTTTATAGATTGTTTTATCCACCAAGCAGCATAGGTAGAAAATTTACCAATAGTTGCATCGAATCGCTCAGCAGCTCTCATCAGTCCTGTATTTCACTCAGCCACTAAATCCTCAATATCCACTCCAAAATTGATATATCAAAACGCTATAGTAACAACGAGTTTGAGATTACTACACACCAATCTATCATAAGCTTTATTCCCTTTCTGAATCAAAGCATTCAATTCTCGCAGCTTGTCAGGCTCTATTGCTTCCCCGAGTAATTCTTTTTCTTTCTGAGCAGCTTGTCAGGCGAGATTGTTTCTCGAGAGTTCCTGCTCTTGATCGAGAGTAAGAAGTGGGTATTTGCTAGCAGCACGGAGGTGTTGCTCCAGTATGCTCCCGAGTCATGCCCTCTGTGCTATTTTGAGAGTTTCTTCATCAGTATCTATTTTTGTTTCTGTTTCGATCTCCATGATGCTCTCATCAGACTCTCCAGCATCACCCCCTTCCACATCTACATTTTTTCATGGTTTTTTTATGGGTTTTCGTGTTCATTTTTTTCAAGGAGCATCAGGAATTTTTTGTTCTTCTGGAGGAGGATTCTCTACTGGTCATACAGGAGTAGCTGGGAGCACTGTTTCAGTCGCAATCTCTGGAGAAGAAAATTCTGGCGTAACTGGTTCGGCACTTACGACAGCAGATGTTGCTTGATTTTTCAGCGATGCAAAGAGAGCCTCGATTGGACCCCTCATATGTGATTCGATGCCAAGCGTACTTCACCGAGAAAGAGCATACGAAATGCCGGCACGTACGCCATCAGCCATAGCCGCTAAAGCATCTAAATCAATAGTATCATGAAGTAATAGAAACTTCCCTCCTATTTCCCGGGCTACGACCTCTACGAGATTATCTCAAGCTCATTGAGACAATACTGTGTTGAGCCTAGACTTTAATCAGTCTACAAGTTTTTGAGCATTGAAGTCTAGTACAGCATCATCGATAGCTCATGATGTAGAAGCATCCCAAAATCATGATTCTTCTGGTAGAGACATTGTATAGAATTATACTTCAGTAAACACGACCATATTACCCTTTTTCTGCACTCGTTTCGATGTCTTACTATCGATAACCCTATTGATCTCTTCAACAATTCCTTGAAAGGATATGGCAATATCCGCAGTTGCACCTGACGCTTTAATCAGTGCACTCATTTGTATAGCACTTGGATTTTGGATGAGATATTTGAGAATTTTCGCTGCGTTAGGAGATAAACCAAGAGCATCTACTGTATCAAGAGATAATTGAGTATTTGTAGGTGATATAGGAACTGGAGCGGCAACTGGAGACGCCACAGTAGTTGAAACAATAGAAATAGTACTCGGATCGAGTTCCTGATCCAAGAATTCATTATTCAAAGTAAATTCAGCTCCATCTACAGTTGATGACGGAGTCTCTGCAGGAGCACTCTCTTCATTGATAATAATGCCTGCTCCTTTTGTTATAATCTTGAATGGCTTATTATCAGAAAATTTTTGTAAAATAGCATACAAATTCGCGACAATTCTTTTTCTCATTTCATCATCAACTACAGCATCACTACCCTCTACTCTTTGACAGATTTCATCAATAGATATCGTATCTCATGCTTCATGCTCAGAGCACAACTGTAATAGTATAAATCATATCGAACCCTTTCTAAACTCCACTCCTCGCCATACTCACAATGAGGGGCTGGTTGGTGCCTTTCTCTGAAGACCGGAATTGATTGATTTTCCATAAAAACCTGCTGGGAATTCGCCTTCTTCGCGATATACACCTTCTCCTACGAGATGGGCTCTTCTCTCTATTTCATCTCTTCTTGCTTTGAGTACTGGGAGGATGTTATTGATGAAAAAGATGGCGGCATTATTTCTGATAGTTGCATCTCATCGTAGTTTTTCCAGTGCACTCACTGGCTGAGTCGGCTCATGTCTCCGTACTGCAAGAGGACTCAATGGATCACTCGACCACTCTAGAATCTGTACCTCTACGAGTTTCTGACGAACACGTCATATAAGTGGCTCAATTTTTTTCATGGCTGCAAGGAAATCTCGATTTGTCTTCGCAGCTTCGAGTTCTCATAATATGATTCATACAATTTGATGTCACTTCAGACATTTGAGTCATTCTACAACCTGTATAAATGTCCTTCTCTGTTCTGGCTTTTGAGCATCTGGTGTGGTTTGACTTGTAAGATCTTGTACAACTTTATCACCTGCCACATCACACAATCTCTGAAGAAAAGGATTTTCTGGAGAAAAACTATTTGTATCTACCATTATTGACATAAAAAGTGTTTAAATAATTATAATACGTATTTATAATAAATTAATAATTTTTAGCAAATAATAGTTGTATATAATTCTTATGCTCGATATATAAAGTAAAATTAAGAAAATTGACGAGCTGGGAATTTGCTTCTCCTCTGAAAATAGTGTACAATGCTTCTATATGGCTGAAAAATGAGCAGAACTAGCCTGAATGAATGATCAAATCAGTGATTCAAAGAATCTCTGAGAGAATGTCCTCACGCTCGCGGAAGACAGAACTGAACAGAAAGACAAGCTCGAAAAAATCAATGGCAAAATATCTACCATCGATACTAAAACAGCTGAGAGACAGAGAGCTCTCGACGTACGTAACCGGGATAGAGAACAAAAATCTGCAGAAAGAACTGGAGTACAAAATGAGATGAAGAAAAGAACAGAAGAAAAAAACAAGCTCTCAAAATCAGTCGAAAATAGAAAGAAGACTATCGAAACCAAAAAACAAGAATTAGAAACATTTGAAGCGTACGAACCTGATTCGGACGAGACAAAAAGTAGACGTGCCGAGATTGTGGCACTTGAAGCAGAAAATGCCAAAGAAGAAGCTCAAATAAAGGCTCTCGAGACCAAGATAGCCCAGCTCGTAGCACAAGATAAAAAACTCGAAGCCGATATCAAACAACTCTCTGATGAAATCAACATCATCACAGGGGAAATAGCTGAGCTCGTCGCTGATCGACAGAGAGCAACTGCAGAACAATCCGATGTGAGCCAAACTATTGCACGACTAGATGACAAAATAGAAGGTCTCAATGAGCGTATCCATAAAATCGAACAATCTGTCGCTGATGCACAACAGATGTATGCTGATAATTCTCGCAGAGAAGAACAAGAAAGACCACAACCAAATTTTTTCGAACAATATTCTGGTTCCGTCTGGGCTTAGTTTTTTTCGTAGCCTATTTTCCATTCTCGCATTCTCTTATCGAGTTCTTCCGCACCTGGGAGAACTTTTTCAAGATAATCCCAAAAGGCTTGCTGATGATGTTTGTGAATAGTATGGGTAAGCTCATGGAGGATGATGTAATCACGGAGCTCTGGAGGAAGTCTCACGAGCTCGATATTGAGACTGATATCATTCCGATGGCTGCAGCTACCCCATCTCGACCTTTGATGACGAAATGAGACACTTCTATAATTAAAATGATGTTTCTGCGCTAATTCATGAACTCTTCATGGCAGGATTTGTTTTGCTTCACGACGAAAACTGAGAAGAGCATCGCGTGAGAGAGGTACCAGTGAGGCATGTTTTTGACGTTGTTTAGCTATCCACTTCTCATGTTCAGATACAAACCGTCGTATCTCAGAAAGAGTCACCCGAAGTGGTGCTCGGACAAGTATCTCTCCGGTGGGCTTGACTCGGAGACTCATACGACGCAATCTCGGGACCCGCGTGATATAAATGCCCTCTACAAATTCCTCGATTTTTTTGCGAGATTTTTTTGGTTTCTTTATGACGAAAAGATCGGTGATTCTGAGTATCATTATTTGACTATTTTAGTCCATTCCCAAAAATCGCTCGTCCGCAATTCTTCGAAAAGTTTTTTCGCACTTTCTGTTCGGAGATTTGCTCAGATATTTTGTATCCATCGATCCGTCCCACTATACCCACTCTGCTCATATTTTCTCGCCTGAAAGGCTTGTTCGAGATAGTCCGCATCTTTTGCGATGATCCCCTCTTTTGTTGTCCCGTATTCATATTCATGGAAGAGCGTCTCAATTTCATCTCCAAAATCAAATTGAGATACCTGATCATGGAGAGCCTCTTCTTCGGCTGCTTGCTTATTTTTGAGATATTTACTCGCATTACGATGGAGATCTCCGATTCTTGCTTCTGGCATATCGTGCCAGAGGAGCATCGTCGCACATTTGTAGGCATCAGCTCACTCCATTTTTGCGAGTACGTACGCTATCTGAGCAGCACAGAGAGAGTGCTCTGCGACACTATCTGGAAGCTCGACTCCGATAAATCTCCAGCCCTCATGTTTCACATGTTTGAGATGCAGTGTTTCAAAGATAAATTTTACAAGAGAATGTATCATAATTAACCAAGAAATCGAAGTAAATAAGCAACACCGATATATCCAACATAAATTCCGACAATACCAGCCACTCCCGCCAATGCTTGAGGCGCAGGGATAGGCAGTTTCGCAAAAGAAAATATCACACCGACGATAGCACCAGTAGAGAGAGAAAGGAGAATCTCGCGCATAAACAAAAATTAAGAATAAAATGGGCTAAAAAATGGGACAATGGCGCACTGTGTCGCTAGTCGAAATTGATCAGTACGAGTCAGCATATCAGATGACCAGAGTGCAAATGATCCAGCATGGTCACCGATATTTTCTACACCACAAATTTCATGCATGACTTGTTCGAGATCTCGACCAGAGCCATCATGCAACTTTTCGACCACTTGAACTGGAACTGGCATATGACAAGAATAACCAAAATGCCCCACTCACGCTACATTTTCGATGTAGACAATTCATGTGAGCCAATATTCATCTCCAATACTATCACGGTAAACGCCCCCCTCCATACCAACAAAAAAATCTGCTTCTGGACAGAGGCGTCGCACTTCCTGTGCACGATTGCGAGCTCATTCTCGCAGATCAGAGAGTGTGAGGGGCATATCTGGAACACCGGAAGCCACCTTGTAACCTAAAATTTGCACTTTATGTCCTCTGATAAATGGACACGCATCGAGCGCTTCACGGATGGCATTTGTTTTTGGAGTATTTGTAGTACCGAGAGCAAAGAGCATAAAGTTCAATAGTTGAAGATTGATACGGGTCTTTAGGACAACAACTGTTTGAGCGGGATGAATACAGATTCTTTGATGAATTCAGTCTATAGCGAGTTTTGTTGTCCTGAATGCTTTTGGTACTTTTTGCAGAAAAAGTACAAAAGGAATCATAAATCAGTATACAGACTAGATACTCGGGTCAAGCCCGAGTATGACGGAAACTAGGCAAGTTCAAAACAAGTAATCGCCGCGATACCAAATATAATACCGAGTATTTCTAGTCGCGATACAGTCTCGCCGAATTTCCAATAGCTAATCGCTAAATAACTCACGAGATTGAGAATTTCCATGATGACGGACGCAACAGCAATATTCTCAAATTTATAGCTGCGGGCCAGGAAATTGAGAGCAATAAAATAAAAGAAAATACCGAGTGTGTAGAGTTTCCAGGAATTACCCGCATCTACCCAGGCATTGAGAATCAAATCACCCACAGTAAGAAGGATGCCTGCGACAAGGAGGAGTAAAAATCATTGATGCATAAGATGTTTGTTAAGATGTTTTTTGAGAGACATAATAATTACAAAGTTTTATCAGATTCTTCCCATACTTTTTGCACGAGACAGTTTCGTTCATCGAGACCGCGAGCTTTTTGGAGTTTTTTGACGGATTCCCAGATATCATGCCTGCGCTGCATATCTCACTCAAAATATCATTCGACATTATAGGGCATACGCTCTGCAAACTTTGCAACAGCACGCGTACAGACACGATCCATATCGATGAGTCACTCATGATCAAGGCGGTTGATGAGTGAGAGAGCATCCCAGAGGAGATCTCCTACTTCGAGTTCGAGTTCATCGTGATTTTTGTCAGCGAGACTCTCCCGAATCTCCTCTATCTCATCTCGTGCTCCATCTATATAATATTCGACTGGCGATTCTCGAAACCAACCATTGAACTCACGGTTACGCTTCTGGAGCCAGAGAAGTCATGAGAGTCATTGCATATTTTTATTGTAGAGAAAAGGATTTTTTATCAATAAATAAAAAATATCTTAAAATATTTGACAGATAATAAAATATATGTTTTAATATGATTGTTGAGCTGCCTTATGCGACACCATACGTCCTCAACCAATAGATACATCCCTTGTACGTGGTAAATGGGAAAAACCATCCCAAATATCGTATGCGTACTGAGCTGGTGAAACTCTCACAAAACTCACCATAGGGGGTGGCACAACACGGGATACGAGTATGGAACGTATCTATCGAGACTCTTTCCTGGTCAATCACCATCGACGTTTGTTATGGTAGAGGGAACCGAGAAGGAGTCTTTTTTATATTCATGAATAGAGGCTATTTTCTATAGCACCAATGCCGATAATTCATCTTCAGTATTTGATGGTATACCACCCCTGGGGAGCACTGACGATTCATTTTTTGTACACCATATCTGCTGTCAGAGAAACACTCGGTATATCGTCTCTGGCTTCTAAACACCAGTAGAGATGATGAGAGGGTTCAAAGGTATTTTTTTTCACTGTACCGATTTTTCTCCCTACGTGGACAAAATAAAAATACTCTGAGAGATTGGTGAGATTCACGGCTGAGAAATAGAGTGTATCTTTGGCGCAATAGAGATAGCCACTTTGGAGTTCGGTGTGGAGGTACTTTGAGACAAAACGCTCTACAAGCTCATATTCTCCTTTTGTCGCAGGTCTGATCACGGGTTTTTGTCCACGAGATATTAATTGTGGATAAGAAACCTCTGTAGTAGATGAATTTTTTTTCTGAAAAATGGACGCGAAAAAACCACCTGTATGCTCTATATGAGGCCAGAATCTTTTTCTCATTTTCTCTTCGAGTGTGCCTTTTTGGAGTTCGTGTTCGATGACTTCTTCATTTTCCATCACATTGAGTGTACATGTAGAATACGAGAGCACGCCTCTGGGTTTCACGATGGTATCAGCTGTTTCCATGAGTTGTTTTTGGAGTTTGGCTATTCGGTCAATATTTTTCTCATGCCAATGATCGACGATACTCTTGTCTCGAAAAGCCGTGCCCTCGCCACTACATGGAGCATCGAGAAGAACAGCATCAAAAAAATCCGGAAAATTCTGGAAAAATCGACCATCACAAGACACGACTGCTATATTGTCATATCCCATGCGGTCGAGATTGTCGAAGAGTTGAGGAGTGCGTGTACGATTCACTTCATTGGCGATGATGAGACTCTCGGGAAAATAATCTGCGAGCTGTGTTGTCTTGCCTC
>CAYVZT010000023.1:0-14465 GCA_964456455.1 uncultured Candidatus Peribacteria bacterium | reverse complement strand
CGAGCACCAAACTCAGGATTATAGGTGTCTTTGAGAATACGCTCTACCACTGGTGCTGCCCATTCGAGTGTGACACCGAGATCAGACAAGCGTTTCTGAAGCTCTGCAAGTTGTAATGTGATAATCTTTTTAATAACTTTGGTATCAAGGGGTTTAAAGACGACGACTTTATCGATACGATTGATAAATTCAGGAGAAAAATAATCATCTAGGCTCTTGATAACTTTTGTCTCAATCTGTTCAAAATCATCGATAATTCTATCTTTTGTCGATTCAGAGACATCAAAACCAATCTTGGTTGCACTCGTGGTAAATTCTTCAGAGCCAATATTTGAAGTCATCACAATAATGGTATTTTTGAAGTTCACTTTACGACCTTTCCCATCACTGATAACTCCATCTTCCATAATTTGGAGGAGGAGATTAAATATCTCAGTATTCCCTTTCTCAATCTCATCAAAAAGTACCACTGAATACGGTTTTCTTCGGACTTTTTCAGTGAGCATGCCGCCCTCTTCGTACCCCACAAAACCTGCCGTAGTACCAATAAGTTTTGATCCCGAATGACGCTCAGAAAATTCTGACATATCGATTTTGATAAGCGCTTTTTCATCTCCATAATACTCACGAGCAAGGACTTTCACGAGTTCAGTCTTACCGACACCCGTAGGTCCAAGGAAGAGAAAGCTTCCGAGAGGGCGTCGCTGATCAGAAATACCTGCCTGAGAACGCTTAATCGTAGAAACGATAGATTTTATAGCTGTATCTTGACCGATAATTTTTGTACCCATGTGTTTCTCGAGATCCTGAAGCTTCTTGATGTCCTCAGCAGAGAGCGTCTTCATAGGGACACCTGTAATCTGATGAACGACTTTTTGGATATCAGAGGATGTGATGTGATGGCGTTTATCTCGTGGAATAGTTATTTTTCGTCGTTTTTCTCGAATAGTATTCTCTATCTCTATGAGCTGATCTTTTGCACGAGAGGCCTTATGATACTGCTGAGATGTCACAAAATCTGTAATATTTTTTTGAAGTGTTTCTGCCTCGAGTTTGAGATTTTTTATTTCATCTTCTGCATGAACGTAGGTCATACTTTTTGCACTACAGGCTTCATCTATGAGGTCGATCGCTTTATCAGGTAAAAATCGCTCAGTGATATAGCGAACAGAGAGTTCAACTGCCTCATCGATAGCCTCATCTTCGATGATGAGATTATGATATTCTTCAAATGTTCCCCGGAGGCCACGAATAATCTCAGCAGCAACCATTTTTGTTGGTTCATCAACCTCGATTTTCTGAAATCGACGTTCCAGTGCTGCATCTTTTTCGATATATTTCTGATATTCGGAAAGTGTAGTGGCACCAATAATACGGATCTTCCCACGGCCCATAGCTGGTTTGAGAATATTGGCAGCATCGAGCATACCTTCTGAACCGCCAGCTCCGATAATGGTATGTATCTCGTCGATAAAGAGGATAACTTCGTTTTCGAGTTTTGTCGCTTCTTCGATGACCTGCTTCATGCGCACTTCAAATTCACCACGATACTTCGTGCCAGCGACGAGACTCGTCATATCCAGAACGAGGAGACGCTTATGCTGCATGGCAAATGGTACATTTCCCTCTGAGATACGACGTGCAAGACCTTCAACTACTGCTGTCTTACCAACACCTGGATCACCAGTGAGAACAGGATTATTTTTTGTTTTTCGATTGAGGATAGAGATGAGTCTGTCTATCTCTTTTTCTCGACCAATAATAGGGTCTATTTTACCATCTGCGGCTTCCTTGGTTATATCAGTACAGAAAAAATCGAGAGCTGGTGTCTGGCTATCGCTTTTTTTCTGATTTTCACCTCCGCCATTCATATGAGTAAACATGGGGTTTTGTTCGACATCTTCCATAGCGACACCGCTGAGGAGCCCCTGTTCGAGAACATTCATTATTTTACCGAGATCTGGAGCCCCCGAATTGCCCATGCCAGCCTGTGATCGATTGAGTTCGACGAGAGCACCTTCAAAATCACGGACATTGATTCGTATAAAATCTAGGAAATCCAGAAACCAAGAATTATTTTGTTTGATAAGCGCAAGAAGGAAATCTTCAATCCCGATAGTTTTTTTCTCAAAACTTGCAGCTACTTTTACGCTGGAGACGATGACATTTCTCAGAAGCTCAGAAATACCAGTATATTCACCGACCCTATTGACGAGTGGGGCAAATTTTGGATGAGTCATCACATCGAGGAAAACTTTCTCATTTATACCAAAATCATTAAATACTGCAAATGCATGTCATTTTTTAGAACGTAATATTTCCATGACAATGTCAACAGATTCAAGGGTAGAAAAACCCTGCTGTTTAGCCGAGTTTTCCGCAGATAGAAGGTATCATTTGTACTCAGGTGTAAAATTCTTAAACATAGATAAAAAGTTGCTAAAAGTATAACAATATGATAATCTGGTTCTATATGAAGTACAAATATTTTTCGATTCTTTTCCTTGCCGTTTTGATAGGTTTAGGTCATATTACATTTTCTGAAGAAGAAATAAATCCTACTGAAGACTCTGCTGCATGGTGGTCTCAGAGTATACCAGAGATCACTATCATAAATGATTTTAGTGATACGGAAGAGGAATTAGAAGACTTAAGTATTTCTGAAAATCATCTTGCATGAATGCAGGAAGCTCTCATAGAAGCAAAAAAAAATAAGGAAATGACACAGTATGAGAAAGAATGGCTCATAGATAAAATACAATCCACTCAAAGAGAAATACGAAGAAATATCCAAAAAAATCAAGAAGAAACAAAAGAATTATCGAGAAGCATCAACCTGTTAGAAAATGAAATAAAATACCTCAAAGAAAGACAATCAGACACAGCATCATTTTTGCGAACATCACTCGCCTATTCATATCAAGATGAAGTACATGGAAGTGACGATATAGGATTGTATTCTATCTTTTTTGGGCAATCGCTGGGTAACAATTTTTACAGAAAAGATGCACATGAAATTGTGCAAAATTCAACACAAAATCTACTTTCTCGTCAAAAATCAATCACAGAAAATCTATCTTCTTTAGAAAAATTAACGGCCAAAAAAATAAAAATCAATAATCGTATTTTATCGAGATTAGAAAAAGAAAAGTCAGAACTCGCTCAAGCTGAAGAAGTGGAGCGAAGCATACTTTCAGAATCTATGGAAAAACAAATAAGTATAAAAAAAGATATAGACAGCATTGCTCAAAAAAGAAAAATGATAGAAGCAAAAATAATGGAGAAAAAAACCGTAAATTCAGTACAATTTGAAAAAAAATTTGCTGAGTATGAGACATCCCTCAAAGAACGACTTTCTCAGTACAATTGTAGCAATCAAAAAAGTCCTGTTTGTGCATGGATAGAACAATATATAAGGATGGAAAAACAGATGCTCGCTCAAGCAAAAGAAAAAATTGCATTTTCTTGGCCAATAATTCCGAACAGTGGTTTTGGCTCTACTTTTCGGGATCAGAAATATTATGTAGCAAACAATACTCATCACGAGTGACTCGATATACTCACTCCAGCCGGAATACCCGTACAAGCAGTAGCTGATGGTTATATATTGATAAAACAGTATCCAAATACAAATTCTCCTGGCATAGTAATCGTCAAACATGCGAACGGTTATATGTCTCTCTATATTGGAATAATACCCAATAATAAACCCATGTTTTCAAGAGTAAGTCTATGAGATAGCATAGGTATGACACGCGATTACACAGAGCATAGCAATCAAAATAATATACACATAGAACTCTATAAAAATTGAAAAGCTACTGATATACTAGAAAAGATAGACCTCTCCCCGCTTTCACCAGACAAAATTCCATCACGCTATGGATGGAAATATATCGACGATTTGCAGAAAAATAAAAAACCTGTCGATATAAACGCACTTCAAAAAACAATTGGCTTTTTCTATATTCCTGGTGAAAGCGAAGCAGAAAGACAAAAAAAGCTCCTCTCCACTTATGCATCAAATGATTTTCAAAATCGTAATATATGGGTAGAAGAAAGTCTCCCTGAGAGTGTCGACCCGACCTTTGTTATGTGTGTTGGCTTTGCGGAGAGTACCCTCGGACAAAATCTGACTACCGATGGAAATATAGGAAATGTAGGAAACACAGATAGCGGCGCAAGACAAGATTTCGCTGATTCACGTAGTGGCATAAGAGCTATCTCTTCGGTGGTAAATAATAACTGGCTTGGCAGCTATACCACTATCGATCAGCTCTCTGGTTGGTGAAATCCTCGTGGCCCAATTTACGCTTCTTCTCGTACCAACTGGCACGAAAATATAGTCAAATGTATGTCAGCTCTTAAGCAACATTATGTCTGAAACAACGGTACTTTTAGACTTTCTCAGGCCTCACTACTTCTCTACCAACAAGAATGATTTTCTATAAAAAAAGATTCATAAGACGATTTTTATAAGAAACGCAAGGCTAGTATGCTTCTCGGAATAAGAAAGACCGATAGAGTAGCGACATGAAAGAACACAAAGATATAGATTACCCCCTACTGATATCCATATTAGCATTAGTGGTGTTTTGATCTATCATGATTAGCTCCGTGAGCGTCTACGATTCATACAGAATCACAAAAAGACTCGTAGAAACAGGGAGTCTCCCCGAACCAAATAATTGGCGTTTTATCGTAAGAAATATATTACAAGCTGGTATTGGCCTCTTTGCTATGGTCATAGCCATAAAAATACCTTATCTATGGTGGAAAAAACAGATAAAATGAATGACAATAATAACGATATTTTTACTTATATTAGTGCTCGTTTTTGGGGTAAAAATTAATGGTGCTCGTGGATGGTTTGATATACCAGGTATCCCCTTTTCTCTCCAGCCAACTGAGCTTCTCAAGCTCACCATGGTACTTTCTGTATCAGCATTTTGTAGTAAATACAAAAATATGCTTTCCCATACTTCAGAAGGTTTTATTCCCTTTGTCTGAATTGTAGGAGTGCCTTCTCTTTTAGTCTTATTGCAGCCAGATTTATGAGCTCTCTTGATCATCATACCAATAGCCACCAGTATTTATTTTGTCGCCTGAGGGAATGTGAGGATTATAGCCGGCATAGGTATAGCCGGACTTATTGCGGCATCTTTTCTGTACGCTCTCTGACACTACAATACACCTGAAGAAAAAGGGCAATTTTCTTATATTTATGACAGAATGAATACTTTTTTTCAATCAAGCAAAACAGCAATTGAAGAAAATACCATGCATCATCAAAATAAACAAGCACTTATAGCCATTGGTAGTGGAGGAATTTTTGGGCTCGGTTTTGGTCATTCTGTACAGAAATATGGTTATCTTCCTGAACCGCAGGGAGACTTTATTTTCTCAGTGATTACAGAAGAAATATGATTTTTCTGATCCTTAATTATCATAAGCATCTATATATACATCATTTACCGTTGATTTATGATTGCTTCCTTTTGTGAAGAAAATTTTGGGAAATTCAGCGCTTTTGGCATTACACTCTGGATTCTCTGGCAAATGATCATCAATATCAGTGTTAATTTGAGTATTTTCCCCAATACGTGACTCACTCTCCCATTCGTCAGCTATGGTGGCTCATCCCTTTTGATGATGCTATTGGCAGGTGGAATTCTCTTATCTATTTCAAGAGAAGTAGAACAAAATAAAAAAAGCTTTTCAAATATCATGTATCTTTATCTGTCTCGCAAGCCAAGAAGATAGGCACAAAAATACTCTATACCAGATGATATATGGATTTTTTGTCGAGAGAAAATATTTGCATCTAATACGCATATAGTCTATACTGGAAGAGTATTTTATATCTCTAATCGTACCCTATGAATACAGTAAAGCATTATCTCTACGCTTGTGTCGGTGGACTCGCTGTAGCTCGTTCTGCATTTGCAGAGATTGAACCAGGTCTCGATCGTGTTGATGATGGACTCAAATGACCTAATACTGGTGATCCTATTGCCACTATTCAGACTTTTATCAAAGGTCTATTGACTCTCCTTGGTCTTGTCATGGTTATCATGGCACTCTGGGGCGGTTGGCAGATTCTCACATCTGGTAGCGAAGATGAAGGTAAAGAAGCAGGAAAGAAGATTATTATCAACGCCGTTATCGGTATCGTGGTTATTTTCTTTGCTTGGACTATCACAAACCTTATCTTCAATATCCTCGGAGGAAACACTATTTCACAGTAATTTTCATTCTGACTTTTACTCAGCCTCTACATGTTTGTAGGGGCTTTTTTATACCCTATAAATATTTGACAGTATAGTTATATTTGTTATTATATGTAATATTAACTGTGAAAAATAAAATTAACAACATAAAACGCTTTCTCACCCTACTCTTTACCGATAAGGATATACTGAGCGATTCAGCTGGTTCTCATGAAGAGAGGAACGATATTGCTCCTCCGCTATCCGAACCAGAGTGGGTATCAGTTGTGCCAGAATCACTCCTAGAGGATGACGAGCCCGATTTTTACCAAGTAACACCAGAAAATGTCGGTCCAGAAAAGGAAGAAGTAACTACAAAAGTTATCCAGGAAGAAAAAACAATAGAAAAATCAGATCTCGTTCCATCCTCAGAACAACCAAAAAAAGGAAGCAAAAAAGAGGAAAAAATACTAGATGAAAAAGATAAGATAATACTCTGACTTACACCTGATCAAAATAATACCGTCTCAGTTGATGCAGAAGCCCTAAAACGACATATGCTCGTGGTAGGTATGACTGGAAGTGGTAAAACAACCATGCTCGAACGTATGATACTCCAGGATATTGATGCTGGCCGAGGTGTTGGACTCATTGATCCACACGGCGATCTCTATGATAAAATCCTCCACCAGATACCAAAATCACGAAGCAATGATGTGGTTCTCTTTGACCTCACCGATGTCGAATACCCTATCGGATTCAATATACTGGAAAATACGCATCATCAGTTTCCTTCTCTGATAGCCAGTTCTATTGTTGGTGTTTTTAAAAAGATATTTGGTTACAGCTGGGGTCCTCGTCTCGAGTATGTCCTCCGAAATGCGACACTGACACTGCTCGAAAGAGATGGGAGCACGCTCCTCGACCTCACTCTCCTCCTCTCTGATGAGGAATTTCGTCGTAATTATATAGCAAAAGTCACCAATCCATTTCTCCGTCGATTCTGGGCAGATGAATTTAATGCTCTGAGTAGCACAAAACAAACCGAGGTTGTCAGCCCTATTTTAAATAAAGTGGGTCAATTTCTCTCTGTGCCTCTTATCCGCAATATCGTCAGTCAACCTCAATCAGGTTTTTCTCCACGATGGATCATGGATAATAAAAAAATATTCTTAGCTAATCTCTCAAAAGGAAAAATCGGAGAAGATGTGAGTGAGATGCTCGGATCCATGCTCGTCAGTAAATTCCAGCTCGATGTCATGAGTCGTGCCTCAATCGTACCAGAAAAACGAGAACCATACCGTCTCTATGTCGATGAATTTCAGAATTTTGCTACCGATAGCTTCTCTGATATCTTTTCAGAAGCTCGTAAATATGGTCTAGCTCTCGTCATAGCCCATCAGTACATCAATCAGGTCTCCACGCAACTCATGGATGCTATTATGGGCAATGTCGGCAATATGGCGGTATTTCACGTGGGATCAACAGATGCAAAAATGCTCGCCCCAAATATTGATACAAATCTCACTTCCCAGACTCTCGTCGAACAACCACTCTATAATTTCACACTCAAGACGACACACAATGGTCACAAAAAAGTCACCTATGGAGAGCTCCTCCATCCCGACCTGATAGGTCAGAGAAACTCTCTACAAAATCCAGATAAGCTCCAGTCTCTTGTTCGTGAAAAATTTGCGAAAAGTCGCACATTTGTCGAAGAAAAACTCAACATCAAAATGGAACAATAGTTCCTATTGGACTGTAACAGTATGCACTAAGGTTTGTAGATTTTTCTGAAAATCAGACACTTGAATACTGATGATATGCTTTCAAACAGAGAGATCTGATGGTGATTTCAGTGTGAAATTATATTTCTTTACGCCCTGAAATGTACCATAGAGGACATCATCCACAAAAACCTGAATCTTTGAGACATCACTCTGGTCATCAATTGTACCTGAAAATGATACCTGTTGACCCGTCTTGATATTCATAACCGTAGGGTTATCAGTTTTGATGATAGGACTCGTGCCATCTTTGTTGAGCACTTTCACGTGATAATTTTTTGACGTGCTGTAGCCAAAAGAATCCACAACACGAATTGTGATCATCTGATCTACCCCATCGATACCTGTAATTCCAAATTCGGCTTTTACCGAACCACTCTTTTTATCTCAGAGATTGATAGATCGATAAAATTTATCATTGATAAGTATTTGAGCTTCTTTCATGGTATGATCCGAATTGAATGTAATCTCTACTGGGTATAAACCAGAGAATAATTGCATATTATCGGTCAAAGAAGAGGTGAAATCAGAGGTGGCTTCATCGGGTCTCTCGCAGATATTTTCTGGTGGAGCCACGACAGTCATGACATCTTCAGTCAATGACATTTTCTCGATCAAATATTTACGCCCCTCCTCACTTCCAAGCCAGACATTGACTGGATCTCTCCATCCTGGATACTCATCTTCGATAGGAAATGCTGTATCAAATATGACAGCCTCTTTGATAGCTTCTTTTGGTGTTTTTTCTGTTACTTTACCATTACAAAGAGAATCAACCTCTATTTTTGTTGGATCAAACGCCTTGAGGATATCTGGTTTTTTTCACTCTATGTAGAGAAAACGATCATTCCCGCCGACATCATCAGGACGTACGAAATCTTTTCTTGGAAGTCCTGTATGAATGAAATCCATGAGTTTTTTCCATATAAGAGCGCTCGATTCCATACCGCTCGCACGAGGACTAGCCGGTTTTCCATCGGTATTACCAGTCCATACTGCTGTTGTGTATTGAGGAGTAAATCAAATAGTCCAGAGATCTCGAGGAAGAGTATTTTGACCTACTTTCTTACTTGAAGTACCAGTTTTAACTGCAGCCTTGCGCCCATCAGCCAGAGCGAGGAAATAGTTCCATCATTCTGGTCGCGCAGCATTGTCTGAAAGAATATTTGTGATCATGTAGGCAGCTCATGGTAATATCACCTGTTTTGGAGAAGGAGGATCGATCTTAATCTCATTCCCTTGCGGATCAAAGATCTTCAAAATAGGATTTGGGGGAAGGTATTGTCCATTATTAGCAAGAGCCGCATAAGCAGAAACAAAATCAATGCCTCGGACTTCAGCTGAACCAAGTGCGATTGGTGGCCCATAGAGATTATTCTTCTCTCTGTGCTCTATAGTCGTGAGCCCGAGTCATCGGAGATATTCGACCAAATCATATTCTTGCTTTTCCCCAGTATCAGCGACACCACGAGTAGCAAGGAAAAACATCTTAATAGCTGGTATATTTCTCGATGCATCGAGCGCTGTTCGTAGGGTCATAGGTCAGAGAAATTTACCATCAAAGTTTTTTGGTTTGTAGTTGCCAAAATCTTGCTCTACATCAAAAATAGGAGTATCAGTGCTGAGCTTATTATTTTCAAAGGCACGAGCATATATAAATGGTTTCATACTGGAACCTGGCTGTTTCAACGAAGTCATAATATTCACTTCTCCATCTATATCTTTATTGTAATAATCTTGTGATCCGATCATTGCCAAAACATCACGATTATTGGAATCAAGAGTAACAAGTGATCCATTATTGATGCCGTAGCTTTTAAATGTACTTTTTGCATAAGAATCAATAAGTTCTTGCCCTTTTTCTTGAATTTTCGGATCCAAAGTAGTATATATTTTCCATCCTCATTTTTGGAAAAAATCTTCTCCATAAAGACTCACGAGGTAATCTTTTACATAAAAAACAAAATGTGGATACTTGATAGATTCTCTCGGATCTTGGAATACAAAATCAAGACCAGTATAGAGAGCGTTTTTATATTCACTATCATTAATATAGCCATCCTCATACATACGCATAAGCACTCTATCCTTACGACCTGCTTGATATTCTAATACAACAGGAAAAGTCGTAGAATCTTCTTGTTTCATGGTGGCATTGAGTTGCAAACTATTCAAAAACTCCATCAAATCTTTTTTAGGAACCGTCTCACAATCAGTTCCTATACTTTTTTCAAATGGTGATTTTCACTGAAAATCAGCGATCCCGCAGACTTTTGTGAAACCTCTTTGAGTAGTAAAAGTTATCTTTGAAAATTCAGTTTGAAAAAAAGAAAAAGTCGTCGCATCACTAATCTTATTCACCTTCACTATTCCCTCATTCGTATTTTTGCTATCGTGATAATAGACATATCACATAAGTCGATCTCTTCGAGAATAAGGGTTATATGCTGTCGGAGATTTGGGGAGAGATGCGAGAATCGATGCCTCGAGAATATTGACATCTTTTGAAGGCTTGCCGAAGAATCTACGAGACGCCTGTTCTACACCAGCTGAGTTAGAACCAAATGAAATTTTATTGAGATAGAGTTCGAGAATTTTTTCTTTTGAAAAACGAATATTGAGCTCAAATGCAAGTATAATTTCACGTATTTTACGCTTAATAGTCCTCTCATCAGAGAGAAGTGTATTTTTGATAAGTTGCTGGCTCAAAGAAGATCCACCACCACAAGTTCCACCAGTGCTGCACGTGATAGCAGAACGAAGTATACCAAATACATCAAATCAAAAGTTACTAAAAAATCTCTGATCTTCCATGGCAACAAGCGCATTGATCATGATAGGAGATATGTCTTTGTATTCGACATACTGCCTGTTATCATCTCCACCATAGATAGTATAGAGCTGATTTCATTCTCGATCGTAAATAATACTACTCTCTTTAAAAGATGTTTGTATCTGGGAAATAGACGGCATCCCAAACAAAAATACAAAATAAAATATCAGTATAGCACCACCTCAAATAATAGCTGTCCATCTCTGAATTTTTGGGTCACGTGCAGCATGACGAATCTGATACCAACGAGATGTGCCAGATATTAATTTTCGACGAATATATTGACTTCGAGAATCCATAATTTAGAAGTAAAGAGATGAATCCGAACCGAGAACAAGCTCATACGATCCAACCATTGAAACGCGCTCTTCAGGCGTGGCTTCTCTTACCTGTATTGATGCAAGAGAAGAAAGAGCATGAAGAACTTCATTTTGTGGCTTAATTATAAGCGAATTATATCGAATAAAAGTTTTGTCGACTTTTTCTTTTTGATTTCGAATCTGCTTTTCATCCACAGGAAAACCAATGGATCGAAGCTGGAGAGAAACAGAAAGTGCGAGATTGGTCTTTCCAGAAGCATTTACGATAGTAATAGGGAATTCGGAAAGGAGCTTCGGATACTGTACAATAATAGACGTAAAAAGCTGTATACGGTCATAGATAGCTATGTTAGATCCTGTGGCTTTTTTTGGAAGTAAGACTGATGCACCTCAGAAAAGTTCTCGATCTGGAGTATAAAGCAATCCCCCCGGGTGGCACAATCTCAGTGCATCAAAACAAGTATTATCTAGTGTATGTCAGACAATATTATCTCGAGTAACCTTTGTTGCTTTTTGTGCCAGAGAAATCAATTGACCTATAGTAAGATTGGTAGTAACGGAACTACGCAACACATTCCAAATACCTTCTAATTTTCGTGGTGAACTCAATATATCTAAACTGAGCATCTTCTCCTGTAGCGCCGAAATGACCAATTGCTGTCGACGAGAACGATCAAAATCACTTGTAGTATGTCGACTTCGTGCATATTTCAGTGCTTTATCTCCATCAAAATGTTGTGGGCCAGGAGCAATATCAACAATAGTATATCACCATCAGCGTGTAGGGTATTCATTGTCATAGAGTCTCTCTGGAACATCGATATCGATACCTCCTACTTGGTCGATCAATTTTCTAAAACCAGAAAAATCAATCATGGCATAGTATTTCACTTCTCTGCCGGTTATCTGTCCAACCATGTCCAGTAAATGATCAAATGCGCCTTCAGCTCCTAGTGATTTTTTTGTACCCGCGTAAAGTTCGTTGATTTTTACACGACCAAGAATTTTGGAGTGCACATAGAGATCTCGGGGTATGGAAAGAGTCACAAAACTCGCAGGATCAGTATCGTTGTAGTGTCCCAAAATAATAGAGTCTGTAAGATCTGGAGCATCGTTTTCCTCGCCTCAACGGCCGAGAATAAGTATATCGAGATCTTTTGTGCTTTTTTCTTCATTACCAGCAACAAGTGTTTCTGGGACAAAGCTATGAATGATAGAATTGATATCGAGATGAAAAGAAAAGACTCTCGGTAACGCCCAGGCTGCTGAAAATAAAAGAATGACTAAAACACCTCATAAAAGTACCGTATCTCTGATGAGACTTTTTGTCTGTATGGAAGTATACGTATGAGACAAGTGCTCAAGTGGTGACTCGTCCTCATTTTCAGTGGTATCTGTATCAGCTTTTTTTGTTTTGTGCTGATTTTCATGTGTTTTTTTTTGAACTCGGTGAGAGATGATGTTTTTCTCACGACGAAAGCGTTTTTCCATAATTATTTACGTTTCCAAGAATTGATATCGTAGAGCATAGGAGCCGCTACACATATAGAAGAATAAGTACCGATAATAGTACCCAGGAGCATCAGTGTCACAAAACCATGAAGTGCTTCAGGTCAGAAAAAGAGCATAGATACCAACACCATGACGAGCGTCATAGAAGTATAGATTGATCGTCGCAAGCTCACATTAATAGAATCATCGAATATCTGTTTCTCACTTCTCTTATCATTTCCTTTTTTATCCCTATATGTAGCACGTATACGATCGAGGATAACGATGGTATCATTGATACTGTAACCCAGAGTGGTCAGTATGGCTGTGACGAAAAAGGTGTCGACTTTCAAAATGGGGAAAAGAAGACCCAAAAGAATGAAAATACCAGGAGCAATAATGACATCATGAAGCAATGTAATGAGCGTGATGGCACCAAAAGTAAAACTCGATGTACCCTCGATAGAACTCCGAAAAGCATACATCAGATAAAGAGCAATAGCTATAAAACAAACTATCAAAGTCAGATATGCTCGATCGATTACAAATTTACCAAATGATTGCCCCACAGAAACAAATGAAGCCTCTGTGACAGTAATGCCAGCTTTTTGAAAGTAGACTGGAATTTGTGTTCTGATATCATTAGTACGTTCATTTGAGATGATAACATCGGGCTCAGATGAGAGACCTATATCAGCCCGGAGAGAATTCCCATTCACACTGTAGAGAAGTACGTCATTAATGACTGTTTTTGAGTGGAATTTATAATTCTTGAGAATATCTGTCCGTATAGTATCGAGCTGGGTAGATGAAAAAGGGGTCGAAGAAGTGTATTCTATTTGGAGACCACCCGTCATATCTATACCGAGATTTGGCTTAACGAAAAAAAAGACGACAAAAGAAAGAAGAAAGAAAAATGAAGAAAAAAGGTAAAACTTTTTTCTGTTAGCTATAAAATGCATAAAAATATTAATAAATAACTTGATGCCAGTGTACTTTTTTTTTGTATTTCGCAACCCTAGTTTATTGACTCACACTTTATTTGATTGTATGGCTCCTAGAATAGACGCATGAGCGTATTTTCTTCGATTTTTATGACATCGAGCTCGAGAAGCCTTTGCAAAACCTTCACAGTAGCTTCCACATCATATATCGCGCTATGTGCTCACTCAAAATAATCTCAAAATAGTTTTTTATAAATTTCATTGAGTTTTGGAAATTTGAAACCGATGCCACGACCAGGGATAGCACAAAAATCAACAGTCGACTTCATCGTACAAAGAGTCTTTTGTGGATGATAGTCTCCTTTTCGACCGAGGCGTTGAAGCTCATAATTGATGACCGACTCATCGTATTCGATATTGTGACCGATGACAATATCAGCCCGATTGAGATATTGGAGAAAACTATCCATTTGCTCAGCAATCGCTCATTTATCTGCGACATCTTTATCGTAGATTCAGTGTACTTGGCTGGCGCCAAATGGGATTGAAATCGGTGGTTTTACATATGCATCTATACGATCGATTTCAGTGAGTTTTTTATCTGATCACATTTCTAGGAGAATCCCCGAAAATTGTACAATGTATGGCTGTACCTCGAGAGGGCCTTCTCGCTCTACAAATCCAGTCGTTTCAGTATCAAAAACAAAGAGTTTCATATTTGTCGGCATTGTACAAAAAAACTCAAAGACGCAAAAAATTTTGCAATTATATAGCATACAATATAATCACCGCAAATGCCGCGATAGCTCAGTTGGTAGAGCGCATCCATGGTAAGGATGAGGTCACGGGTTCAATTCCCGTTCGTGGCTCCATTTGTAACC
>CAYVZT010000022.1:0-14521 GCA_964456455.1 uncultured Candidatus Peribacteria bacterium | reverse complement strand
CTGCTATCGAAAAAGCAAAAAAAGATAGTGTTCCTCGAGATGTCATCGATAAAGCTATCCGTCGTGGTGCTGGTCTCGATAAAGATGCAGCTGCTATCGAAGACATCATCTATGAAGGGATGTGAGCTGGAGGCATCGCCATCATCGTCCGTGCTCTCACCGATAATCGCAACCGTACAGCGAGTAGCTTCCGTTCTCACTTCAGTAAAAACGGTGGCAATCTCGGAGAGACAGGCTCACTCTCGAATCATATGTTCAAGTACCGTGGCGTATTTGTCATACCAACAGCGAAGATAACAGAAGAACAAATCATCGAATCAGGCTGCGATGACTACATCGTCGATGGTGAAGAAACGAGACTCCTGACACTTCGTGAACAGTTTTCTGATGTGGCAAATTTTCTCAAGAGCGCAAACATCGAGCCTACTGCAAGTGGTTTTGAATATCTCCCAAATATGGAAGTCGAGATTACGGATTATGAACAGGGCATCAAAGTCATGAAACTTCTCCAAGATTTGGACGAAGATGATGATGTAGAAAAAGTCTGGACAAATGGTGTATTCGATGATATACTGCGCGAGAAAATAGAATCATTTTTAGATTCTCAGAGTTTCCGTTCTTAACTTTTCACACTTATGGCAGAGGATACAACAGGCGCTCAAGGCGATCAATCAGGCACAGGAGGACAACCACTTCCTGGATTTGACCCAGCTGCTGCTGAAGCATTTTTCAAGGACCTCATCGGTCGCTATAACACTGATGATAATCAGATTATCATGGATCTCGTGTCGTTTCACCCACTGACACAGTTCGAAGAAAAAGAATTCGTCGATCTCCTCGAACACTCACTCTCACTCTCTGTCTCAGAGAAAAAGCGTGTCGTCGATGCTATCCCGACTCTCTCTCAGTATCAGATCGATGAACTCAAAAAAGTATTCACCGAAGAGCGTGAAGAATTCCGTAAACTCATGCCAAAAGAAGGCGAAACAATCAAAAAACTCGTCACAGATAAGCGTACAGAGTGGAAACAACTCAAGCAAATCTATATCGATGAGCTCAAAAATCGCCAGAAAGCCAACGAAGACGCTGGAAAAATCGATGACCTCAAAAAGTCTCTCGGTCTCGATGAAGAAGATGCAAAATAGTCTATTTTTTTCGTCGTAATTCAAAAACAGGCAGACCTCGCGGTGAATTGTAGCGGGGTCTGTTTTCGTTTTCTCAGACACCAGGGCTGACCGAAGCAAAAATATTGTTTGCTATTTTTTTGACGCCTGCAACGAGTGGAAAACGATATCCCAAAAGAGCATATGCCATGAGACGTCGCAGAGGATCACTCTCATCAGAAAAAGATGCATCAGATATGAGTCATAGATGACCATTGTGTGTATGCCCACCCATGATGATGTGTGGTATCTCATTCTCCGGTATATCGCTGTGTTGGAGTACCTCGAGATTGTGAGAGAGTATCAGTCGGAAAGCTGTATCTCTTGGTGGTTTTCGGAGAGATGATTGGAGGATATCCTGTGCTCACACTGGATCAACAGTGAAGTCAGGAGTCGTCACGATATCTATGCCTACTGGCGCAGTGTACTCTGTGTATACTATGCCGAGAGATTGGAGGATTTGTCTTTCTTCTGGCCAATGTTTGCGATGGAGATCATGATTTCCTTCGCAGGCATACAGCTGAGCCTCATGTCAAAATATGTCACGAAATCATCGCATAAAACGAACAATATGAGGTCTCACAGCACTAAAATTAGTATGCTTGGAAACTATATCCCCACTCATGACACACACGACTGAATTATCCCCAGCTTCTGCCTTGACCACTCTCAATTTTTCAATCAAAGCCTCTATCATCTTGTCTGGCTCCCACTGCTCATGGAAATGCATATCAGATATATGCACGATTCTCGTTCATGAGAGCTGTACTGGGAATTGCGGAATTTCAAAAATATGACGCTCTATCTCCAGTGTATGATTGATATGGCGACGTAAAATAGGCTCAAGTCTCTTGAGTATGCGGACAATCACCTCGAATAATATTTGCCGAGTCGGATTGAATTCTCGATGATAGGGAACGAGGGTTTTGGCTGGATGCATACATTAATTAAGGTTTGAAAATGGGCCTGATGCATTTACAAAGTCACGGATTCTGGAGTGCCACATCGCTCTCCTCGCATCAAAAATATCGTTTATTTCGGTACGTGTAAATCATCGATCAAGCATTTTGGAGAGTGTACGTTTATTGACAGGAATTCAACCAGCTAGAGCAGCGGAATCCTCATCATCATCAATATTTTCTATGAGGTACCACGGACAAGAAAATTCACTTGTCGATGAATACCTGCCCTCGGGAGCACCTCAAAAATCTATTGCCAAAATCTCATACAAAGCAACATGAACAATCGTTTGAATATCCTGAGATTTTTGGATTTCTTGCAATAATTTTTTTCGCATATGCATGATATGCTCAACTCGCCCAATAATTGGCGATACCAGGAGAGAAAGTCGTGTCGATACATCGAGGGCTTCATCTGGTTCCGTCATATCAGAATTCCCTTCTAACTGTCCAAAAGTATAGAGAAATGGGATGCTCGAAGGGCGCCCAAATTTACCCTGACTGATAGCTTGTATTTCGTGGAGTGTGGATTGTTGCGTGCGTACATTTGAACCCAAAAATATCATATCAAAATCTGATCACAGGATATTATTTCATTTGACGCATGATCATCCAGGTATCACTCAGACAAAATCCTCATTTCAGAAAAATCTCTGACGCACCGCACTCAAAAAAGCAACATAATCTCCATTATATTTCCCTGATGTATCGTAGGGAACTGCTATGTGTTTTTTGAGCATGCCGACACGTTCTTCGTGACTTTTGAGATTCATATTAAATATATTTTATCATATTTTATAAACTGTCAATTTATGATATTTTTTGATACACTCATTTTTTACATAACTCTTTTATCCCTTGTCATGCATGATAGACTTGCGAAGAACTAAAAAAAGATATGCTAAATATATATGAAAAAAATTCTCTCTTGTTTACTGGCTTCTTCAGCAATGATCTGTCTCGGATATACGAGTGAAGATAGTGCCACTGCGAACCGTCTCGCAGACGCGGATATCATCGTCCCTCACAAGAATAATCTCGACGCTTATAGACTCGATGATACCGTGACGCGTCAAGAAGTCATCGGTATGTCACTGAAGCTCAGAGGCGTGGCTCTCCCGTCGAACTATAGTTGTAAGGGGTATTTTTCTGATGCGACATTTGATGAGAGTCATCCAGACGCATGGGTGTGTCGTGCAGTAGAGCTCGCGGCAGATCGAGCTATCATCACGAGAGATAATTCGACGACTCGCCCCCAAGACAAAATAACCAAAGCAGAAGCACTCGCTATCATCTGGAAAGCCGCCAACATGGATATCCCCTCAGTGGCGTATGATGTGAACTTTTATGATGCTGCCGGACAAGTAGCAGCTCCTTGGCAAGAACAGCTCCTACATGCTGCCCTCGATGCAGGAGTAATCACCGTTTCCCAGAGTGGTACGAGTAGCACTCCTTCTCTTCTCTGGAAGCACAATAATCTCGCGACACGTAAAGAAGTTTTCGCAATCATCAACACACTCCTCTCGCTCAAAAATGCTGGAGACCAAATCCCATATCTCACATTTTCGGGTGAAGTATACTATACCCCTGGTGCTACAAAGATTATCAGCACAGATCTCTCTCTCATAAAAAATCTCCAGGATAAAAAATTTGATGCAGTGGCAGCCTCTCTCAATCCAGCACCGATAGATTATCGTAGTGAGGGCAATACACTCTTTGTCATGCAAAAATCAGGTGAAGTGTGGGGTGCAGTGAAATATTCGAGTATTTCTACTGTTCTAGGAAAAGTAATACAAAAATACTCTTCTTACAATCCATACGAAAATGCTATTCGAGCGATGCTACAGAGATTCAATATCAAGTCAGAGGCCAATTTTTATGCTCTTCCTTATGGCACACTCTGGGAACAAACACATGATTTCGTCGAGCGATATTTCATGGACGAATTTAGTAGCGCCCGTATCGTCTACCCTGCCGGATCAAATATAGCACCATAAATATGCACATCGCTCTCCTCACTGGTGGTATATCCCCAGAACGCCCCATCTCTCTACGAAGCAATGAAGGATTGCAGACTTTTCTCAAAGAAACACAGCACACGTATGATGTCTATGATATACCAGAAGAAATTGATATGTTTCTCTCAAAATATCAGAGCTATGATATTGTAATCCCCTATCTCCATGGTCGATATGGTGAAGACGGGGCGATCACGGGACTCTGTGAATCACTCGGAATACGATATGTCGGCAGTCCGAGTACGACTCATGCTCTCTGTATCGATAAATTTCACACGAATTGTGTCGTAGAGCATCTCGGCATCGTCCACGTACCAAAATCATGGGTACCAGGTATACACGTACCAAAAATGCTTGGCTTCTCAGAAGATGCACTCTCACCTACTCAAACTGACACCCTCCCTGCTCCAGTTATCGTGAAACCAAACTGCGGTGGGAGCACAGTAGCGACCAATAAAGCATCGACTGTCCAAAAACTCTTCACCAGTATCGAGGAAGTCTACCAAAATACATCTGCACTCACTGCCAAAAATATTGGAACTCTCGGTGCAGTTTGATGAAAAAAATCATTTTTCCGACACTTCCCTGACTACACAGATAGACCTATCGTGCAAGAATATATAGAAGGTGAAGAATACACTGTCGGTGTCGTAGGACCAAATGCGAATCCAGAAATTCTCCCTATTATGCAAATAGTAAATATCAAGGCAGAGCTCTTTGACTGGCAGGAAAAGTACGAATCTGATGGTTCAAACGAAATTTTTGCCGAGCATCTCTCCGAGCATCTACGCACAGAACTTTCTCAAATCTCAAAAAAAATCTATACACAGCTTGGTTGTCGTGGTGTAGCGAGAATCGACTATCGTGTACGCGGAAATGAGATTTTCTTTCTCGAAGTAAATACATTTCCCGGCGCGACAACAGCTTCATTTATACCAAAAATGTGGCAAAAAACCGGACGAAGTATGGGAGAATTCATGGAAATGCTACTGACTTCCTAAATTAGGCAGAGACACTAGACGTCATGCTCGTATCGACCACTTCTCCTGTCTCAGTATCGCTCGTCGGCTGTAGTCCGACAAATGTAGGCTCCTGTCAAAATAACTGTCTGACATCATCGGAGAAAAATGGGAGGATACTCATGAGACTCTCTGATTCAAATGGATTGATAAAACTATATCCTGGGAATCGTATAAGCCATTCGGCATTATCAACATCATGGGCGAGATACGTCTCAAATAGTTGTGGGGCGGTCGTCTTTTCTCCATCAATCGGATCGAGAATATACCACTTCTCATCATCTCCAAGAAAGACTGCGACACGATGCCCCTGCATAGCATAAGAGCGTGTTGGGACATGGCGGTAAACATCAAATACGGTTTCGACAAAGTCTGTTTTTCGTTGATTGAGGGCTTCTATGATGCTTTTTTTGTCTTTAAAAGAAGTGAGAGTACGATTGAATCGACCATATTGAATAAGATCATTCGCATCACCTTGAGCGACCCAAGAATTTGTCATGCCGAGGGCTGCGAGAAGAGCGATGATATTTTTGCGAGCTATGAATGAGCAACTACTAATCACTGTACCAACATCGTACGACTGAACGGATGATACTATAAATCTCCCACTATCCGTCACGAGCGGTGCCTGTTCTGGGGCAATCATCGAGAGATAGATACGGCGCACTTCTGGACTCATACCGCCAGAAGCAGAAGGTGAATCATTCGTATATGAGGGGTTTCCTGAGACAATAGCGCTAGAGGAAGTATCGAGTCCAAATACTTGGACTCCTACTAAACTCATGATACCTATGCTAGCGACGAGCTTATGAATCATAGAAAAGACTGTGAGAAATGGTATCCCCAGTAGCTTGTAAGTCAAATTTGTACTCTTGACTAAAATGGATATTGATAAATATTCTCTGTTTCCTATAATAAAAACCAATGAAAAAATCCACTCTTCTCGTTGCACTTTTATCTGCTATTTTACTGATAGTCACTGGTCTGTGTATCTGGGGTGAGAGTCGGCTCTCGTGGCTCCACATGCCTCGTATGATTATCGGCTCTATCGTCGTGCTTGGACTCCCTGGATATTGGATTACGCGCTGGTCTTTCCCCGTCACTGAAAACGAAAAAATGATGGACCCGACTGACGAAAAAAATACTAAAGTATCTGATAATGAAGAAGTTCACACCATCGATGGTCTTGAGCGTTTCGTTCTCTCGATTGCACTTTCGATATCTGCAGTTCCTTTGATATTATTTTATGTGAATTTCCTCGGTGTCCCACTATCAATATGGAGTGTTTTCTTCACTATTTGTGGCGTCACACTCGCGGCTATGGGGGGTACTTTTTATGTAGAATACCACCATGCTCACCTCAGCAAATAAATACTGGCACATTTTTTTGGGATTATTCGCTGGATTACTCGGCGTGCTATCGCTGTTTTTCGACATGTATCCTCAGTTCCCTTCTATGTGTATCATTTTAGGTATTATTTTGGCGATCCTGATTGATACGATGGATACGGTACCTCCTATACAGACCTATCATTGGCATATTCTCTGGGATGATATCAAGATGCAAAAAGTAGCTATCTGGAGAGGATTTCTCCTACTTCAGTCAAAAATTATATTTCCAACTCTCTTTACGATTTACCTCTTGTTGCTGATCATGGAAAAGGTAACTATCGTCCCTGAAGAGTGGCAATCATATGCATCAGCAGCGATAGAAACACTGCAACTCCTGTGGGTCACTCTTGTGTCTGCGGTTCTGGCAAATTTTAGTGGAGTAAAAGAAGAACAATATCAGGTCAAAAAACACTCACCGCTTGCCAACATCATCACTCTGCTCATCATATGTGCTCTCTCATATTTTGGCATGTGGTCAGTCTTTGCTGAGATTGCTGTCATCGGACGAGTGGCTTATTTTGTGGCTTTGAGCGTCGGTATATTGATAGCCCTCGTGAGCATGATGATACTGACCGAAGAAGATATCCAAGACGCATAATCTATGACAAAAGTTATTATCCAAATACCCTGCAAAAACGAAGAAGAGACACTTCCTGTGACTTTTCATGACCTCCCAAAACAGATACCCGGTGTTGAAATAGAGTACCTCATTATCAATGATGGGAGCAATGACAGGACAGTAGAAATCGCGCGTGAATTGGGTGTGCATCATATCATACAATTCAAGGGAAATCGTGGTCTGGGAGTCGCATTTCACCATGGCACGATGCATAGTCTGATGCTCGGAGCTGATATAGTAGTGAATACCGATGCAGACAACCAGTATCCTGGAAATCGGATTCCTGATCTCATCCGACCTATTCTCGAAGGAAAAGCAGAAATGGTTATCGGAAATCGAAAGCCTGGCTCCAATCCTCATTTCTCAGCATTTAAGAGGCTTCTGCAGAGACTGGGAAACTCGGTCGTGAGTATGGTAGCCGGACAAAAAATCCCTGATTCTGTCAGTGGTTTTCGAGCATACTCTCGCGAAGCCCTCTATGAGATCAATGTGACGTCTCGTTTCTCTTATGTCGTTGATACACTGATCCAAGCCTACAAAAAAGGACTCAGTATAGCCTGGATAGACATCGATACAAATGCTCCTACTCGTTCTTCGAGATTATTCAAAAATATATGGGAACACATCGGGAAAACTATGATGAATATCACGAAAGTCTATATCCTCTACGAGCCATTGAAAGTATTTTTTATACTCAGTCTCCCCTCTCTTTTCGTCGGTCTAGCAGGGGTCATACGTTTTATTTATCTGTATTATTTTACAGGCATAGGTCGTGAAGCGATACAGTCGCTGATTATCTCGGGCGTCTCTGTGACAATCGGTATTACCCTGTTCTCTCTCGGTATCATAGGTGATCTCATGGCGAAAAATAGGACACTCATCGAACAGCAGCTCTCTCTCCAAAAAAGACAGAAATATCCGCGTGAATAATTTGATTTCAAAGGAAATATAGGGTACACTTTGTGTGTCTCTTTATTTTTTTGAATTATTTATGTCCAAGCATCGTCATGTTGATCTCTCCGATTTCCGCGTCAAACCAGGTGAAAATATTCATCTCAGTAAGATAAAAACTGATGAGGTCGGCAAATGGGATGAAGAATCTGCTATGCACCGTCTCGAGAAGAATCGAGAAAAAATCATCGAACTCCAAGACACACTCTATGCCGAAGGGAAACAATCCCTCCTCGTCGTGCTCCAGGCGATGGATGCAGCGGGTAAAGACTCAACTATCAAGGCGGTGACACAGGGCATCAACCCTCAGGGATGTAATGTCGTCTCATTTAAGCAACCAAGTTCTGAAGAACTCTCTCATGATTTTCTCTGGCGTATCCACGAAGAAGTCCCTGCAAAAGGAAAAATTGGCATATTTAATCGGAGTCACTACGAAGATGTCATCATCACTCGTGTCCATGATATCGTCCCTCGTGACCTTATCAAAAAACGCTACGATCATATCAATGATTTTGAGCGTATGCTCACTGACCATAATACAAAAGTCGTCAAAATCATGCTCCATATCTCGGCCGACTATCAACTCAAGCGTATCAAACATCGTCTCGAAAAACCTGATAAAGCATGGAAATTCCGACCATCGGATATGGAAGAACGAAAAAAATGGCCAGAATACATGGAGGCATTTGAAAAAGCTATCGAACATACCTCAACCAGTGATTGTCCATGGTATATCGTCCCTGGTGAAAATAAATGGTTCCGCTATCTCGTTGTCAGCGAGATTATCCTCCAGGCACTCGAAGATATGGCACCAGAACTTCCAAAGCCAAACTTTGATATCAAGATTGCGATGAATCCAGAGTTTTTGAAGTAATATATGATTCGAATTAATCCTCAATTTTTATATTCCAGAAAAGACGAGGAAATAGTCTGTGAATGGCTAGCACAACCAGAGAATACTATACATAAACTGCTACGAAAAAGATGGGAACAATGAAATTCTGGAGATAATATTGTTGCAGAAATACCGACCGGCCTTACCCCAGAAAGCGAATTAGGTAAAAAGATTTTAGAAGTATCAAATAGGAATCCGCGAGTGTTGGAGCTTATGATTGGTCATCAAAGTGCTATATTAAAAATAGTGTCATGAGAAACACCAGTACGCGCTAAAGTTGCCGAAATCATGGATATAGACAATAATTATGCTGTACGACCGGAAGTAGTCATTACGGTGTGAAAAAAATAATAATTTATTTCTAAAACAAAAGAATTCTCTACAATGCACCTATATGGTGCATTTTTTATTTCTCGTGGTGAGTCTTTTTATCCTCGGATCGTGTATCGGGAGCTTCTGTGGTGTTATCATAGAAACAGGGGTACAGCGATCATTTTGGACTGGTAGGAGTCAGTGTGCCTCGTGTTATGAGAGACTTCATTGGTATGAGCTCATACCCGTCATATCCTATCTGGTACAGAGAGGCACCTGTCGGAGATGCCATGAAGAGATACCCTCATGGGTCTTGAGTATCGAGGTGATGATGGGGCTCCTCTGGATGTTGTTTGGGACCATCCTCGTGACTGAGTGATATAGCCTCTGGGAAATAGGGACACACCTGATTATCCTCACGATGTTACTCATGCTCGCACTCGAAGACATCAAGAGCTTCACTATTCCAGATAGACTATCTCTCCCCATGATTATCATCACCATTATATTGATAGCTGGTTCGTGGAGTATGTACCGTATGGGTCTACTTCAGGATCCAGATATGGCCATTTTAGGTTGATTGGTGGGCATGCTCTTCTATATTTTTCAGATGATTATACCCGCGCTCTTGGCTGTCATTCAGAAAAAACAATTTCATCGAATACCGCCACTCATGACTTTCCCTTTCTTTTTTCCATTTTGGCTGATAGTAAAAATTTTTGCCAGCGAAGAACAAGCAGACAAACTCATACCCTCTCTATCAGAAATCGACGATCTCCCTACATGGGTAGGCTGAGGGGATGTGCGACTGGGGATACTTCTGGGGCTGATCCTAGGACCACTATATATATGGTGGACTATCGGTATTGGCTACACTCTCGGTACTGTATTTTGGCTTATTGGAAAAGTCTTTCAAGGAAAAAAACTCGATATCCTCCCCGTGGCACCACTACTTTTTCTGGGTTTTTGTGTCACATGGCTGATACGTATTTACTGATAAAATAGAGCCAAACAATAGAAAAACTATACTAGATAACAAACAAGCAAAGGTACAGATATCAAATGTTGAGAAGCAAAAAAAAGAAGTGTAGGATGTGTATATATGAATCGCAAACCAAATCAAGAAGCCTCGCTTCGAGCTCTCTCGGAGCTCATAAATACAGCTGAACGCTCGCTCCATCACGCAAAACATCTCATGTCTCAGATGCTCGGCAAAAAAGTCAGCGAAGAAGAAACGCCGATGCCTGCTGGGCTTCATGCCTATAAACACGGTAAATCAAAAGTTATTGAAGGCGTCTTTAATGGGAGAGATATGATAGGTGCCGACAAAAAAATCTATCCCGTTCCAGCAAATTATGCAAGTAAATCAAAAATAGTCGAAGGAAGTAAGCTCAAAGTGACTATTAAAGCGGATGGATCTTTTCAGTACAAAATTATCGATCAAATCGATTTTGACATGATGACTGGGACACTTATCAAAGATGGTGATAAATTCACTGTGATTACTCAAAGCGGTCTCTATCAGGTTATCCCCGCTTCTGTTACTTATCTACAGGCGAAAATTGGTGATCGTGTATCGATTCGTGTACCTCATGGCATCAAAGCAAATTATGCTACTATTGATGCTCTCGTACCACATGACGTCGGTCTCGTAGAGGCTTAATCATCGGCATAAAAGTGGTGCATCTTCGCTGGAAAACCATGCGATATAGAGCCAGTGTCGAGTTTTTTCCATGAGCACTCCAATGCGTCTAGCAAAGCATCTGTGGAGGTAAAATACTCACCAAAAGGAGGATATTGTATCTCCTCTGATCGTCACATGATGCCTCGAATATCTGTGATTTTACCATCTCCCGACCAGATATGCTGCCTTCTAGGACTATTTGTAATATCGATTTCATCTGATTTATCGGGTATTGTTTTTAGTATTTTGATGAGCTCTAACCACTCATGAGGCTGTCATGTAGGTCTTTTGAGATATCGTCGCTCGATAACTGGTGATGCATTGAGAGCTCTGATAATGCCTATTTTTGTCACTTTCTGAACTCCTTCTAATCCATGAATATCAGCAGAGACAGTATAAATAGTTGGTGTATAAAAACCCTCTTTTAGCTCGTCTTGCATTCAAACTACATCTGGTGATGTAAAGAATAAACTCATAAACATATTTTACTATATATAAGATATAGTCAAATATTACTCAGACTGTTTGCGGTTTGAATTTGTTTGTAATATATAAAAATAATATAAAATTATATTTGAATATATGTCAATAAATGCCCTTTCCGTTCCACCGAAATTTCTCGATTTCCCCATTCACAGACTAGTAGATTGTGGTAAACCGAAAGCAATATCTCCAGAGGAAAAATTTTCAGACACATGAGTTTATGAATTAAAAAAACGGGTCTTAGAGAGAGCATTTGAAGTGCTAAAAAAGTTTGATATAGATTGATATTCGAGTATTTGAAAATTATTGCAACTCGCCCATAAAGTCGAATTAGGGTTGCATAAGAAAGATAAATGATCGGTATAGAGGCACTAAGTATCGTGTTCAATAGAATAAAAAATGAAATAGATAGAATTCGGCCAGAGATAAGTAACACACAATTTGAGCTCATATCTAAATGATGGGATTTAGAGATACTCGGCGGTAAAACTGAGAAACAATCGCCAACTTTATGAAATCCGAGATTATGGGCAAAATACTGACCGCATCTACAAAAAGTCTATGAAAAACATGGCAATCCGAGAAATATACGAAATCGACTCAAAGCTATCAGAAAAGCTTTAGATGGTTGAGGTGGAAATGTCTCTTATCGTGGACAATGGAGAGAAGCTACCTGGGAAAGAAATATATCTACTTTGCATATACTAGAATTTCAATATTTACTAGAAAACAATCTTTTAGACGATGATGACCAACCTCAATACTGTTAGGTAAAAAGATCATATCTCAAGTTGTCTATTGTTCCAGCACCGAGCAATACTATGAGAACATTTTTGTCTTGAGTATCAATGTGCCCTAATTTTTGTCGTGCATCATCCAGAGTACCTACATACTCACAAGGGGAATTTTTTGCGATCATCTCAGCGAGGATTTTTGCATTGATCATATCGCGTCTCTCGTCGATATCACGTGCCGCATAAATATCAGAAATATACGTCATATCAGCACTGGTGAAACTCGTCGCAAATTCATCACGGAGCTCGTATGTTCGAGAGTACTGATGAGGCTCAAAGAAGACAATCAGTTTTTTATCTGGATGTGCTTTTTTGAGAGCTCCAAGTGTCGCAACAATCTCAGTCGGATGATGACCATAATCACTCATGACGAGGTTTGAATTTTTGGTCGTACCAACCACTTCCATGCGCCTCCAACTCCCCGGATATTGTGCGAGAGATTTTTTTGAAGTCTCTGCATCGAGTCAGAGAAGCTGACTCACGACATACGCGAGCTGGGCATCGAGACGGATATGATCTCCTGGGATGAGAAGCTCTGGCAATGTGTAGAGATATTTTCCTGGCTGAAGACTATTAAAGGAATCCCCTATAACTTCAAAAGAATGAGCAGAAACAAGCACTGTGGTTGGAGCAATCCCAATCATCGCTTTTTTTTCAGCTTCATCAGCGAGCATGACGAGACACTTCGCTCCTCGTGCAAAGATATGAAAAGCATCGAGATAGGCTGCTTCGGTTTTGAAGAAATCCAGATGATCAGGATCGATATTGGTCACGACCGCAATATCTGGATGATATTTTAGAAATGCATTGCGATATTCGCAGGCCTCGATATTCATGATTTTTTGCCCCTCTGAGGAGATATTTTTCCCATCAAAGGCTTTGACCAAAGTCCCTGTAATCGTCGTCCCTTGAGCCTGTAAATCATGAAGAATAGTTCCTATCATGGCACTGGTCGTGGATTTTCCATGGGCACCAGCAACAGCAATTTTTATTGGAAAAGTATGAAGCACATCAGCAAGTGCTTCAGGATACGAGAGAATATGAGCATGAAATTTCTGCCCTGCTTCTATCTCTGGCTTGTGATTTACTCGGACTCAATCCAGCCCGAGCGTATCATCATCGATAATAGCTTCTGTGTAGATAACCTTCTCGGTGTTTTCAGAGATAACCGAAGCACCGTCAGAAACTATCTCAATCCCCTCAGACGCCAGCGTATCGAGGAGGGGTGAATGACCCATGTTGGTGCCTGTCACACGGTATCACTGAGCCAGATAATACCGAGCAAGTGCTGAGATACCTATACCTCCGATACCGATACAGTGAATATGCTTTTTCATTAGAGGTAGTATAGAAACTGTGCGTTTTATTTCAAATGAAGAAAGAGATCGAGAAGCAAAAGTAATGCAAATATCCAGATGAGGACTCCCGCAATTTTATTTACCCAATGCATAAATGATTCTGCTCCGATCTTCCGATGGAAATGAGCAGCAACATGAGTCACGAGAAACCATGCAAAAAATCCTCAAAGAGCCGTACCAATGAGCACAACAACAGCTGCTCGAGGATGCCCGGCTACTCGTGGAGCTATACTCGAAAATATACCAAAGAGTGTGAGGAGAGCGCCTGGTTGAGCGATAGTAAGTCACAGCGTACTCACATAATCATGCAAGAGGCCCCTGTGATCGAGGGCTATATTTTTCTCATGTGACTGGCTAAAAAAAATCTTCCACCCAATGAACGCCAAAAGAAGAACGCCAAAAATATGTATAGAATTGCCATGAAAAACAACAAAATCAGCGACAAATGTGAGACCAAAAATAGCAATCGTAGCATATATCATGTCAATTGTCACAGCACCCAGACCAGAGACGAGACCAGAAAGTCGACCATAGTGAAATGTCCTTCTCAAGCACAAGATGCCAACAGGACCGACAGGTGCTGCGATGATAAAACCTATCAGTAAACCGCGAATAAACAGATGGATGTCGAGGAGATGATGCATTGAATGAGACTAAACTCTTCGCGTGATAACTCTAACTCTTCTGAATTTTTGAAATGTGAATATTGGGTGATAGGTGACGAATACGTGAATCGTATTCGGAACCGAACCACTGGCACGTGGTAAGAATGGTGGGTGATAGTGGACTCGAACCACTGGCCTCTTCCATGTCATAGAAGCGCTCTAACCAACTGAGCTAATCACCCGAACATGTCGGATTGTAGAGAAAAAGA
>CAYVZT010000021.1:0-14563 GCA_964456455.1 uncultured Candidatus Peribacteria bacterium | reverse complement strand
TCGCTGCGGTTATCGGTCTCAAGGAAACTAAGACTGGTCATACTCTCTGTGATAAGGCACACCCTATCAAGCTCCTCTCTCTCGATTTCCCAGAGCCAGTTATCTCTGTCTCTGTAGAGCCGAAGTCAAAAGCAGATCAAGAAAAAATGGGTATCGCACTTGGTAAACTCGCTGAAGAAGATCCATCATTCCGTATCCGTTCTGATGGTGAAACTGGTCAAACTATCATCTCGGGTATGGGAGAACTCCACCTCGATATCATCGTTGATCGTATGCGTCGTGAGTTCAAAGTCGAATGTAACGTTGGTGCACCTCAAGTCGCTTACCGTGAAACTATCACGCAGCTCGTCAAAGATCAAGAGTTCCAATACAAGAAACAAACTGGTGGTCGTGGTCAATTTGGTCACGTTATCATCACGTTTGAGCCTATTACTGAAGATATGAGAAAAGCAAATCCTGAAGAATACAAAGAAGAAAACAAATTTATCGATGAAATCAAGTGAGGTGTCATTCCACGAGAATTTATCCCAGGTGTTGAAAAAGGTCTCGATGCTTCGTATGCTCGAGGTGTCATCGCTGGTTACCCTATGGTAAATGTTCAAGCTACTCTCACATTTGGTTCTTACCACGATGTCGACTCAAATGAGCTCTCATTCCGTATCGCTGCGAGCCGATGTTTCCGTGAAGCTTCAAAGAAAGCGAAGCCTATCCTCCTTGAACCTATCATGAAAGTAGAAATCTCTACTCCAGAAGAATACATGGGTGATGTTCTCGGTGACGTCAATGCAAAACGAGGTCAGATCAATGAAATGACTGATCGTGGTATGGCCAAAATCATCGCTGCGTTTGTTCCACTCTCAGAGATGTTTGGTTATTCTACTTCTCTCCGATCTATGTCCCAGGGTCGTGCGACATACGCAATGGAATTCTCTCACTACTCTCCAGTACCAGCAAATATCACAGAAAAAATCCGTACTGAGCGAGGTGTGAAATTCGAAGAAGATGATGAATAGAATTTATTTTATTTTTCTCTAAAACTCCCACTAAATGTGGGAGTTTTTCTTTGATTTTCAGGGAAAAATCATATTGTAATACTATAACTCTTCTATGAAAAAATTTATCCTTCTTTTTCTCACATTTTTTTCCGTTATCACATTTGCTTATAAGATATGAAATATAGATTATTCTTATTTTGCTAATGAGGCCAAACTTACTGATATAATCAGAATTACTCAATCAGATGGTACGGTTCAGTCTTTACCGGGTATCTGGAATCTCACTTTTTCGAGTAGTCGACGTGGAGAAATTTTGCAGTGCATGAAGGAAAGTGATCACCATAATTTAAATCTCTGTGGTGCAAATACTTATAATATTAAAAAAGTTTCTCCGCGCGGGCGATATATCGAGTTTATATGATCTGGTTGGGAATGGGCAGATTATAAAATTTATAGCATTACAGAAAAAAAAATAATATTTAATTATAACTGATTTTATTTAGACAGTCGCTGGACGCCTGATAATAAACAACTTATTTTCCTTACAGCTAGTTGTTCTATCTGATGATGTGACAGTACAGGCGTATATATGAGTCAGAGAGATAATTTTCCTTCTATGAATAGGGTTTTGTCCTATGAAATCCAGTGATGTGGATTTGATGAATGTGAACTCAGTATAGAAAAATTAACGAATAATAATCTTATTATTTTGGTTAAAAAATATGATGCAAGAGGTAATCCTACTATAAAATTTAAACGAGTTACTCTCTGATTATCTGATTGAAAAATAATTAAATCCCAAAAACTCTAATTTTAAAATATGAAAAAATTTCTTCTCTTTTCTCTCGCAGTTCTTTCTTTCACTGCTTTCGCGACACCTTCTCCTGTAGTTCAGGTTATTTCCTACAAAGAACCACTTGGTATGTATTTTTCACTTCAGGGGTGGGGGAGTGGTTCTATCATAGATAATGCTGGTCATATTATCACGAACAATCATGTCGTCGATGATGGTCTCGGTGGCATCTCTGATGATTTTTCTATTTGTTTGACCGAGGATCCTACTTTGCCACCAAAATGTTATTATACTGCTTCAGTTATCGCGCGAGATGCTGATAAAGATATAGCATTATTACAGATTGATAGTACTGATATTTTTGGTCGACCGGTCAATGTATCAGCTCTGAATACGCTCCCCCTTGATACAAACTATACACCAAATGCAGGTGATACAGTGAACGCGAGATGATATCCGTGGGTTGGCGCAAATACCATCACAGAGACTCAAGGCATAGTTTCGGGTACGTATGCCTATAACGGAAATACTTATATCAAAACAGATACACTTATCGCTGGTGGTAATTCTGGGGGACCACTCATCCGAGATGGAAAAATCGTTGGTATCAATACATTTCTGATCGGGGGATATTCTGATCCAGCGCTTGGCTACTCTCTCTCCATACGAGAAGCAAAAGCTTTTATCGATGCGAGTCTCATGAAAACAACAAAACTCCAGACAAATAACTCAAAATTTTCACCTTTTCTCCAGACGGTTACGGAGGCTTCTCAGAAGAAAACTATTGTCGACCCGCTGATTACTATGAATTTCCCGACAAAGTATAATGTCACAACCTATATACCAGGATCATATATTGATGGTCAAATAGCTGAAGAAAGCAATACGGCAGTATATAGCTTTTCTTTTATGCATTTCAATACTCCGAGCCTGAAAACTCCGGAGGAAATCAGATATTTTCTTTCAGGACAGTCATTTTTCCCATTTTGGCAGGATGTAAAATTTAAAACTGTCACTATCTGAGGCCAGACATTTTATGAAGTAGATACTCTTGGCAATACGGGTGGCGACAAAACCAAAACTCAGTATGTCTATTTCAAAATCATAGATGAGCATCATCTGATTCTCCTTCAGTTATCGACACCTTTCTCAAATGAGACAACGTATGATGCTCTTCAGAAAAATATAGCAGCATTTCTTGCTGGAGTTTCTTTCCCGTCAAAATTTTCTTTTCCTACAAACGCACCAATAGATGTCGCAGATGCAGGAGTAAAGGTAGCCCCAGCCGCTGAGTCTCTCGTTGATTTTCGTTCAAATTTTTTCCCATATAACGGTGTCATATCACAATTTATGGCTAATTATCAGGATCTTTTTACCCTGAGAGATTATCTCGGAAATCTCTGGAGTTATGCTCAGATTAGCATCGCACCTAACTCGTTTTATACAGAGTGAACAACAGCTGCTGAATTGCTCAATCGTCTCAAAGAGTCACCATATTTTGGTCAAAACTCTGAATCACAAAATATTACCTATAAGTGACATGAGGGATTTTCTGTCTGTGATGTAAGCAGTGATTTACGCCTCTTTGATGAGAAAAATTCTCAGAAATTTGCTACCCAGTGTGAAATCATACTCCTTATTGGCAAAAATAATTCACATTTTCTTTCACTCTTTTTCTACACGGATAAGCAGTACAAGAATGATATGATGAGTATGATGAAAGCGTATCTTGATAAGACCTTGGTATTCCCAAATGATGGTCTCACAAATTTTGGTGCCGCAGGCGTCAAACTTTCTTATTCTGATGTAGATAATCAATCTCCTGAATTCCGTGATACTCTGAAGTATCTCTTGAAATACGGTATACTCTCTCCTCGCGCCACATTTGATGGTGAATTACCACTCACATGGGAGGCCTATGCTCGACTCCATATATGGGCTGTATATCATAAAAAATTGACCGATCACATCAATCCAAATGATAATAAAAGCCCTACTTTTGAATCCGTCTTACGTAAACTCCCCATCGTGTCACGTGCCTACGTAGATAGTTCAAAGCGTGACTATTTTGAACTCATGCTCAGTATGGCGCTTGCTGGAGTCAAGCTCTCCAATTACAGTGAATCTACCCTGAATCAATTTCGATTGCAGGCTACGACCAAGTATCGAGAAGAATGGCAAAAGATCGAGGACTTTGAGTATCAATATTTTCATGGTCAGAAAATGGGTCCAAATGGATCCTCTTACTATAATACTGGATCTTATTCGAGTGATTTTGCAACATACTATAACCCTATTACTGGTCTTTCCAGGGAGCCGGTTATTGGTCAAGACCCTATACAATTTGGTGCTCTCACGCTCACCCCTGAAGATCAGACCATTATCGATGCTGAGATAGCTTGTACCCAGAGTGCAAAACGGTATTTCTCAGCAGAATGTTTCCGAAAAAGACAAGAATATGTTTGGTCAAATCTCAATTATTCTGTATTGACGAAGTGAGATGCTATTAGTTCTCTTCTTCCATCGATTGATTTTGCTCTTTGGGATAGCGAATTAGCTAAAAAAAAGACAGTTAAAATAGAAACTGAACAACAATAAAATTCACCCCTCTCTCGGAAGAGGTATTTGACTCATGCTCTCTCTAAACTATACTGAGAGTACTTATTTTCTAACCTTTTTCCTATGCAGCCACAAGTAATATTGCAGATAGATAGTTCTGCCGAATACGATCGTGAGGTGATCGAGAGACTCGTCAGTGACAGCATGGGCAAGGTCGATGCCTATCTCCGCCGATACGATGATAAACCCGATGCGGAAGTGAGAATAGAAGTAACTATTAAGAAAAACAGTGATGATTCATTTTATGGTAAACTCCATGCTCATATTGATGGGAGACTTATCATGTTTGAGCGGGAAAAATTTTTCAAACTCGATGATTTGGTGCACCATGCTTTTCAGCATCTCAAAGAACAGCTTTCAGCGAAATAAAATGATTATAACATCCCCAGAATGGAACCACTGTCTCTCAAGAAGAAGCGTATAGAGCTGCTTCATCCGACGCATCCTGATAATCTCGCAAAACTTCTCCTCTCCCTACGCGGTGTAGAGGAGAGTTTTTTTCGTGATGATATTATCCATGATCCTTTTTTGCTTCCTGATATGCTCGCAGCAGTTCAGAGGATTGCTTTTGCTCGTAATGAAGGGCAGAGAATCATGATTTTTGGTGACTACGATGTCGATGGTGTTTCATCGACAGCAGCTCTTTTTCTTTTTCTCCGTGATGAGCTCCAGATAGATGTATCTTATCGTCTTCCACACCGAGTTCATGATGGGTACGGTATCAAGGTATATCACATGGATGAAATAGCTCAGAAAGGTACAAAATTAGTGATTACAGTTGATTGTGGAACGAAGGATCGTGAGCCAATAGAGCATGCCAATAAAATCGGCATGGATGTCATCGTCACTGATCATCACTCTTGCCCTGAAGAATTACCTCATTGTATAGCTGTAGTAAATCCTAAAAGAAAAGACTCTCTTTATCCTTTTTCTGGTCTCTCTGGTTCGGGCGTGGTATGGAAGATGATACATGCACTTTCTGATTTTTTCTTTCCTGAAAAAACTCAATCAATGCTTCGTAAATATGTTGATATTGTTTCGCTTGGCACAGTGGCAGACTGTATGCCTATGATCGATGAAAACCGTACGATTGTTCGTCAGGGCATACTTCAATCTCAATCCTCTCATCATCCGTTTTTTCAGACATTTGTAGATACATTGAAGAAACCCATTCTCACCGAAGAAGATATATGATTTTTTGTTGGGCCCCTTCTCAATGCTGGAGGTCGCATCACGACTCCTTATCAGAGTATTACGACTCTTCTGGCTTCCTCGTTAGAATCATTTGCACGTATTCAAGAGCTCATAGCAGTCAATGAGATTCGTAAGACGAAATCTCGAGAATCAGTAGAGCGTGCTATCACACAGATAGATGATACCCAGTCCCTACTTGTCTATATAAATGATCAACTCGAACACGGTGTCCTCGGTCTCGTCGCTGGGAAACTCACGGAAATGTATCATAAACCAAGTGCTGTATTTACTCTTCACGAAGGGCATTATGTAGGTTCTCTCCGTGCTCCTGTTGGAGTCGATTTAGTGAAGATACTCGATCAATCATCCAAATATCTGACGAGATTCTGAGGCCATCCTGGTGCGGCGGGGTGCACTATTGAGGCAAGCCAAATGGCACAAGCTTGTACAGCTCTCCAGGATGCCACAAAAGAACTCATGCGGGATATCGACACGACACCGATTATACGTGTTGATAGTGTCCTGGATCCTCTGAAAATAGACATGAAAATAATCTCTGAGATAGAGTCCCTTCGTCCATTTGGGGTTGGTTTCTCATCCCCGATTTTTATGCTTCCTGATATTTTTGCACCTATTCGACCACTGGGTCAGACAGGAGAGCATATTCGTTGGGAGATGTGAAAAAATCTCGAAATAATAGGCTTTCGTATGGGTGAATACAGTGATGTATTATCGAAAAAACCATACAATCTGATTGGTACGCTCAAGGCACATGTCTGGAGAGATGTCATTACCCCTCAGTTCCATGTTTTAGATGCTTTTTGTTAAGATTTGATTTCCGTAATTTTTCGAGCCAAGGCTGTGACAAACTCAGTCAATAAGAGATAGACAGGAACACCTAAGAAAAATCCTGTGACACCCATGAAATGCTCTGAGACAAAGAGTATAATAAAAACAATCGGAGCTGGTATATTGAGTGATCGACCTACTAAACGTGGATTGAGGAAGTACCCCTCTATCGTATGAATGACAAAAAGCATAATAATGATAGTAATCACGATGCTCCAGCCTGGATATGCTGAAACACCAGAAAACACAATGGGAATACCTCCGATAAATACTCAAAGAATTGGAATAAAGCTCGTCAAAAAAGTGATACATCAGAGTGCTAGTATATATGGGAAAACGAGGCTTCCATTATAGGTGATTTGACCAAAGATGATTCCTATGATAATCAGCGCACCGACGGTGAGAATTGTATTGACGAGGGCTATCTGTGATTGTGCCTGAAATACCAGACCAAAACTATTTACTATTTTCTCAAAAACAATTTTTAGATCGTTATAGAAAAAGGCAAACGGTCATTTTTTCATCTGAGCGAAATATTTCTGTACTTTAGTGTATTCCATAAGCCAGACATAACTCAATATGTAGCCAAATATAACTTGGAAAAATATGCTTCCAATGTGGAAAAATTGTGCCAAAATAGTCCTCGTATCTGTATCAGGAGAAATGACATTTATGAGGTCACCAACCTTATAAGATATGCTCTGCCATTGACTCAGGGTATTTCTTATGTCATCAATGCCCATATCGATAGAGAGTCTCTGAGAGAGAGATTGGAGCAATCATATCAAATCAGATATAAGAGCAGGGCCTATATCGCGTATTGCAAAAGTTAATACCAGAGCGAAGAGAATATAGAAGATGGTAATAAGTGTCTTTTCTTGTGCTATAATCTGGAGTCATTTTTTGAGCAGTTTCGGTGATCGGGTAATGAGTTTTCGTATGTATTTTTCTGACCACTTGGCTATAATCTGAAAGAGATATCAGCACAGAAATGCTGTTAAAAAAAAGACAGCAAAATCCCGGCATATATACAATATCACTATAATACCGACAAAGGAGAATAAATGTCCTCCAAATCGACGGGTCAAAATATGGTTTTGTAGAAAGTCTTTCATAGACTTCTATTATAAAAAACTATTCAAAAATAGCACGAGCCATATCTGCACTGTTTGTCTGGACTTCCTCTGGTATTTGTTTCTCATCTGTAATAAAAACAATATTTGGGCAGCCAAAGAATTCTGCAGCCGTAAAAAATAATGTTTTGAATACAGGATCTTCACAGCGTGATTTACCAAAAGCAGTTGTTGCCACGATAATCTCATTCTGTATTTGTGTTATTTTTGCTGTGCGCAGAAGGGGAAGTATGGTACTTTTGATTCAGAGTTCTTGTAATTTTTTGAGGAAATTTTCGGATGAAAATGTGCTATCAATTCAGTTTTCTTGAGGCATAGATATTTCATGGTTTCATGACGGAAGTTCGACTTGAGAATCTGGTAGTACATGATTCGTGGGCGCTAACTCGTGCTCTGGTGCAGGTAATTCATGCTTTGGGGCTTCGATTTCTTTTGATTCAGGTGTTATGAGTGTATGCTTTAATATTTCGTGATGTTGTTTGGGAGGTGATGATTTTTCTAGTTTCCCAGACTTTATCTTCTCGTAGAGAGACATACGCATGATGTCCATAGGGACAGCGACTTGTCGACTTTGAATATAGATTTTTGTAAACAGATCAAAGAGTTCCTGATAGAGAGGAAAGAGCTTTTGTTCAAAAGCTTCCCCAATATGCTCCACAATCCATTCGGTCATCTGTGCTGCAAATTGCCTTACATCAGTGGCTTCTTGCTCGAGAGTGTTGACGATTCTCTGTATTTCTTTTGCATCTCAGCTCATACAGGCATCAAATGTTTCTTTCAAAAAACTGAGACTGACGAGATGGAGAGCTGCTTCGACATTTTTTGTTTCTACTTTTTTATCGAATATGCATTTCTCAAGCATGGTGAGTGAATCTCGGAGGCTCCCTCTCGCTCGACGGATGATCATATCGATGGCTTCCTTTTCCCATGTGATAGATTCTTGCGTACAGATTTTCTCCAGAAGTCATCGCATGTCGGCTTCACTTATTTTTGTCAGGTCAAACCGGATAACGCGAGAGAGGATGGTGTCAGGGACTTTTGCTATTTCGGTGGTTGCGAGGAGAAAAATAGCGTGTGCTGGAGGTTCTTCTAATGTCTTCAGGAGTGCATTAAAAGCACCTTTTGAGAGCATATGGACTTCGTCGATGATGTAGATTTTGTATTTTCCTTGTGTGGGTGTAAATTTTGCATGATCGATGATTTCCCGGATATTATCGACGCCAGTGTAGCTCGCAGCATCGATCTCAACGACATCTATCATCTGATGATTATCACAGGCGAGACAGTTCGGACAATTATGACATGGATTGCCCTCTGGTGTTATATTTGTACAGTTGACAGCTTCTGCGAATATGCGTGCCAGCGTCGTCTTACCAATACCATGAAAACCGAAAAAGATATATCCATGATGAAATGTCTGGGTCTTGCATGAGTTCGCAAGAACCTTCTTTACAAACTCTTGTCCGACGACATCGGAGAAGTTTTTCGGGCGGTAGGATTGATACAGGGACATACGGGGGAGTATAGGGAAAAAGTTTTGAAAGTCATCCATTTTTCTCGTACTTCTGGAAAAATATATATACTAACTACAGTCTTTACCCTATGTCTCAACCACTTATATACCTCGACTACGCCTCGACCCATCCACGCAAGCAGGAAATCATAAAAGCACGAGAAGAATGAGAACTTCACTCCTACGCAAATATTGGACGAGGGAATTATGACCTCGCTGAAAAAGCAATGGTAGCCTATCAACAGTCCAAAAAAGCAGTTGCTCGCTGGATTGGATGTGACCCTGTCGAGGTTATTTATACGTATTCTGCAACTTATGCTCTCAATATCCTCGCATTGGCTATCGAGCAGAATGCCGTTATAGGCAAAGGCGATACCATTCTCCTCTCCATCTCTGAACATCATGCGAATATTGTCCCATGGCAGATGCTCGCTCAGAGGGTCGGTGCACAGATAAAATTTGTCACTCTTGATGAGAACTACTGTATCAACCTGGACGATCTAAGCAGTAAACTCGACGAGACTGTAAAAATTGTGAGTTTACAGTATGCGAGTAATGTGACTGGTGCAGTCCATCCTCTTGGGAAGATCCGTGATATTATTGGCCGAGATAGGCTTTTTTGTGTTGATGCTACGCAAATGGGATTGCATGGTCCTATTTCTATGCATGATCTTCAGTGCGATGCGATGGTTTTCTCTGGGCATAAAATGATGGCTGATACAGGTATAGGGGTTCTCGCTCTCTGGAAGATGCTTCAGAAATCATGGCAATCACCTCTTGGCTGAGGTGGGGCTATCAATTTTGTCTCTACTGATGGATACGAACAATCGGGTATTCCAGAGCGATGGGAACCTGGTACGCCTCATATCACCGGATCTTTTACCCTCACTGCTGCTATAGAATATCTGGAAAAAACGGAAGAAAATAAACGAAAAAAATACAGAGAAAATATTTATTTTATCAATGATGTATTTGAAAAAATAAAAGAAAAATGAGTCACTGTTTTTCATTCTTATGAGGACAATGCTCTGGGTATTTGGTCATTCACTCTGGAAGGGAAGCATGCCACTGATATCGCTGATATATTTGGTGAATCCAATATCTGTGTTCGTGCTGGTCATCATTGTTGTGAGCCACTTCATAAATATCTGGGCATTTCTGGAAGTGTCCGCATGAGTATCGGTTTTGATACAACGCGTGATGAAATAGAGAAGTTTTTCCTCGTTCTCGAATCTTTTTTATAATTTTTTTATGGCTAAAATTCGACTCTTTTTTCTTTCTGCGATTTTTCTCATAACGCCCATAGTCTATGCGTGGCTTTATATACCGTTCGTTCCAGGAAATCTCGCTGATATAGTACATACTGTTTTACCAAATTTTCGATGGACTGGTTTTGAGTCTGTGAAAGTATTTTTATTTATTTTGGTTACAGCACTGCTTCTTTTATATTCATTTATTGAGTTTTTATTTGATAAAACTATCCCCAAAGAAACCCCAGGCATCTATAATCAACTTGTGTCTACTGGAAACTTGGTCATTTTGCTTTCGGATGCAATCTGCTATTGAAGTAAGAACATGAGAAAAGCTTTTGTGGGTGGACTTTTGATCTTGCTTATATGGTCCGTGTCTTCTATTTTTTTGAATCAAAATACAAATCCATATTTTCTTACAGGCAACCTAGAAAAAACACACGGATTATTTTTCTATTTCGCTCTCTTTTTCCTTTTTTGGCTTATTCGGAGTTTGTCTACCATACAACAAAAATATCTTTTCAAGATTTCTTTCATAGGATTCTGAATAGTCATTCTCTATGCTTTTTTTCAGCGTTTCGGGCTCGATCCACTGACAAATGCTTATAACTCTCGACTCGATCCTTGGAGACTCTTTTCTACACTCGGTAATCCGAATTATCTTGCATGATATGTACTACTCATGCTCCCATTATTGCGTGTTTATCATTTTGAGGGGGAGGTTTCCTGGCAAGAGCATATGTGGGAAGTGTCTATTTGGATTATTTCGTGACTTATGATCTATTGGACAGGGAGCTATCTGGCGTGGATGATGTTTGCTACTTATGTGGGGTATACTATTATTTCTCATGTACTCCCCAAAACAGCCTATAGAAAATATCTGTGGTTTGTCATTGTATTGGCGTTGGTCACTTTTGTTATCACTATCTCGATTGAATATCGTGATACCATACTCGAAGCTCAGAAAATGAAGTGATTCATAGCACGATGGTACCTCTGGAAGACAGGATTTTCTGCCCTAACTGCTAATATTGGTCATTTTCTTTTTGGTTATGGTCCTGATGGTTTTCTGCCTGTTTCAGAGCATTTTCGTCATCCACTTCTGTCTGTTTATGAAGACCCGGCGTATCGTATTGACAGGAGTCACAATGTTTTCTTGGATTTTTGACTTCATTTTTGATTTTTAGTAACAATTTTGACCTTATGGAGTCTTGCCATCCTTTTCCGATGACTTACTCATGAAAAAAAGGTAGCAATCTGTATTTTTGCTATATATTTTTCCTTTAATATTCCCGTGCTCATTCATTTTCTGATTGTCACTCAAATATTTGCTAGTGCGAAAAATGAATTGAGGATAAAGAAAGCATAGCTTCATTCAGTCATTTCTTGTCAATATTATTCTCCGATCAGCCCATGATTTTGAAGACTTTCTGTCGTCTTTTTCCCAAAGACGTCTCTTGCTTTTTCGTAGCTCCACGAAGAGAGCTCTTCGATGCGAGAGACCGACTGAAATATCTTTCGACGTGCTACGGGTCATATTCCAGGTATTTCGTCGAGAATTGTCTTTGTATACGATTTTTCACGAGAACTACGATTGTAATTGATGGCAAAACGATGGGCTTCATCACGAATTTTCTGGAGTATCATGAGTTCTCATGATCACTTTTCGAGGAGAATTGGTTCAGGATTGTGCGGAAGGAATACTTCTTCAATTCGCTTCGCAAGAGATATGAGTGGTGGTACAAAATGGGGTGAATGTCTCGTGATAGCTTCTTCTGCATGAGAGAGCTGTCCTTTACCACCATCGATGATGATGAGATCTGGCCACATATCTTCGCCTCGGAGGGCTCAGAGAGTTCGTCTGGTGAGTATCTCGTCCATAGAAGCAAAGTCATCTATTCGACCTGTTTCTAGGGTTTTTATTCTGTATTTTTTGTATCTCTTTGGTTCTGGTTTGCCATTCACGAGCACAGACTTGCTTGCGACTGTGTGTTCTCCGTGACTATGTGATATATCGAAACACTCAAAAACGATTTCTTTTTTCTTCTCTAGTTCTCCTGTTTCAAATCATAATTTTTTCATCAAATCTATCATTGTTTTCTTTGATAGAGTGGCATTTTTGAGTCCAGACATCTCTTCTTGGTATGCAAAATTCAGGAGATTGGTATGAGCAAATTCTAGGACACGGACTTTTTCTCAGCGGCTTGGTTGTTTAATATGGATATTTTCGGCCTTGATATAGTCCTGGAGTTCGAGCATCGTACCGATGTTTATATCTGTGTAGACCTTTTTTACATGATTTTCTGAGAGATACTGGATGACTGATTGGCTTGTGAGCGCATCGACTGTTTCTCCGAGGGGATTGGTTATTTTGAATTCGTGGACACCTATTATCATGCTGTTTTTTACCTCAACACAGCTCATGAAGAGATGGCTGTATTTCTCGAGTGTGACAATAATCGTTGCGTCCCCTGATATCACATCCCTGACAATCTGTTTATTGCCGGTTGATTCTATTTGGGAAATGAGATTTTTGTATTCTGATGCTAATTCAAATTCTCTTTTTTGAGCCGCTTCTTTCATTTTTTTCTCTAGATCTGCGAGGACATCGTCTTGTTTGCCCATGAGAAAATCCCTCGCTTGCCACAGTCTCTGTTTGTAGAGTGCTATTTTTTCACTTTCACCAGTACAGTGCCCGGGGCAGAGCCCTATGTAGGTATCCATGCAGGGTGGTCAAAATTTCTCTATCTTATCGTGATTTCCGAGCTTGAAGAGTTTTCGTATAAAGCGGACATATCTATAGGTGTCGAAATACTGACTGTATGGTCAGAAATATTCTCCTTGTTTTGTTTTTATTCTGGTTCGTACGAGACAGGGTATTTCATCGTCTGTTATTTTTATATAGGACAGATTCTTGCCGTCTTTCATCAGGACATTGTATTTTGGCTGATTTTTTTTAATCAGATTTGTCTCGAGCATCAGAGCTTCTATATCTGTTTTTGTTTCTATGTAGTCGATTTTTTCGACTATTTTTACCATTTTCTTTTTGGCGAAATTGAGTGACGCGTTTGGTACAAAATAGGATTTTACCCGTGATTTGAGATTATTTGATTTACCTATGTAGATCGTTGTTCCTTCTTTATTTTTCATCAGATATACCCCGGGGCAAGAGGGGATATGGTTGTAGAGTTTTTGAGAGGGATTTACCACCATTCTAGCTTATTTGATTCTCTAAAATCGCAAGTATCTATTTTATCATGGTGGTGACAAAATTTGTTGGCGTCTCCCAGAGTTCAAAATGATCAATCTGAACATCTGAATTTTCTTTGCGCAAAACATCCTCTATTTCACGGATCATGGCTATAGATATCACTTCTGTCGTTGGATTTGTAGAGAGTCTTTTTGAGAATGGGAGATGTTTTCAAAATTTATCATCTTTATGCAATACTCATTTACCTTCCCAACTTGCTCTGAGCTTTGTACCTATTTTAGTTGTTATTCTTTCGTACTCTTCATTCGTTAATGGTCGGCTAAATTGTACTTTTGGTGTCCAGGTATGACTATGGATGCTCCCACAAATATCTAATCATTGTATTCTATGACCAAAAACCAGACTACACTCCCAAGAGCTTCTCTTCTTTGGAGAATGTGCTTTTTTCGGTTGGCCGTCCAGAACTTGCCATGATTGTCGCCCCATTTTTATCCTCAGCAGTCTGAGTTCTAATGGTGTATGAATGCTGTGACTGAGTTCATCATATATCACTATTGGTAGTCATCATAGATTACCATCAAGTGTTTGTATGACTCTCATATTATTTTTTTCACATGCTCGCATGATTTTTGGTTGATGCCCCGATATGATAACCCCATGATCCAATACTCTCTTTAAGGCATCACGGATGCGCTGCTTATAAATCCTCAAATCTTGACACATGCCTACTGTTTCATCGATAGGACCGTGAGATATGACATCTATTGTCACTCTACCTAATCAGAGCCTTCCGTCCTCATCAAAATGTCCTACGTGTATATGTTCACGCATTCCTATATGTATTCAATTGAGATTGTGAGGGCTCTTAGACATATTTTTACTATAATTATTTTTTAATAATTGGCAAATAAAAACCCCTACGACGAGTAGGGGTTTTTATGTGAGAATTTGATTTCTCGATTATTCAGCCATGAGACGACCAATAGCAGCATCAAAGTTTGCTTCT
>CAYVZT010000020.1:0-14664 GCA_964456455.1 uncultured Candidatus Peribacteria bacterium | reverse complement strand
TGTTTTGTTGCAAGAATTGGGCGTTGATGAGATTTTTTCTTGAGAATACCACCCGTCAGAATTTATACAGACAGTGAAATCACCAGTTTTTGCTCAGAGCGTTTTTGTGTCTGATAGTATATAATTTTCGGTTGTGAGTGGACAGAGACCATAATTTTTACTATCAAGAGTGAAGAAACATCCATTAGCATTGAATGATTTCATGATAAATGTATCACGAAGAGCACCGACAGATTCGAGCCCCTCTTTTGCTATATTGAGAGCTGTGAGTCTATCGTCCGTGAGCTTGGCGAGCTTCTGTCCATTATTTACCATCGAATAAATACCCACGATAGATATGCTAATGATGAGCATCATGACGACGACTTCCACGATAGAAGATCATGCATATTTATTTCTCATCATGGTAGGGATTATCGTGAGACTTCGCCTGAGACAGTTCGTGAAACAGGGGAGAGTTTTTTGATGACAAAAAGCTGCTTGTAAATCTCATTATCCTCAGCATCGAAGTATCTGATAGTGTAGGTATTTACGCCTTCTTGCATATTGCCGAATTGTTGATTAGCAAAATAATACCAAGAAGTACCATTTACCGCAAAGGATCCAAGCTTGAAATCATTGATAGTGATGTGGTGCACGACATTTGCTGCGACGCGTCATTCAATTTTTACTTTTGTATCTCGAGTCTCAAAGAAGTCAGTACTTGGAGCTATGATTTTGAAACGATTATCTGGCTTGTAAGTCTCTACCTGAGCACGAGTCGAAGTACCACCAGTAGAAGTGCTCTGTGTCGCTGTACTCACACCAGGAGCTGTCGTGTATACTGTGATGACTCCTTTTGAGAGCATGGTCCCGGAGACATCATAGGTACGGTAGACGATGTTATTTTCTTTTGCAGTGAGTACGACACCTCCGAGAGTAAATGTCTGTTTTGCTGGGTCAACAGTGGCAGGTGTATTGTTGATCACGACGCGTGAGACATTAGCAGAGAGGACTCGTCCTGAAACGGTAACTGATTTTGATTCTACTGTACTTTCATCGACGGGTGACTCAAAGAGGATGAGGCTCCCGGTACCTGTACTGCTTGATGTAGTCGTCGTCGTGGTACCAGGCAGCGTAGCAGAGCTGATGTAGGCAGTTGCACCGTTAGATTTCATCCAATCAGATGAGAGAGCCTCTGGATTGATAGGAACTATACGAGATGTGATATCTTCTGGCGTGAGTGTTTTCAGAGAAGAATAATTGAGTTGTTTTCCAGCTCCGATTTCCTGAGACGAACCTGAGAGTGTCACTGTCGCACTTCATTGTAGGACAGTAATAGTAGTGAAGAGTTCATTTTTTGAGACATTGAGCACGGTGGTAGACGAAGGTGTCAATGTCACTCATACGAGATCAAATGTCATCTCAGATGTGTCTGATTGTACCCAGAGGTCTTTGTTTTCGAGACGGAATTGTGATTTGCCATCAGTAGTTTGTCCGAGATATCTGAGTTTTGTGCCCGTGTTGAGATTGAGTGTATTTTTTGCATTACTGAGGAGTGATACTTGCCCTGTACCATTTTTTATCTCTATAAAATCAAGCGTCGCGAGAGGTGTGTTTGCGTTTACGTCTTTTTGTTGATTATCTGCGTCGATAATCTGAGCACTACTCGTACTATCTGGTAACCGCAGACTCGCTGCTGCAGTTTCGAGAGAAGCCCCGCTGGAGCCTCCGCCTACGAATTTGCCTATCAGAATAATCAATATCAGTGCCGCGAGTCACAGGAGAATCCTCGTCCAGAGAACAGACTGAGATTGAGGAGAAGAGTATTGTCCACGCATATAAAATGAGTCAGGAGTGTTAAAGTGTTTCGATAATAACAAATGCCGAGCTATCGACAAGTATTTTTCGCTGTTCTGGAGGTCTCTCGGCCCTTTTTATGTTTACATCTTTCCTAAAACTTTCCTAGTAATATTTTCACGATCTTGCCAATTTTCTGATATTTTTACATGGAGTTCGAGATATACTTTTTTTTCGAATAGTTCTTGTAAATCACGACGAGCGAGGGTTCCAATGTCTTTTATCTTTGATCAGTGGTTGCCGACGAGTATTTTTTTCTGAGATTCCGAAGTGCAAAATATATACGCAAGTATTTTGACGAGTTTTCCTTTGTCTTCCATTGTTTCTACTTCTACATAGGTGTGATGAGGGACTTCTTCATAGGTAGTTTGAAACACCTTTTCTCGAATTATTTCACTGACCCGTGTGTACACATCTTGATCGGTGATGTCGGATTCAGGGTAGAGAAGTGGGCCAGTCGGGAGCTTCTCACCGACAGCTTTTATGACTTCGTCGATTCATTCTTTTGTTATGTTTGAGACAAAAATGGCTTCTTTTGGAAATCGAGTTTTATCTTTCTTATCGAGGAGGTCTGATTTGGTGACGATAGTAACGACCGGCACAAGCGCTTCACTGACTATACGGTCGATGATGAGTTCTTCTTCGCCTTTTGATCGTGAACCATCGATGACACGGAGGATGATATCGGTATCATTGAGAGCATTTTTTGTGACCCAGTTGATGGATTGATTCCAGTGATGTGCGCTGGAGTGGAGACCGGGGACATCCTGAAAAATAACCTGATAATCATCATTTGTATAAATACCACGGATAAGTCTCCGAGTTGTTTGAGGAATAGAAGACACAATACTAATCTTGTCATCTATCACCGCATTAATAAAGCTCGATTTACCTGAGCTCGGTCTTCCCAGAAGTGTCACATAACCAACATGGCGTTCTTTTTTTCTTTCGTTCATAGTCTGTATCATAATAATTTTTGACAAAAGGCGAGTTTTTTCTTCATATTGGATTGATAAATTTTCTTGCCCTTCAGATATTTTTGACTACTATGGCTGTGATCGAAATTTCCGAACTCTTTGGTAAAATCAGCTGAATAATTGTAGTAGTGTTTGAAGAATATATAACAGATGAATGGTATCGATAATTGTCACACATACTGTTCACGGAGCCGAAATAAACTCATTTATCATCGAGAGGGAGAAGTCTCATCACTTTAGTTTTTTATTTCCATCTTATGTTTTCGTTTTGAAGCCTTTTGATAGGCTTGCTCATCGGTGTATGAGCGTTTTTCTTTTACACAACAGTGATAAAGAAGCAGGGAGGTATGCGCGCAGATAGTATCGTCAATGCTGCAGAAAAGGAAGCCAATGATATCCGTCGAAAGGCTGACCATGATGCTCAGAAAATCATGGAGGACGCCCGTAAACAGGCGAAAGAAGATAGAGATAGGGCAGCTGATATAGAAAAGAAAGCTATCGACATCGAAAAGCGTCTCGAACAAAAAGAAGAGAAGCTCGACCAGAAACTCGACGAACTCGTGAAAAAAACTGAAGAACTGAATCTCGCGAAAGAGTCACTTGCTCGCGAGGAAGAATTACTCGGTCAGAAAAAGTCTGAAATCGCGAAAAAACTCTCTGAAGTTGCAAAACTCTCTCCTGAAGATGCTCGTGCGAAACTTCTTCAGCAAATCGAAGAACAATACGAGTCTGACTTTATGAAGCATATCGAAATCAAAAAAACAGAACTTCGCAATCGTGAAGAAGAAGTATGCCGAGAAATTCTCGTCAACTCTATGCAACAGTATGCTGGTGCAGTGACTGCTGAGACGACACAGACAACCATCGAGCTCGAAAGTGATGATCTCAAGGGTCGTATTATCGGTAAAGAAGGTCGCAATATCACTACATTTGAAAAAGAAACTGGTGTTTCCATCATCATCGACGATACTCCAAATACGATTTTCATCTCAAGCTTTGATCTCTTCCGTCGCTACGTCGCAAAGAAATCTCTCGAAGATCTCCTCTCCGACAAGAGAATCCAGCCAGCACGTATCGAGGAAATCGTTCAGAACAATCAAAAAGATGCTGAAAAACTCCTCCTCAAGCTCGGTCAACAGGTTCTCTCTGAGATGAATATCTCTGGTTTCCCAGATGAAATCGTCAGTCTCATTGGTAAACTCCGATTCCGTACGAGCTTTGGTCAGAACATCCTCAAACATTCTCAAGAAGTTGCCTACATCGCTGAATCTATCGCAAAACAAGTCGGTGCCGATGCTGAAATCGCTCTCAAAGGAGGTATGCTCCATGATATTGGCAAAGCCCTCGATCATGATATCGAAGGGACACATCCAGAAATCGGTGGGAAAATTCTTCGCAAATATGCATTTGATGAAAAACTCATCAATATCACGGAAGCTCATCATGGCGCTATCCCAGCGACATGTATCGAGACTGGTATCATCATGATCGCTGATGCTATCAGCGCTGTCCGTCCTGGTGCTCGCCGTGCGAATGTCGAAGAATATATCAAGCGCATGAAGGACATGGAAAACCTCGTCCTCAGTTTCGCTGGCGTAGAAAAAGCGTACGCTCTCTCTGCTGGTCGTGAAGTTCGTGTCTTCGTCGATGCTCGCAAAACATCTGACCTCGAGGCAGAGAAACTCGCTCGCGAAATCGCTGTCGGTATCCAGGACAATCTCCAGTACCCAGGCGAAGTCAAAGTCATGGTCAGCCGTGAAAATCGGTATATCGAATACGCGAGATAGTTATCGACGAGATTTGATAGGTCTATTATGTCTTTTTTGACGGTGAAAGAATTTGCTTCGCTGTACAGGGAATGGTTTTTGATTTTTTTGAGACACGTTTTCTTGTCTTCTTCTTTCCCAATAACCTCTGATTGTATCTGGATTGTTTATTTTCTTTTGATTTGGAAGAAGAGTGTATTCCTGGTTTGCAACTGGGAGTATTACTCGTATGTTCTTGGCTTTGATAATAGGGTCATTTACGAGTCGCATATAGAGGGCGTTTCGAGCCTTATCTGAGCCATGATTAAGATATATCGTTCCTCATTCTTTTACTACAGTTCTGGCATATTTGACGAGACCAGGAGCATCTTCATGTCCAGAAAAACCTCATAGGACAGCTGTTTGGTGTCATTTATTGAGATGTCTTTGTTCAGGGTTTTCGCTTGTGGTATAAAATGGTTGTCTATTAAAGAGGTTATGTCCATTACTGCCAATGTCACCATGATAATTCGCGCTAACGATATGGATATTGTCCTGGACTAATAAGTATTCTAACATCGCACCAGCAGGGGAACCATTTTTAGGGACAAAACCACCTCCCGAAAAAAATATCCTACATTTCTTGCCCGGTTTTGTGAGTGCTGCTAATTGAGATTTTTTATGATCTACGTGCAATTCTTTCCAAAATTTTCGGATTTCTTTCTCCATTGGGTGCTTATTTTTTTGAGCTACTTGCAAGAGATCTCTGATCATATTGCCGAAATAATATATATCGACTTTTTCTACTAATTTTGGGTTATTTTTTAAAAGTCTTCTCCATAATTCAAACATGACTACCATTGGTCGATCGAGGCTAATAATCGGCAAAATAATATCTTCTCCTTTCTCAATAGCGCTACACACAATACGATCGAGTTCTTGGAGGGCCTTTTCTCGATTCTGATGTTCTCTATCACCATAAGTGGATTCGAGCACGAGAATATCAGCTTTATTTTCGAGGCCCTTATCATCGCTCTGTGCATACGGAGGCTCAAGTTGATTGTTTCATCGGTCTCCACTAAAGAGTACACCTATTTTTCATCATTTTGTATTGGGTATTTCAAAAAATACTTGCGCTGACGGTACTATTTGTGTATGGCCCGAATTTTTCATCTGCACAGTAATTGGTTCTTTTTTTCAATCTGATTGTTTGAGTATGCTACCTATCCTTTGGCGTGTTCAGAAATTGATTTCTTGTATTCTTTTCAAACCTTCGGTAACGTCTTGATACGTAATAATCCCCTGATAGCCAAGTTCGATCATTTTTCGTGCGCACATTTTTTCAATTGCTGAGAAAAAAATCTTTTCTGGTATTGATCAAGCTTGATATGTACGATGAAATTCTTCATCTCACAGCAGTTCTCCAAGCTGCATGAGAGAGTATTTTTCAAGACCTAAAATAGACCACACTTTTTGCTCTACTTCATCCAGTTCTTGTATGAGATCGTGATAATCCTGTCACGCTTGTTGAGCTGAACGAGTTTCCCCCTTTCTATCACCCCGATTACCTCTATTTACTCCCGGGTGAGCGACTTTATGCTCCAAATTCAGCATTTTTTTGACCAATTTGCGTGCATTTTTTTTATATTCTTCGATAGCTTGAGTCGGATTACGCTCATTTCTTCTTTTCCAAGCCTCACGAACCATGATTCCAATAGCATCCTTATTACCTTCTGGACAATATATGACGGCTTCCGGATTTCTCTTTGCGGCCTGAGGATAAGCTCCTACGTGGTCTGTATGAGTATGAGAGAGGATAATGGCATCTACGTCTGCTGGGAAATGAAGAGCCTCCATGTGACTTCATTCAACTGTTTCTTCTCGAATAGCACTCCCAGTATCTACGAGAAATCTCGCGATAAGCGCTCATGTTCTATCGCGTATTTCTAGTACTGTTCCAGAAGGGGTCACATTGCCACCTACAGCTCCGAGAAATTGTAATCCTATAATAGATGAAACATTCTTTTTTCCCTTTCTGCCAAATGGGCTAGGCTGAAGTGAGTTTCCCATATTATAAAATTATAAATTTATTTTATATATATTCTTATACTGATATATCTGACTTTATCAAACGATTTTTCGCATTTGCATCTTCATTCTATTTCATATACTAGCAAATATGTACCCAGAACTGTATACTTTTAACTTTGGTGACACCTCAATTCCTGTGATGACATACGGGGTTGGTTTGACGTTGGCATTTGGTTTATTTTATTGGATGTTTTGGCGTCTTGGTCGAAAGTATGAGATCAATACGAGCTTTTTTTCTGTGAATTTGTTGGCGTTTTTTATCGTCACTTTTTTCACATCCCGCATCTTTCATGTCATTCTCTATTACGGACTTCCGACAAAGTCAGCATTTACGTTTGAATTTCCGATTTTGAGTTTTTTTCTCATGTCAGATTTTTACTTTAGTTTGAGTGGCGCTATCATTGGTTTCCTGGCGGTCCTCCTCATTCTCATCAGAAACAAAGAACCTGCTGATCGTGATGATGTCCTCGATATAGTTTCTATCTCATGGCTTTTTGGATCTATTGTAGGCTATTTTGGAGCTTTTTTCGGAGGTCAGACGTATGGCATCAGAAGCGAATGACTCCTCTCTGTCGACTACATCAACAATCCTATCCTCGCAGAGTTCCCACGATTTCCTCTCGCTGTAGTCTACGCTATCTGTATTATATTTATATTTTCACTCTGTTATATCGTCAAAAAAATCCGTCCAGAGCGTGGTATGGCTGTCGGTCTCGCAGCGCTCCTCTGGGGTATTATGTGGTTTATAGGGGAGTGGTGGAATGACGCATCAAGTGATAATATTGCTTACCTCTTTGGTTTTCTCACCGACTGGAAGATATTTAATTTCAATCAAGTTGTCGCGTTTCTGATGATGTGTTGGGGCTCATGGAAACTCGCTCATATTATCCCGAGTCCACTCTCTGACTGGATTATCGATGTCGGAGAAAGGGTGCTCGACCTATTCGAACCTGTAGCAGATTTTCTCGGTTTTCACCTCCGTCGTGCTAAAAAGCGCTTCTGGAAATGGTAATATATTTTATACAGTAAATATTTTTTTGGCAATATTTCTTTTGCCCAAAAATGCAGTCTTTTGCTTGAATCTCTCAGAAATTTCTGGTACCTTTGAGATATGAAGACAGCAACACCTATCAAGCAGACACCAGCCCCTCGTCGATTTGAAAACCGAAAAATCACGAAAAAACCATTTTTCCCAAAGGAAATTCGCCCTGGTACCCTCATCGTCGTCGAAGGACAGGATGGAAGTGGTAAGTCCACTCAAGTAAAAATCCTCCAGAAACTTCTCGAATCAAATGGTTTCTATGTCCACTTTACAGAGTGGAATAGTAATCCTCGTATCAAGCCCCTGACGAAGAAACTCAAAATGCAGGATCTCTCACTCCCTGCAACAGTCTTTGACATGGTACATGCTGCTGATCTCATGGAGCGCTATGTCACCGAAATTTCTGGTATGCTCAAAGCAGGTATGATCGTGCTCTGTGACCGATATATATATACTGCTCTTGCTCGTGGATATGCTCGTGGTCTCGAAATAGAGGAACTTCGCCATTTCTATGATCAGTATTTTCCGATTCCAGATATGGCGTTTTATTTTCGGCTTCCTGTCGAAGCGGGCATGAAGCGGGCAGCTGGTCGATCAGAACTCAAGCACTACGAGGCTGGTATGGATATGGCTTTTTCAGACAATATTCTCCATAATTTCCACGCATTTCAAACGCGTGTTGTCGATGCATACGATCGTCTCGCAGAGACAGAAAATATGTATGTCCTCGATGCTCTCAAGCCTGTCTATGAAACCACTCCTGAAATGCGTCGTCTCGTCGGTGATTATTTTCAGCGTAAATATGGCATCGAACTTATTTCAGGACTCTAATCTCTATGAAACCTAATTTTTCTCGCATTTCTGATTTCCCCGGTCGTCTCATCATCCTCGAAGGTACTGATGGCTCTGGTAAATCAACTCAAGCAAAAAAACTCCGGAAAAATCTCGAAAAACAGTGACAAATAGCAGTCATTGTCTCCTGGAAAGACGCTCCACATTTCCGTGAATTTTTCATGATAAATGAAACAAAAAAAGGAGCTGATGCCGCGAGTCCAGAAGCACATCTCCTCCTCCAGGTCGCTGATATGCTCTACCAGATTGAGCGAAAAGTCATCCCAAATCTCCTCAAAGGTCATACAGTTATCATGGATCGTAGTATCCCAACCATTGTGATTCGTGGACTCGGACTCGGACATACACTCGAACAACTCGAAAAAGGTCTTCTCTGGTTTTCACACACGGTGTACCGTGATCTCTTTGCAAAAGCAACAACAGTATTTCTCGATGTCAGTGCTCGTACCTCACTTGAGCGTATCGCTGAGCGAGCAAAAGATGATGACGAGGAAGGAGAGGGGACACTTCTTTCACTTCAGATGATCAAAAATCTCAAATATATGCCTGATGGTGAAAAACTCACAAAAAAAGCAAAACGTCGTCTCGTCGAAAAACTCCAAGAAACCTACGTCACATCATATCGTCATTATTTTTCACATCATCCAGCGATTATCATCGATGGAAATGAAGGTAAGAAAAATGTGTCTCAGGCACTTTTTGAAGCTCTCTCGGCAGCTTCTCAGAAAAAATAATTTTGCATGTAAAAAACTCTCCCCAATTGGGGAGAGTTTTTTATTACTGATCCACTGTTTCGTGGAGTAGCTGAGATCTCAATATTCCTTGTAGACAGCTATCTGCCAGGCCGTTCATTTTCTTTATGAAGCTTCAGTCTGGATCGAGCTGATGTAGGAGTTCTCTAAACCTATTTGCCTCCTCCATTATTTTAGTCCTTTTCCATCATAGAGAATTTCCTATGATCTTGGCTGACAGTTCTGGATTTCCACTCCAGACGCGCGATAAGCCAGCTATCATAATTTTTTCACTTATTGGAAATGGAAATTGATGAATGGGGAGTCATAATTTTTTAGTCTCCTTTGCAATATTTTCTAACCATTCCCAAGCAGCTATATGTCGCTTTACTTGAGATATTTCCATGATTGTATCATGCTGGTTAAAATTAATATTTTCGTTCGGCTTCATAGACAATGCTTGCGTTAATATACGAGCAAAACTATGTCATCGCGATTCATTTTCCCATGGCATAATCAGCATCTCAGATACCGCTCGTGCCGTTTTTTCTGGTTTGCAGAGAGGGTGAAGACTACATACATCCACTCATCATCTATGAAAGAGTTCGAGTATTTGTTTGATACTTTTCTTGGTCGAGCATATCTCGAGAAATACTTTTCCAGGGAAAACCATTTCTGCGAAACCATCTTGATTGTATATCTTTCACATTTCTTCCATTGCTTCTTCTCCAGCAGCATGGATGATGATCTCAGAGGTTGCTATGGCTGCATTTTTTCGACCAGGAAAATCATCTTTTTCGACTACTTGTACATTTTGAAATGGAGGACTCATCTCATGCAGAGATTGCATAATTGTTTTGCCCCATTGTCCATTTCCTCCTATAACAGCTATAGGTGTTTGATTGCTTTCTTTTTCCATAATAAAATTAGTTAATAAATTAGTTTGAATTTTTTTAGTCACCGTATGCTTCGCATATTTTGTTACCCTCCTCATGTAAATCTCACATAAAAGCAATAGGAATATCTAGTAATTTGGATACCATATTGGCAATATGTTTAGATATTTTTGGACAACATATGTGCTCGATGAGTCAGGATGATGCGTTGTAATCGACGTTTCATATAAAACGATGATCACCTGGATTACCTAAATTCTTTCTTATGTGCCCCAATCCGTATGTTTCTATCTCTGCTTGTGTTGTAGTTACTAAATCCAAACGAGTCATGTCATAGAATGCTCCTGGCAAGTTTAGTAATTTGAGATATGTATGCCATATATCGCAGCCTTGAGGATTAAGGTTTATTTGTACAACTGGCGTCGTTTTTGTTTTTGACAGTCTTTGAATCAAATCTATAGGAAGTTCTTCTCATCCGAGATAAATAATGCTATCGACTTCCTCATTCACATCTCATGTTTCTTTGTTTGGTTCAAAGAAATGTAGGCCTCCTGTTATACCAGTATCTGCTACATGAAAAGCAAGTTTCGAATTAAGCTCTCATTTTTTACCAGTGAAAAATTGATCACCAATAACGCCGATACTATTCCCAAAAGGGTTTGTTTCTGTTTCCATAATTACATTGATTAAAATAAATAAAAAACCTCTCGAAAGACTCGAGAGGTTTGGTTGTTTTCGCTGACCTATTCTATGGGCAATACGAAACATCCTTTCTCCCGAGGAAAAAGCGGTAATAGTGGCGAGCTGTATGTAGTGTGTTTAGCATAATTCTTCTTTTTGAGGTATTGTTTCAGTTCGTATTTTTGCCAGAAGTTTGCGAGACTCATCATCGCTCGGTAACCGTGAAGTTATGAGTAGGAGAGAATAGAGAGGGCTCACTCCGGGTATAGTTTTTGCTTTATCCCATTCATGAATATTGACTCCTAAATTTCCGAGGAGAGCTGTGGCTTCTCATAATTGTCCTGGCTGATCGGATAAAATTACTCTGAGTATCTCAATATTGCTTGGAGGTAAATGTATTACCTTTCAGATATTTTCTCGCGTGGCGATAACGACAAATTTTGTTGCGTTATCAGGAGGGCTGATACCTTCTCGGATGACTCTATATTTGCTTGCAAGTTCTGGATTTCATCGAACTGCTTCTGATGAGCAAATAGCAACATCATGAGGACTTTCTATCATACCCAGAGCTCCTATTGTACTCTTACTTTCTACGAATTCATGACCAGGATAGAGAATATCCAGCATCGGCTTGCTCTGATTGTATGCTTGAGGATGAGAAAATATTCTCTGTACTTCCGCTCATACATGTTCTATTTTTTGTGCTACAGCATGGTCGAGAGGGAGAGTATGAGAGCCAGCGATGATGAGACATTTTCTGTGTTTTTCGAGGGCTTCCCAGGATTCATTTACAGAGCCTCAGTAAGGATTTGAAACGGGGATGATTCCTACACCATTATGTTCGACAACTGAATCTACAATGTGTGAATTTGATGGAACAAATATTGGTATCGAATGGGGAAGTATTTGGTGGCGAGTTTGATCTCCGTAACTGCCTGGAGATCAGAGGACGATGATAGATGAATGCATAAAAATTATAATAAAAATATGACATATTTGCTGTGACGACTCTCGATATCATAAACATATAGAGCGTGTTATACCAACCCCGGAGAGAGGCATAGATATAGGTCGCACCTCGGCAGATAGTTGCCGCGATGTAACCACAGATAATGTGATATTTTTTATTCATAATTTTTATGATGTTCCGATTATTTCTTGTTGTATACGAACAGAGATATCATGGATGAGATTGTAGAGTGTTCTAATTTTTTCTCCTGTTTTTGGTGGGGCATATGATTGAACCTGTTTTATCACTTCTTCATATCGCACTTTATCGACTACTACTTTTTGTCACAATGCTTTCTTTGTTTCTCCTACTTCTCGTGAGAGAGTCATGCGTTGATTCAGGAGTTTCCATGTCTTGGTTGAGAATTTGAGTTGTAGTGCACGAATTTGTGCTATCTCTTCTGCTTGTATATCAGGAGATTCAAATGATCTTTCCTCACTCTCTTTATTTTCGAAAAGTGAGGTAACGATTTGTTGATCGAGTGCATCGATATCTGCACGGATGTCTTGAAGTGGACGAGGCATATTATTTTTTATTTCTTTCACGTACTGCGGTGGCTAATCTGCGGAGCAGTGTTTCTGTATCTTTCCAGTTTAGACAACCGTCGGTTATGCTGACACCGTATGGTATACTGGCTGGATCATGTTGTCCAGGGGTATGGTTGTATTTTCATGCATGGAGATGGCTTTCCATCATAAAACTGTGCACAGCATGGCTCCCTGATTCTATCAGTTCTGCTACACTTTCTCCGACAACCATTTGTCTTTGAGGATCTTTTTTACGATGTTGATCCATGGTATTATTGTGTGAAAAATCTACCATGGCTTGAGGATTCATTCCACGTGCTCTTAATTTCTCTTGAACTGCTTTTATAGAAGCTGCATCATAATTTGTGGAATCACGGCCACCACGCAGGATTACATGTCATGTATTTCATTTTGTTCTGACGATTGCAGCGACTCCATCTTTTGTGACAGATAAAAATGAATGTCGCCCAGCAGCCGACTCTATAGCATCAAGAGCAATATCTACTCCACCGTCTGTACCGTTTTTAAATCCTACTGGCATAGATAGTCCACTTGCCATTTGCCGATGAACCTGACTTTCTGTTGTTCTCGCGCCAATTGCTACCCAATCAAGAGCGTCAGCAATGTATTGAGGGGTAATAACGTCGAGAATTTCTGTGGTCGTCGGAACACCTTTGCGGCTTACTTCTAAGAGAAGTTCACGTGCCGTACGTAACCCTAGATTTATATCACAACTTTCATCGAGTTTTGGATCATTTATCAATCATTTCCATCCAATAGTAGTTCGAGGTTTTTCAAAGTATACTCTCATAGCTACTTCGAGAGCATCACCTAATTCTTCTCTGATATCAGCGATTTTATCAGCGATTTCAAGAGCACTTTTTTTATCGTGAATTGAGCATGGTCCTACAACTGCAAATACTCGGTTGCTTTGGCCAGTCAGTATTTTTGTTATACTGTCTCGATTTCATTCAATTCTTTCCTGATCACTATCATTAAGAGGGAGTTCGTGGATAAGTAACCCAGGCTGTATTATTGGTACTACATCTTCTATGTGTGTATCATCTGTTATCGAACGGTGTCCCATAAATAAAAAATTAAAAATAAAAACCCTCCGCAGGTGCGAAGGGTTGAAAAGTTGTGTTGATACGACAAATTATCCTTCGCAGTTTGAAAGGTCAAAGAAATAAAAGAAGTAATTTGTACGTGTCATAAGATGTATTATGGTCTATTTTTTTGAAATGCAAATTTTTTTTGTTTTCCACACGACGTTCTCCCTATAATCACCTGCATGACATCTCTCCTCATCATCCTGTGACTCATTCTCTTCGAAGTTGTGAGCTCTATCGATAATGCTGTTATCAATGCTCAAGTGCTGGGCACTGTTTCGCCTCGTGCAAAAAAATGGTTTCTCTTTTGGGGAATGATTTTTGCTGTTTTCTTGGTTCGTGGTTTTCTGCCATGGGCAATTATCTGGGCGACGAATCCGTCACTTGGTCCATGGGAGGCATTTATGGCATCATTTAGTGGTGATCCGCACGTACACGAATCTATAGAATCTTCTGCACCGGTTCTCCTCATGGGTGGAGGCATATTTCTCTTGTTTCTCTTTTTTCACTGGCTTTTTATGGAAGAGAAGTACTATTCATTTTGATTTGAAAAATGGTTTCACAAACATGATATTTGGTTTTTTGCGGTCGTGTCTGTCATTCTCGCATGGATAGTATGGGAAGCCAATCATCTCGACTCGATGATAGCATTTTCTGCTGTTGTTGGTTCTTCTGCTTTTTTTATCGCTCATGGATTCAAAGAAAATGCAGAGAAAAAAGAACACGAACTCACCTCGTGAGGGAAGATGACAGACCTGAGCAAAATCCTCTACCTCGAAATCATCGATATGACATTTTCTATTGATGGCGTTCTTGGAGCATTTGCTTTCACACTTTCTGTTCCACTTATTCTTATCGGAAATGGTATTGGCGCTTTTGTCGTACGCGAGCTCACACTTCATAATATCGAACGAGTGAAGAAATACATCTATCTCAAAAACGGAGCGATGTATTCTATCGGTTTTTTAGGACTTTTTATGATACTTGATGGATTTGGTCACCATGTACCAGAATGGGTCAGTCCTGTTGTGACCATGGTTGTGGTGGGATATTTTGTCTATCTCTCGTGGAAATCTCTCAAAAAAGGTTAAGAAAAATTCATTATATTTTTTGTCAATACTTTTGATACGTTTTTGCTGTTAAAATAGCCGAGAAATTCATATAT
>CAYVZT010000019.1:13696-15292 GCA_964456455.1 uncultured Candidatus Peribacteria bacterium | reverse complement strand
AGTAGACAAATAGGATTTTTTTCATATAGTCACGCCACGATAGTTGGTGTGGGAACGTAGCTCAATTGGTAGAGCAGCACCCTTTTAAGGTGATGGTCCTGGGTTCGATTCCCAGCGTTCCCACCATTTCTGTACTTAAACTCCTTCTTCTTGAAGGAGTTTTTTTGGAATCGAACCCTACGGGTTGACTCGAGATGCCATTCGAGGCATCTCTCCCCCAGCGTTCCCACCATTCTTACATCAGAAATCCTCTTATTTAAGAGGATTTTTTGTGATAAAAGGGAGCGTCACGGTAAACGTCGTGCCAGCAGTTTTTCATCGTTTTTTCTCATCAAGACAAACCGTCTCAAAAGAGATGCTACCTTGCAGCTTTTCAACCATAGATTTTACGATATAGAGGCCGAGACCTGTTCATTTTGTATCGCGCACATTTTCAGCACGGAAAAACTTATGAAATATTTCTTTCCGAGCAGAAAGAGGTATCCCACATCCCGTATCAGCCACTTGTATGACGATATTGTCTTTATGTTTCTGTAAAATACAGGTGATTTTTCATCATTTTGAAGTGTATTTTATAGCATTTGCAAAGAGATTTTGGAGAATAATACGGACCAATGTTGGATCTGTCATTTGTGTATCCAACACATCAAATTCTTGTCGTATAATCAATTTCTTAGTCTTGATATTCTTTTGTTGTTCAGCCACAACATCACGGAAAATACCAACAACATCAGTCTCCCTCGATTCGATCTTGAGTGTTCCCAGTTCAATACGTGAGACATTGAGGAGTTTGCTGACGAGATCAATCATAACTTGATTACTCTGATATATCTCATTGAGATACTTTTTTTGAGCCGGAGATACCACACCGCCATCACCACGAAGCATCATCTCCGTATACCAACTCACAGCAGTCAGAGGAGTTCTGAGCTGATGAGAAGCGATAGAAACAAACTCTGTTTTTTGTCTATCTATGAGGGCTTCCTGGGTGATATCCCAATTGACTCACACCATATGAACAGGCACACCATGTTCATCATTTTGAACAAGTCAAAATGCTCGAATGTCATGAATTGTCTCATCGGGCCAAATAATTCGAAACTTTTCATCAAATAATTGTTTTTTCTTGATAGATTTCTGAAGTGCATTATTCACTCTCTCCTTGTCATCTGGATGAATACTCTTATACCAAATATCCTGTGCCTTGCCTACAAATTCTTGCTTTTTGTAACCATACAAGGCGTACATTTGTGTATCCCAAATAAGATGATGGTTGACCATATCCCATTCCCAAATACCTATATGAGCAGAGCGGGTGGCTAGCTTGAGCCGAGTATTCGCTTTTTGAGTTTTTTCTTTCTGTACCTCTGCTTCACGCAAGGCAATGAGAGTATTATCTCTACTGATTTCGAGTTCTTTGATATTTTTGATGAGTTTCCTGTTTACTTTTTTTGCATAATCAACTGCCCTATCTCGCGACACCATAAGTGTGTGGAGGGCAAAAAATCACAGCAAACTAATAAGAAAACCCAACATTAATATACCGTACGATAATCGAATATAGATAATATTTCTCTTAAACTGTGGGGAATTTAC
>CAYVZT010000019.1:11715-13596 GCA_964456455.1 uncultured Candidatus Peribacteria bacterium | reverse complement strand
TACCGTACGATAATCGAATATAGATAATATTTCTCTTAAACTGTGGGGAATTTACAAATTCGAGAGTCCATGGATGACCAGCAATAGTCAAAGTAGTAATCTCACGGAATCTTAAATCATCTTTTTCTGTAGGAAAATGAGCAGATGTGTACATTTTTTTATCTGGATCAGTCCTGAGTCCATCAAATAACTGAAAAGAGACATCATATCAAATTCAATGAAGAAAGGAATCCATAAAATCATTGACACGAAAAGGAGCATAGACATATCAATAAATAGAATCAGACAAAGTGCTCTCCGCAATAATATTTTTCTTGTACACAGGAACGTACAACAAAAAACCGTTTTGTATGTCTGTATCTGTTTCTTGCTTGAGTCTTACTTTACCAGAAAGTGAAGGTAATCACGTATCTCGAGCACGCATCATAGCCTTTCTTCGAACACTTTCCGAGAACATATCATATCAAAATGCTCTCTTATTTCTCTCATCAAATGGCTCGAGATAGATGATGGAAGTGTAAATATCTCGCTCCCCCTCAGGAGTAATCTGAAAATCTATATATCCTTCTTTTTGAATAGAGCCAATAAAATCATATTTTTGACGAGGTTGAATGACTCGCGAAAAACCCATTCCTTGAATACCAGGGTAGCTCTTCTGAATATTAAGTGATTGAACATAAGAACGCCATTCATCTCTTTCCACTCAAACAGAAGCATCAAAAAATCACTTTCACCCTGAGAGCAGATTAATATATAAATTCATCTTATCTTCTATATCGTCTTTAATTTTTTCTGATTGGGAACGAAATACCTCTTGTTCTGATATTTCTATATTATTTTGTGAGTAAAGAAAAACCGCGACAGTAAATATCATCCCTGAAACAAATACTAATATGGGAAACAGATACTTTGGAGAAAAAATAAAAAAGTGAGGGAAATTATAAAAAATTACAATAAAAATAAGTACAAAGATCAATACAGACGGAATAACCTTTTGAACAATTATAAATTTATTTTTTTCATCACTGGCACGCTTCACATGTTCACGAACACTTTGTTCTGAATAAGTATTGAGAAATTGATTATATGGAGCTAGTTTTTGTCCTGTTTTGATATCATAAAAATAATATTCTCGGGAGTAATCTTCCATTTTTACCACGTAACCAGAAACTGGCTCAATCCATAAGTTTACACCATTATTTAATTTAACACCTCTCTTTTCCGGAACATCCGGAAGATGATGCATAAATTCCGTTTGGTCAAAAGCTCATTGTCCATCACTTACATATTTAAAAACGCGCAATCAGTAAAGAAGTCTCTCCCCCTCATAACGCATATTAACGCTCTTATTATTACTCACGTGCCAATAAGAAAAAGTCTCATCCTTGCTGAGACCATGTGGTGCAAAAAGGTACCCGTCTCTGTCTCTATCTCCATATCATGGAACATGTTGTCCAGTAAAGCTATTGATACCATAGAGTGGTTCGGTTTTAAAAATAGTCTTTCCTTCGGGAGTACTCACATGAAAAGTATTTTTTATAACAATCACAGGTCATTTCTTATCAACTACTTGATAAGAAAATTTTGTATTTGAATATTGTTCCCCTCGATAATCTCCTATTTTTTCATCATAGAAATTATCAACAGAAATAATGTCAGCTTTATAAGAAAAATCTGTAGGGATTTTGAGCAAAAAAGGTGCAATAAAAAAAATCCAGACAGGTAATGAAATAAAAACTATCAAAAACCAGTATCTATTAAGAGAAAATTGTTGAATAAGTCGGGAGATGATACTTTTTTTAGTCATATTTCTGTGCCTTGCTGTGGAGGGCTTCTTCTATTTTGCGAGCAATATCATGGAGTTTCCAATCAGATTTTATA
>CAYVZT010000019.1:0-11615 GCA_964456455.1 uncultured Candidatus Peribacteria bacterium | reverse complement strand
GAGGGCTTCTTCTATTTTGCGAGCAATATCATGGAGTTTCCAATCAGATTTTATAAGATAAGAAATAGGTCCATAATCAATAACTTCTTGAACAAGTTTCTCAGCGGTTGGATTGATATTTGTGAGAATAATTACAGGAACTCCTTTTCACCAAGAATCTTTACGAATTTTCTCAAAAGCTGTCATACCATCCATACCTGGCATCAAGAGATCCAAGAGTATCAAATCTGGATGATATTTGAGAGCCATTTTGACGCCCTCTTTTCCATCCTTTGCCTCAATAGCATCAAAATCTTCTGCACGCAAAACATCAACTATAGTGCTGCGCAGATTATTTTCATCTTCGATAACAAGTATGTTCTTGTGTTTTTTCATAAAAAAAGAAGTAAGAAATTATTTTTTAGATCAATTGCGGAATAAAAATGAAACTTTCTTTCCTAATTCACGCTCATATTCGGCAACTAATTCTGCAATGATTTTTGATGGATTAGTAGAGACAGATAATACTTTGCCAGACTCTGGATCAATTTTAAGTCCTTCAATACGGTTTGCAATAACAATTGCCTGGTCACCAACACGTTGTCTCATGTCCATAATAGTATCACTGATAATTTCGTAAAAAGTACGCATATTGTTCGGCACATCAGAATACTCAATAGGCGACAATCGTGATCGATTATGATATTTTTTGCGGAAGATAACGAGGGCAATAGCAAGGAAAAGAGCAGATAAGAGTGCGAGAGCAACATAAGTAAGGATAGTGGTCTGAAATATGCCACCTATTTTTTTCTCAACAGTAAATGGGAAGTGTGATGTAGCCGGGACTGTCTGGCCATCATATTTGATTGTGACTCTCACATTATAAACACCAGGAATAATGTAGTATGGTATTTGTACCATCTTCACATAACTCGCTGTTGTCTCAACAGCGACAGTCTCGCTGCTTGAATATATAGACTCATTTTCATGTGAGAGAACAGAATAATATACCTGGACATCGAGACGTCGAGTACCACTCACATTCAATAATTTCACAGAAACAGGGAGAAGTTCACCTGGAGCCACCTTACCAAGGAGTCAACCATTGACGACATTCATACTAATACCACTCAACTCAGAAATAACATCAAATAATGGCAGATTATCGGCTCGAGGCGGTACAGGAACAGGCTCATTTGTGAGAGATATTCCTCTATCCTCTCGGAGAGTCAGACGAACCTGCGTTTTGAGTTTCACGCGAGGAACTGGAGGTATCTTAGGTGGAATAATTTTCTGAGGAATGGTATTTACTGTTGGCTCAGGAGCAGCATTCAGTTGCTCTGGTACATCAGTTTCTGGGACAGGTGCTTGAGCTGGTGTATGAGGAGATTCAGTGGTAGAATTATAATATCAAACATACCCTGATCATCCCCCACCTCATAATCACCCACTCGACGACTCCGATGAAGACGCAGAAGTAACTACAACGCTCTCAGCACAATTCACCGTCACTGAATCAACACCAGAAGTAACCGTAACAGAAGCACTTTGAGAGCCAAGTGTAGAATAAGTAACTGAAACAGTAGACGCTGTACTGTTGAGTTCAGAACCAGACCAGAGATAGGTATACGTGGTACTTCAGCCAGATGGGTTAGCTGTCCAAGTCACGCTCTGTCATAACTGAATAGAAGTGACTGAGGGAGTACAAGTAGCTGTGAGATGATGTTCTGATTGATCATCCTGAGTCGTACAGTCAGGATCTGATGGATAATCTATGAGACCATCTCCGTCATCATCTATACCATTAAAGCACGCAGAAGAAACAATAGGTATTACGAGTCGGAGAGCACTCTGAGCCGAGACATTCAACATCAAAAAAGACGCCATAAAAAAGACGCAGAGTGCCTTTGTGAGTATTTGAATAAAATCTCTCATACCTAAAGAATAACACAATCAAAACAGTAAATCAATTTTGAGATACAAAAAATCCCCTATTTTTGGGGATTTTTTATATAAAAAGGGGTTAACTGGCAACTATCGAAAGAGTCATGTTAATATCGTAGTCATTTTGAGCGCCTTGTTCAGCAGGAACAGTTTGAGAAACAGAGACACCTGTGAGTTTCCAATCTCCGAAATCATCAGAACCAGCCGCTCCAGTCAACACAGTAATACTATTTGTTGTTCCCTCTACAAATGATGAAGAAGAACCTTTGGTAATATTTGAAGTACCACATGAAGAACACTGCCCTACAGCAAGAGTACCAACAGAAGGATCAACTGTCATCTGACCACCGAGACTATCAGCATCAGCACCGTCAGTACAACCAGAACCACCAGCATCGTTGAAATCAATATCTGTTCCTGCACTGTCCCAAACAGCTGTTGTAGCTGATCCAGCCAAGCTTACTGTCCATCCATTATCGGCAGAATCAGGATTTTTGATATAGATAACCTGTGAAGCGGTACCAAATGTTCCTGTAGCTGATTGACAACCAAATCCTGCAGTGACAGCACCAAGAGCAAAAGAAGGGCTACCGACGCTAACGTAACTTCAATCAACAATATCAACTGAGAGGGTACCAGCATTGACTGTAAGAGTAAAGTTCGAAGTGGCTGAAGCATAAACTCATGCAGCAGTGCTGAGAGCCATGACACCGAGAATAACTCCTGCGGTGGCTATATTCATCTTACGAAGAATAAATGATGAGAGTGAACGAGTATTCATAGAAAATGAATGAAGTGATTGTGGGAATAAATTTCCCTCCATAGACACATTCAATCATATTCTGCAGACCAAGTCAAAATTTTATCATAAAAAAATCCTCAAGATTGAGGATTTTTTATGTAAAATATATTTTTAACTAGCAACAACGGAAAGAGTGAGATTGATGTCATAATCACTTGCTGCTGGTTGTTCAGCAGGAATTGTTTGAGAAATAGAGACACCTGTGAGTTTCCAATCACCAATATCATCTGAACCAGATGCTCCAGTTAAAAGCGTGATACTATTTGTTGTTCCTTCGACAAATGCGGAAGAAGATCATTTGCTCACACTCGTTGTTGTACATGATGCACATGCACCAGTTGCGAGCGTACCAACAGAAGGATCAACTGTCATCTGACCACCAAAACTATCAGCATCAGCACCGTCAGTACAACCAGAACCACCAGCATCGTTGAAATCATAATCAGTTCCTGCACTGTCCCAAACAGCTGTTGTAGCTGATCCAGCCAAACTTACTGTCCATCCATTATCGGCAGCATCAGGATTTTTAATATAGATAACCTGTGAAGCGGTACCAAATGTTCCTGTGGAAGCAGAACCTCCACTCAAACAAGAAAAGCTAAATGTTTTTGCTGACATTGTTACTGATGGACTTCCAACAGTCACATAACTACCATCAACAATATCGACTGAGAGGGTACCAGCATTAATAGTCTGAGCAAAGTTCGAAGTGGCTGAAGCATAAACTCATGCAGCAGTGCTGAGAGCCATGACACCGAGAATAACTCCTGCGGTGGCTATATTCATCTTACGAAGAATAAATGATGAGAGTGAACGAGTATTCATAGAAAATGAATGAAGTGATTGTGGGAATAAATTTCCCTCCATAGACACATTCAATCATATTTTGATTTGTCTGTCAAATATTTGAATAAAAATCACAATTATATAGCTGTCGCAGTCAGGGTCATATTGATAGAATACGATCATGTCGGCTTTTCTCCTGGTATCGTCTGAGATATATCAATACCAGTAAAATCCCAGTAACACTGCGTATCAGCTCCAGCTCAGGCTGTCAGAAGTGTGATAGAATCAATAGTTCATTCTGAGAAAGAAGCTGATGATCATTTGGTAACACCGGTAGTACCACATGTACCAGCAAGAGTACCAACACTCGGGTTGAGACTCATACGACCACCGAGACTATCACTGTCTGCTCCATCACCTGCATTTGTAGTTGGATCATTGAAGTCATAATCAGTCGAGATCCCATCCCAGAAACTGGTAGCACCCCCATCGGCAGCAAGAGACAGAGTCCACTGCGCATTGCCACTATTATTAGTAACTCGGATTTTCTGATTTGCCTGACCAAATATACCTGTAGCAGACTGATGTCCTATAGTCACTATAACACTATTCATAGTCACAGACGGGCTACCAACAGGTGTGCCTCCACTATCAACTATATCCGCACTCACAGATCCTCCAGCTGCAGTCGTAATTTGGGGGATGACTGTATATTCATTCAAAAGCGAACCATCAGATTTTACAATACGAAAACAGTAATCTGTATTAGAGAGAGCTCCGTTATCTTTCAGTGCAAAATCCCACTTCCCATCCTGACCGCTCGCGATAGTCGCCTCAGTATTCGTAAAATTATTGAGTTCTTCATAGTCCTGGTTAACAATCGTTCGACCGCCATCAGTTGGGTCATTGGCATTAGCAGTGAGAGCAGCACCATCAGCTGGAGTAGCATTATTATTATAGGCTATATCTGTTGCATCAGTCACATCAGTATAGGTTTCTCATGAAAATGCTGTATCACAAGTGCCCGATTTTTGAGCAAATTGGAGTTTGAAATCCTGTTCATTTGTTAAAATAGTATTTGTATCAACTCGCAGAAGAGATCGGAGACGAAAAGCAGCTCATGCAGAACCAAGAGAAGCTCATGAATCTTGAGCCGCTAAAGCACTACCGACATCAGCAGAATTTGCATTATTGAAGAATCGATATGCCTGCTGTGTGTAGGTCGGAGATATGTAGTTCTCAGAAGCAACAGCCACTTTGGCAAATGATAAACCTGTACGCATAACAGGACCACTATAGACTGCACTTGCCGTTCACCATGTCTGTGAACCACCAGTAAGGCGATTTTCAGTTATATCCATCGAGGCGGATGCAGAGCTCTCATAAGCATTCATAAAGAAAGCACCGCTATTTGGTTGAGCATTGAGTTGGACATAATCGGTATCGTCTCCTTGAGTTGTTGCTGTACCCCATGCTGAAGTACCACCATCCCAGAGCTTACGAGAGACAGCGGCACCATTACCCCACGTGAGCCAAGCATCATTTGGATTCGAGCTATGAGTTTCAAAAGCAATATCAAAAACCTGAGCAGTAATACTTTCAACAGTAGCACTATGCTCAGTATGAACAGCACTCCAGCCAGTACCACTCCAAATAAAAGTATTGAGATCGGCACCGGCATCGACCAATCCGATCATAATCTGATCAGACGCATTCGTCGGATTAGAAGCAAGTTCTAACCAGTGAACGACTCATCATTGGTTCGCATTTGTGACATTTGTGACTGCTCAGAGAGTAGTTCCAGAATAAGTACGATAACGAAAATGGGCTGTAGCTACAGTAGCAAATCACCAAGCAAACATGATATCTCCAGAAGTTTTCTCATAGGCCACATCAATAGAATCTTTTGTAGCAATAGAACCAGTTGCATCCCACACAGCCGCAGCACCCATGGCATCCCAGGCACTTCCCGTCCATCGCATACCGTAGACATCCACATTGGCATCTAGGACTATCATAGCCAGTTCGTCAGTCCCCGGACGAGACGCGAGCTCAATATAATTTGTAATACCAGTATTAGGGATATTAATATCAGTCGGCCCTGACCAGCTCGTACCATTCCAAACATAATAGTTCGGATCTGCAGTACCATCACTACACACCACAATAGCATCACCAGAAGACTGTTCGTATTCGACATCGAATCATCGATACAGCGACTGCAAATCTCTATCACCATTCACATCAGCTGTTGTACATAAAGTAGATACATTTCCCCATGAACTCGTTGTACCATTCCATATTTGAGCTTCGACACGACCATTATTACCAAGAGTGACCAAAACTGCCTCATCTCTCTTGGGCGATGTCTTGAGAACCATATGACGCAACTCTCCATTTGTACCACTCGCACTCGATGCAGAACTCCATGAACTTCATGTCCATCGACGATATTGTGGATAAGTAGTACTATCCTCTGTCACGTAGACTAACATGGCTTCATTAGAACTATTATATTTCTGAGTTGCTTGAGCCATGCGAGTAATACCAAGATTACGACGAACAGGCCCATCCCATATTTGAGCAATAGTAGACCATGTCTGGCTTCCCCCAGTAAGGTGAGCCTCTTGTATATCTTTTGTTGCAGAAGTGTCGTCTTCATAGACAGCTGCAAGTACAGCGCCATTATTGGGATGAGAATTAAGGAGAATAGAAGAACTATCATCGCCCATAGTCGTAGCAGTTCACCAAGTCGATGTCCCACCATCCCAGAGCTTGCGAGAGACAGCTGTACCATTTGACCAGAGAAGCCACGCATCATTTGGGTTGGAACTATGCGTCTCAAAAGCAATATCAAAATCCATCTCGACAGCAGCATTTTCAGTACCAGCACTATGTTCAGTATGAACAGCGCTCCACGCAGTACCACTCCATATAAAAGTATTCAAATCGGCACCCGCATCAAGAAGTCCAATCATAATCTGATCAGACCCTACATTAGGATTTGGAGCGAGCTTAAGCCAATGCGCTACTCATCACTGATTAGCATTTGTCACATTGGTAACTGCACCGAGCACTCATCATGAATAAGCACGGTAACGAAAATGAGCTGTGGCTACAGTAGCAAATCACCAAGCAAACATGATATCTCATGAGGTCGTTTCAAAGGCAACATCAATTGCTTTTCTCGTACCTGCGATAGAAGCAGTTGTTTCCCAGGCTGTAGCAACAGTCATGTTGTTCCATGCAGTTCCAGTCCAACGCATAGCATATACATCAGCATTTGTATCAAGTGTAATAAACGCCAACTCATCGCTTCCTGGCCGAGAAGCTACCTCAATCTGTAATGGTCGACCTGTAGTAGGAATGTCGATATTCGTCGGACCAGTCCAGCTCGTACCGTTCCAGACATAATAGTCAGGATCGGCACTATTGTCCGCTACGACAACAATAGCATCGCCAGAAGTTTGTTCATATTCGATATCAAATCATCGGTAGAGAGAAGCAGCATTTGGATTATTTACGGTATCCCCAACAGTAGACAGTGTGGTTGGACTTCACCATGATGAACCATTCCATACTTGAGCCTGTATTTGCCCCGTATTAGTAATCGCAACCAATATAGCTTCGTCTCTTGTAGGTGCATATCGTACCTGCATGTTATAGAGCTCGGAACCCACAAAAGGACTTGCAGATTGCTCACTTCCCCAAGCACTCCCATCCCAAAGTCGAAATTTTGGAGTAGATGTAGCATTATTAACAGTATCATAGACCATCATAGCATCAGTGGCACCATTTGCATGAGTTACTGGTACGTGAGGGTCCAAAAAATCTCATGCAACATCGATGACGTTCTTATTTTTATGAGCACGGTAAAGAACATCGACAATATTTCCTTCTCTCATTTGAACAAAAAAGCCCTCAAATGGTAAACCCCCCAAAACAACACAAAAAACAGTGTAATAGACGAGGATTGTACGGAATATAGAACTAAAGTGTCTCATTATTTGCTGTAGAAATATAGTCGTAAATCAACCTTGATACTTTATCAAAAAGGTCAAGAGAAGCTTCTCGAGTCAATCATTCTTGTTGATAATCTATAGCCATCGATATAAGATAGACCCTATTGCCTGTGTAGACGAGTCCTGCATCAAGAATAACAGTCTTGGATTCATTTTCTCAAATCTTATGTGCAAATTGGACAGTATCCGGTATACCCTGTCCGAGATAATCATCATAATCTGTTCGAGAAAGTACATCAAGTAAAAACTGAGAATGTTCAGGACTCAAATAGTTCGAAGTGTAGAGCGAACGAATCAACCGAGTATATTCTTTGGCAGTGATTTTACCTTCTTGATCAAAAAAATCATCCAAACCAAGAGATATAAAAACATCCTTCACTTCATCAAGAGACAGATTACGGTACAATATACGGTAAGCAGTATTATCAGAGTGAAGAAGCATTTCCTCAATCAATTCTTCAATAGTTAATGGTGTACCGATAGGATATTTGTAGACATCACCCCATTCTGTATCCCTATCTTCGCGTGTCATAATCAGCTCATTATACAGTTCCCATTCTCCTCGTTCCACTTTTTTCATAACAGCCATAGCAAGTGGCACTTTAATGAGAGAAGCTGGCAAGATACGTACATCAGGGTTAATAGAAATATTTGCTCATGTGTTGATGTATTCAAAATAAAGCGAGGTAAACTTGAGATTTTCTTTCTCAAAGAGCGTCCTCAACTGTTCACGGATTGGTTGAACAGTTGTAAGGAGATCTCTCGGTTCTGCAAAAAAACGCATCGGATCAAGGAGAGGATATTTTGCTCTGAAATTCTCAAGATCTAGTTTCTGCACAAAAAGATAAGCTCAAACAAAAGTAATAATGTTAGTAGCAAGAAGTAAAAAAATAACAGCAGTTTTTTTGCTTTGAAGATAGTTGATATATGTTGAAAACTTTTTTTTCATATTAATCATTCAAAATATTTATCTGACAAACAACAGAAGAAGATTTTTCACCGTCCTGGAGAGTATAGATGATAGGGATAGTAAAATCTCATTCTAGAGCTCCTATCTGGCGCGTAATATCAAATTCGATAACCGTTTCTCGATTCCCTGGTGCATATGTATAATCCTTATTTGATTTAAAAACCACATCAATACCAACTGGGAGAGCACCTATTTCAAGAAAAGAAGGAAAATTTTTTTTCTTGTTTTGAAACAGCGTGACGCGAGCTCGGGATGATGTCTCATTTTGGAGATCAGCACGGAATATATCAGCCCGACAAGTATGCGTAGCAGTCTCATCGAGAATGATATTCTTTTCATAACGACGAACCGAGAGTTGTTCTGGCTCAAGTAACGATTCGAGAAGAGCAATGGTAGACTGAGATGCTTCTGGTGATTCAGGGACAGGCGTCGTATCCTCTGGAGGCAATTCTGTCTCAGGTTCAGGAAGAGGTCCAGGAGGATCAGAAATAATCGAAGGATCTATGAGGTCTACATTTGGATCTTCATCAGTATTGTCGGCAAGAGTTGGTTCATTTTGAATTTCTTGCTCTGCTTCATCTTCCAATTCTGTAAAAATCACCTCTATTTCAACAAAGACATCATTATTGGAAAAAACACTAATAATTTCCTCAGCTTCGGCAGTAATTTCACCATCAATCGTGGGAACTATGATATCACCAGTATCGATGAGAGTAATTTCAGAGATTGGCGCCTGTGGGACATCAGAAGGTACCTCTGGTGTTCAAGAAGGAACTGGTTCAGGTGCAGCAGGAGAATCGGAAGAAGATGCAGGAGTTTCAGATTCTGATTGTGAAACCTCGGAAGGTACCTCTGATGTTCAAGAAGGAGCTGGTTCAGGCGCAGGAGAATCGGAAGAGGGTGCAGGAGTTTCAGATTCTGATTGTGAAACCTCGGAAGGTACCTCTGATGTTCAAGAAGGAGCTGGTTCAGGCGCAGGAGCTTCAGCAGGAGCAATTGGTACATCAACAGAAATACTCCCCCCTTCATCCTGAGCCATGACAAAAAACGAAACACAAGAAAAACAAATAACAAAGAGGACGTAGGCTGGAGAAGAATGTCTATTTCTGATGCATCAGTTAGAATTCCGAAACATACATTATTTATGAGATGGAGGAACTTTTATTGTATCACCCTTTTTAAGAGTATAAGGTGGTTTCAAGCGATTAACCTTAGCTAAAAGCTTCCAAGAAACATCATACTGCTCAGCCAAAGTGGTAATATCGGTGGCACTCTTGAGGGTGGTTTTACCCCAATGATTGATGACCCACTGTTCACGACGACGAGCAACGATGTACAAGAAAATAAGTACACCAAAGAAACCAACCATAATGAGCTCTACTATAAATCAAAGAAGAGTTGGGAGAGTCAAAAACCAAACAGCTGGCCCATCCAATATGACGAGTTCACCGTCTGTATTATTACCAACCTGTGCTTGTGGATCAGGATCATAAGAAACAGAAAAACTAGATCGATACAATCAACCCCAAAAAGGTTTCTTCAGATCGAAATTCCAATCAGATACTTCTCATCGGAGAACAGGATATTGACCACCCTGTTCTGCATATTTTACACCAAAAAAGTAACGAGTCACAACAGATACGTTTGCATCAATAGACACATTACCGGTATTTTTTACCTGAGGATGTAAGACAATAGTACCATTCTGTCGTTTGTAATCAAAACCCATAATATCAAGCTTTCTCTCTATATCACCTGGTACAGTAATAGCGACTCGGAGACCAGTACGAATCGAGAGATTAACGCCAGGTTGATCATCTTTCTTTGCTTTCTTTTCTTGAATTAAGATACAACCATTATGTTCGCCGACACTTGCATTTGCAGGAACAGTGATGGTAAAAGGTATCAGCTGAGTTGTGCCCGCATTGAGTTTTATTTCTGTTTTTTCTAATTTTATCCACGAACCAACATCTTTTTGTTCTTCAGCAAATTGTTTACAAGCAAAGGCACCTCATGTAGATGGTGTAGAGTCAGCAGCATACACTAATACAGTTTTTGTCTCAGAAGAATTATTAATAACAGTGATTCATTCCTTCTGAGTCATACCGGGTTCAAGCGTATGAATAAATATAGATTCTGTTCGAGGATTATCAGCACGTGGATAGGCTGGTCGACCTCCGAATCAACCGTATTCAATAGCAAAACTAGAGCAAAAAATAGATGCAGTAAGACCAAATATTACATATTTTAAAAATGGGCTGTTTTTCATAGATGAAATTTTTATACTTTTCAGTATAAAAAAATACACAGAAAAACACATACAAACGCCTTGCTAAAAACAAAAATAATGCCAATCTAAACTAATTTGCTGTGATGGAAAGCAAAAGTGGTATTTCATACTCTCAAGCAGCAGGCTGAGAAGCTGGAATAGTCTGATGTACAACTATATCAGAGAGCGTCCAATCTCCACGATTATCAGAATCAGAAGTAGCATAGACGAGGGTGACTGTATTGACACCTTCTTGCTCATCAAATATTCCGGTCGGAACACGGTTCACAAAGTTAGATGAACACAGAGGACAAAGACCGCTATCAAGCGAATCAGATTGAGTATAAATTTTTAATGAACCGGCGAGCGCATCAGGATCATCACCATCAGTACACCCCTCACCTGTTGGATCATTGAAATCAAAGGCATACTCCCCACTCGTCCATGCCACAGTAGGACTCTCAGCAGAAATAGTTACAGTCCAACCATTATCAGCGGCATCAAAATTGCGCACATAAATCTGCTGATCTGGTGATGCGAGATTTGTGATTAATTCACGACATTCTGTTGGCGTATATGATGCTTCTGGAAAGGCAACTTCTGGCTCTTCTATCGGATTAAAATTATCATCCACAACAGTCACAGCGAGTGGTTGTGGGAGTATAGACATGGTAAAATTTGCAGTAGCAGAACCTCGCACACCCTCATATAAGAGAAGTACTGTAAAAACAGAAAGTAAAGCAAATACCGAAGACCAAAAATGGATATTTAAATGACGCTCACAGCGATGTAAGTAATAAGTAAATCGATTCTTTGTTATATGATGACGTACCATAGCCTTAT
>CAYVZT010000018.1:5768-15786 GCA_964456455.1 uncultured Candidatus Peribacteria bacterium | reverse complement strand
TCTAGGGGATAAAATATAAAATTAGCACCTACATTATATAGGTGCTAATTTAGAATGCAAATATTTTATGGTCTTTCGTGTCTTTCTTTGAAAAATCTATTACCCATGCTCTTATGAGCATTATTAAAGAGCCACAGCAAGTGTTCCACAGATATGTCCATTTTACCTGGTATATTATCCACTCAGTATAATCATTCATAGAGTCTTATGATTGGTCATCTGGTAATCTGGGCATTTTTATTATTCATCCTATTCAATCTGCTGTGGGTTTCTGGTTTGGGTAATCAACGAGCAAGAATATCAGCCTCTTGTGTCTCTAAATCGGATCTTGAAAGCAAGAAATAGAGAGGCAAGGGAAATCAATTTTCTCGACAAAACCATGCTAAATCCATCAAATACTTTTGTTGGATTTCTAGAGTATCTCCTCAAAACGGAAGGATTGGATGTTTGTTTTGTAGTTCTGCTCGCAAAATATCAGTATCAATACCATATCTGTGCCCACCAATACCTTCATAAGCACCAATAATTCTCCCTGCCTTTTCTCTCGCATCAAAAGTTGTAGCATCGACAAAGGTTATATCTGATTCATTTTTTCTAGGCTCTCTCGTTGTTATACGTGCCTTACTTACTATAAAATTTGGATCTTGCTGGCTCAGTCATAGTGCGAGTGCATCTTTTCCAACTCCAGAATTTCAGGCAAAGATAACAGCACGGTACATATTATTGCATATAATTCTCTATATGTCCGTATTTCGTATTATTTCTCAAATCGTGCAGAACGAAGAGCTCGAGGAAGAGAAATCCTACTATGAGCATCACAGAAGGAATAAGAACATTGGAAGAGATAAATATATTATAAACTCCGTGGATGATGCTGGCACAGATGACTCCCGTCCAAAACCCCTGAATACTCTTGATGCTGGTGTAGTTTTTCCATCCAAGTGCCTTTTGACCGAGAGAAAGGTTCCCAGAATCGTCGATAAGTCGTAAGAAGGCAAACCTACCCCGAGCATACAAAGACACGCACACCATACTAAAGAATGTGTGTGAGAGGTATCCAAATATAGATCGGAGGATGGCATTATTGGTGACGCTGTCTAGATTTCCACCATGGTTAGATATATCTATCATGTATTTGATATTTTCTGCAAAGGCAAAACCGAGTGCGACGAGGGCTATACTGTAGATGTAATCAGCGACACTCTCTGTACGAATAGGTGTGCTGAGAAGGGACCATAAAATAATCAACCCCATCAAACTGCCTACGCCCATAATGCCCATGGTCAGTGTCGAATTAACCCCATCAAGCTTATGAAACAGAGAATACACAAGTATCAGATAGACGATGATAACAGGCATTCGGAGACTCTTTCGTATACAGAGTATTAGGAGCGTCAGTTTTGCCAATTCTTCCAAAAATGCTAAGAACAAAACGATGATGTCGCTCGCGATATCTCTCTCTCGAAAGGAGAGCTGGATAGTTTGTACAAGACCATTGTGAGCCAGAGCATTTCGGAGAATAGAAATAAAGTTACTTCCCTCGATATTGATCTGGAAAAAGAATAGAGAAACTTCTTTTCCACTTCCTGAATTCTGAATAGACCAATTAAATGGAAGAAAAATACAAGTAATAACAATAATACCGGTCAAAAACAGTGTGAGAGCCTGTCATGTTTTTATTTTGGCAGCCCAGAGAACTATACTCGTATAGATAAGACCACCGATTGTGATAATCAATAATGGTAACCAGTATGTCGTAAAAAACTGAATAAAAAGGGAGATATGCATAGTATTAATGAACGATGTAGGAAATGCTATCGCTTTCTTCTATTCCTGTTGCGTATTCAACACGAACCTTAATCGTATAAGTACCTGGATCAGCGAATTCATGAATCGGGTTTTTACCAGTTACTATGCCAGATCCATCACCGAAATCCCAGAATATCGTTGCATCATCACCTTTTATCTGAGCATTAAATGTGATAGGAAGACCGGCTTCGGCAAGATTTGAAGCAATACTTGGCTGTATGTGGACGTTTTCTTGAGGCTTTTTGAGAATGAGAGTATAGGTTTTAGATGCTCGGAGACCCGTGTTGGATACTGCCGTAACGGTTATTTTGTATTCACCAGGTTTGTTGTATTTGTATGTTGTGACTACACCTTCTCACTCATATTTATGCCCATCACCAAAATCGTAGAGAAATTTTCGGATATTTCACTTCTGTATTTTTGATATAGATGCATCAAATCGGACAGATGCGGGTGCGTATTCATCATCCGGAGTTATTTTGACCCGTACATCGAGTGGCTTTTGTATACCTACAACAGCGATACGATCTATGTGGTAGATGGGTATATCTTTACCATCCACAGATAAATCAGTAAAGGTAAAACGTGCTCGTATATCATATCTACCTGGAACATCTATGGGGTGCTCTAGAGAGAGTCACTCGGACTCATACGTTCCATCATTATCAGTATCCCACTCTACTTTCGTGAGACGGAGACGAGCTGAATTGGCACGTACTCGTGTAGCATCCAGTTTGAGTATTCCTGGTACAGGAAAATCCTGCAGAAGGTATGATTGAGTTGCTTTGTCGTACGTATCTTTTATCAAATCCGTACCAGATTCATCTGTCACACTGAGAGAAAAACCATCTTTCAAATCCACCATATCGGCCGTATAAATAGGCTTCGAAGTAGGTATGCGTACAGTATTTCCTAGAGTATCTACAATCTCAGCTTCTATTTTATAGGTTCCAGGTCGATGAAATGTGTAATCAAATATGCGCTCAAATCCTGAATCAAACTTGCCGACATAAACCTGTCCGTCGATATACCAACTGATGGTTTTGATGTCTCATTGAATAGTAGTCGGATTGACTGTAAATTGGTACTTGAGAGGATTGATAGGGTCTACTTTTATTGTAATATCAGTGTTTTGTATATTACTTTTTGTGCTTTCTTCTGTGACAAATTGCCAGTCACAAGTGTCTTTTAGAGGAGCCTTGCCTCGAAATACCTGCAGACAAACAATAGTAGGTGTGACAAATATCTTATCTGGTGAGAATTGATAACCATCCTTTGTTATCTTGGAATCTCACAAAACTGTCCATCGTACTTGTCCGAGATCACTCAGATCCACCGCATCAAAAGTATATTGTATACCACCATCCGGCATCAAATTTCTGCCTATTTTGACAACCTTGTCGAGAGAGATAGCCGGTATATCGAGATCAAATTTTATAGGCTTTCCAGCGACATTTGTACCCGAGATGCTGGCGGTTGGTTTGTATACTTTTGCCTGATCGTAGGTGAATTCTGGTGATATAGTCGGTGCAAAATCCACATCTGTAATAGGGTGATCAAGGTAATTATTTTTCCCAGTCCCTCTATCGGGCTTTCTATCGCCGTCATAGTCAATCTCAAAATTGTATGGTTCAGTCAGTACGAGACCCTCGAGAAAAGCACGTTTTTTTATGTAAGCGCTCAGATCATATCGTACCTGAAGAGGACCGATTTTGACATCACCTGGTATCAGAGCCGACGATACATCCGTCGGTTTCAGGTATTTCAGGAGAGAGTTATTGTATATGAGTACTCGACCATCCAAATTGTTGAAATCTATTCTTCGGAACCATTCATAGGTGACAGCAAAGAGTGCAATATTTGCGAAGAATATCAAACAGAAAAATACTGTTATTATCCATATATTAACTCGCTTAACCCGACTTTTTGTACGGATAGAGAAAGCCTTGTATCCGAAAAAGAGAAAGCCAAATCCGATGATGATACCAAATGCACTATAGAAAACATAGATTGTGTATTCAAGGACAGTGCGGACTGTGAGATACTGAACTCCGAGAATATTATTGAAAAAGAGCGCATTTTCAGGATTCAATAACACGTAGGCACACAAGAGCAAGTAACCGATGATAATAATCGTCAAAGCCGCTCTAATATTTCTAAAAATGTGTCGTTTTTTTGGTGCACTTGGTGCTTTTGTGATTTTTAGAGCCGGTGTATAATCCTGATCATTTGCTGTATACGCCGCAATACTAGACCAGAGAGATTTTTTGGTGTCCTTTTCTGGTTTTGGAGACGGGGTTGATGGACGTATAGCAATCATGAAATATTATGTAGAAGTAGTATGTGTATCGGATGCTGGGCTTATGAGATCTTCGGCTGATCCAAGAAGATGACTTTCTGAAGGAAGTTGTTTATCTTTTTTGGATGTCTTTTTTCCCTGTTTTGGAGAAGACACTTGTTCATTGTCTTTTGGTTCGTCGATATTTCAAGTTTCTGTTGTTGCATTTTCTGTGTTATGAGTTCATGCAAGCCAATCAGGTAAATCAGAGGATTCAGAGGTTGTCGTTGTTGGTATTGAAGCAGGCAAAACGACATCTGTTTCTGGCACATTTATTGATTCAGTTGTTTCAGGTGTTTTTGTTTCGTCTTCTTGAGTGACTGTTTTTTCAGCAGATTCTGTTCATTTGAGCCAGTCAGGTATGTCATCATGTGTCTGAGGAGAAACTGGTTCTGGACTTGATGGAACTTCTACTTTGCTTGGTTCTGGAGGAGTTGTTTCTGTGGTTGATTGGAGCCAAGAAGGCGTGTCAGTGTGAGTTGTTTCTGCCACCTTTTCTGGTGTAGATGGTGTTGCGGTTGTATGAGTGTCTTCGTGGAGCCAATCTGGTGTTTTTGTGCTTGTATCAGCATGGATTGTCGTAGCTGCTACTTCTTTTGATAGTACGTCTTCTTCCCCAAAAGGAGATTCAGTTTCTTTGAGCCAATCCGGTGTAGTTGCATGACCCTCATCACTTGCGCTAGTACTGTGATGATCGTCATGATGATCGTCCACATGCAGCCAGTCTGGTCCATGGGTGTTTTCTGGAGTTGTCGAGAGTCATCCACCATGATCGTCATGATGATCGTGATGTTCCTCATGTGTCGAAGAATCGTGTCCACCTCCACTAAATAATTTTGCTATTACGATGAGACCCAAAATCCCTACCACTGCGACACCTATCCACAAAAACAGAGATCATTTATCCCCTACCAGACTTGATATTTTCGTTTGTATTTTCGTCCAGATTGAAGTTTTTTCTTCGGTGACTACAGGAGGAGGCGTAGTATTTTGTACAGGAGGATTACCTATGAGGAGGGCGAGCTTATCTTTTATGATAGCCTTGGCCTCATCAGAAATTTGTTTATCAAACTTGATATAATCATCATATATTTTCTGTACGATTGATTTGTTTTGTTCGTAGTATTCAGGACTGTCTATAATCTGGCCCAAGAGACCTGTATTACCATCTGTGCCATCTCCAAATATATCTTTTTTGTAAGAACTTTTTGCCAGAAAATCGGCTATCACCTTTTTGGCAATTTCTTTTTCCTGGGCATCCTGTTGCCCCTGAGTATAGATGAGATTTACTTGCTCGTGAATGCGAGTTTTGAGCTCAGGAGTCATCGATTTGCTGATATTGACTGCTTGTGAAAATTGGAGAAGTGTCTCAGCTCTGTCTGCCCTATCATACCAGATATCTCCTAATTGATCGAGGTATCGAGTGAGCTCTTTGCGTTCTTCATCAGGGACATTTTGCACCAGTCACTGGAGTTTATCGAGACGAGCCTTGTCTGCTGCTGACAGATTGAAAACTTGAGGAGCTTTTATGACTACGGCAGGATTTTCTGGATCGACGATTGGAGCTATGAAATCACGAGTAACACGGATTTGTCTTGAATCTATCTCGGATCCATCACTCTTGAGAAGTCTAAGACGCATAATGGTAGTACGCTTTGTCCCAATCGGTACGAGATAAGGGCGACCCATTCTGTATGAAGCAGTTCACTTATTGTCAGCATCATCATCTTTGCCGCCGGAGAGGTCAGTGTCAATATCTATATCATTATCTATGGTATAAAATTGCACATCACCTGATGATTCACCGAGGTACAAAAAGAGAGGCTTGAGAGGATCTTTCCAGACTATATTATCGGGCACTTCTTCTACGCCTCCATCAAGACTATTGGTGAGGACTATGAGAGGTTTCTCTATTTTTTTCAGGAGAGTCTTATTTTTTGGATTTCTGGCTACAGGTATTGTTGCCTCTTGTGTATCTTTTCCATCGGAAATTTGGATTTTTATAGATGTAGGAAATGTCCCATCGCTCACAGAGTAGATGAGATAGTCTTTGTTTTCTGAAACCTTTTTGTCATCTGCAAACCAAGCAACACTCTGAATAATTCCTGTCGACATATTATAGGCTACTATTTTGTCTCCTATAATCTGGACCGCTGCTTGAGGATTGAGACGATTCACGACGTTAAGAGTGATAAACTTCGTCGTTGATAACCCACGATGAGTCACTTTTACTTTTGGATGATATTCGCCCGGTACTGTATACTTGTAGGTGAAGCGAGGCTCAGACGTTTTTGTATCGTAGAAACCATCTCCATCTATATCCCATCTATATTCTGCTGCTTTTGAGATATCTTGGCCGAGAGCATTTTTTACATTGACAGAAAACTCCACTGGTTCTCCATACTTTATTTCGGTTCCGTTTGTCTTGAAATCGATAATAGGCATGGAAATGTTTTGATTGACCAGGAGATCAGGAGTAGAAAACTTTTCCTCTGAAATATCTCGTGTATCCACTTTGAGACCATTTGCATCTTCCATGACGACAGAAAAATAATATCGTCCATTGATTTTTGGCAGGGTGAAGCTAGTTTCTGGTTTGGTGGTAATACGGAATCATTGAGGTTGTTCATCATTGCTCGTATAATAATACCACGTGTAGGATGTGATATTTCCATCTGGATCTTTTGCTCATTCCATGCGGAGATTTATACGCATAGGATCCATATCTATATTTTCTACTTTGACCTGAATATCAGAAAATCTTGGAGGTATATTGACGACTTTTACCCATTCTTCGGAGGTATATGATGCGCCTGTTTTTTTGTCATTTACAGTAAGTGTTATTTTTTCACAGCCGAGCTCATCGAATGTGTGTGAAAAGTTTTTCTGAGAAGAGCTCGAATTGAGTCCTACTTTCCAAAAATATGTCAGATCTGTCGTACTGCCACCTACATTGACGCTCTTATCTCCTACGAGAGAAACTGGCGTAACTCTGTCGACAATGAGTGCATCGTTTCCACTACAAGCTCATTTTTGTGTCTCAGAAAGGAGACTCTTGGTTGAGAGCTGAATAACTGCAAATGGTGCATCACCATCCACAACGTAGATTTTTCTTTGTATAGAGTTTATATTTCCATATCTATCTGTGACTTTTAAAGTAACGGGATAGGTACCAGATTTTTCAAAAGTGACTATATGACGCCCTGTTTCTGTCACTGTTGTATCTTTTGATCCGATAGTCCATTCATAGATATTTCCATTATTGGCATTGGCACTCAGTATGACTTTTCATCCTCTCTTTGCGACCTGCGGTCTGATATTGAGATCGATTGATAGGAGACTTTTGATAGAGATTGCCTTTTTGAAGACTGCTGATTTTCATTCTCCATCGACGACATGAAGCTCGACCTGGTGCGTCCCAATCTCTGTAAAAGTGAAGTTTCATCGACTATTTGCTGAATTGGTATTAGAGAGTTGTACTGGTCTATCATTGACGAACCATTCGTATTTTAGACTCTGATTGTCTGGATAATCTGGATCATAGGTAGAGGTACCATCAAATGTATATGTATTTGGTGTTTCTGGTCCGAGAGGCTCTGCGAGAAATCGTACCACTGGCGGTCGGGATTCTATATTTACCTCCACTGTTTCTTTGTCTACTACCCGATCTTTACTCGATAAAAGTGCTATGCTAAAACGACCTATTTCTTTGAACGCATATTCCATGCGAGGTCATGTCATAGAGAAAATAGGTTGTTCTACACCAAATTTTCGTATTTCCCAAGAATATTGTACACCTTCTTGATTTGCTTTTTTTGCTTCAAATATGACCGTTTCGCCTTTATTTGGTTTTCTATTATTAATACCAATAGAGGCTATAGGATCACCTATTTTGAGAACAATCGTTTTTGAAAATGCTTCTCCATCGTTTCGTGTGAGCGTGAGTTTCACGTTGAAATCACCCTCTTTATAATCCTGAGCTTCTATGATAGGTGATGATTCATGAGTAGCTCATTTACCATTTCCGAAATCCCACTCAGTCTTTGCGACTGTATAACCGTTAGAAAATTTTGTTTGCGTGGCGTCGATGAGAACCTTTTGAAGTGCATCGCGAGTTGGTATTTTGATAGAGTCAGATGCAAGTTGTTCGTTGAAAAATATGACCCATTTGAGTTTTGGTTGCCCGACTTCTACTATTGTCTGGTCTTCAAAGCTGATAACATCGGCAAAACCGCGGCTATTTTTGCTCGCGGAATTCACAGTGAGATATACGGTGAACGTGCCCTCATCTTTGAACTCATAATTGATTGTTTTTCCGTGTCAGAGAACCCGTGGTCCATCTGGTGTACGCAGCCACCAACTAAAATTGGTTTCTGGAATAACTGTTCCGCTCTCATCTATCATATTTCGTGCTTCAAGCGTGACCGAGAGGGGAGCATCTCACTTTTGAGGATTTGATCCTATCTGTCCTTGTATAGAAAATGTTTTTGCTCGTTCTAGGAATTCGTCTAGAGCGTTCTCGAGAATACCACGATCAATCTCTTCTCGATGTAGATCATAGTCAGCAATAGCTTTTTTTACTTTATCATAGAGTTGTCGATTCACGAAAATGTCAGCTCTATCTGGTAGATGATCAAATGCACCATCAACCAAGATATTGAGTTGTTTTGTTATTTCAGGACTGTATCCACTGATAATCTGAGTCTTGAGAGCACGAATTTTGTTGCTATATGTCGTGAAATCGATATTTCGAATCTGTGTCTCAGCGTAGGCTTTTGGTACCATGTTGGATACAACTTTATTGTTGTTGAGCACGTAGAAGAGCGTGCTGACGATCCACCATGCGAACCATATAATAACAACTCCAAGAAAGACGGAGATAATGATTTTTTTGGTTTTTTCGCTGGATTCCTCACTTGATGGGAAGAGTAGCATCTGTGCACCCGCCCACATGACATAGATAACAGCGATGACAGACAAGAAGGTCAGAAAGTACTTAATGACATCCTGAACTGCTTCAGAGACCCCCTTTCCAGTAATCACGCCAGAGCTTTTCCCTATGTATTGCCCTGCGGCATCTACACCTGACTTGAGACAATTGCTGCCATTACAGCTAAATGACCAGTTTTGCGCAAGTGCGTCAAAACAAATCGCAGTTCACAGGAGGAGAAATAGGAGAAGAAGTGCTTTTTTCATGAATTCTATATCAACATCGTACCAGATATTGCCCCATAATTCAAAGTTCTGATACTCTATTTAGAGAGGGAAGAGTATTGACTTTTATATTTTATATTTTACCACTTGCCACTTGAGCCTCCACCTCAGAATCCTCCACCTCAGAATCCTCACCAGCCCCCTCCAGAACTACCACCTCAGAATCCTCCACCTCAGAATCCTCATCCCTTGGATCAAAAACCGATTTTTTTGTACAGAACCGTAGACAGTACAAAATCGACACCGAGACCAATGATACATCCTAGGAGGACACCACTCAGTGAACCAAGAATTCATCCAATAATAGCTCAAAAGACACCACCGAGCCACCAAGATTTCGTAGAAGACAGTATGCTCCCAAACATCCACAGACCTATCAAAATCATAAAAATGTAGGGAGGATTTTCTGTATCTTTCTCGGGCAGGTCTACTACTTCTCATCGTAAAAGAGGGGAGAGACGATCTATACCTTCTCACAGACCTATGGCATACTCTCCAGACTGAAAATGGGTTTTAAAATTTTCTTCAATAATTCTGTGGGACATAAGATCTGTGATGACTCACTCGAGTCCTCGTCCTACTTCGATACGCATCTCCCGCTCCGTGGGTGCCACGAGTATCAATAATCCATTATCGAGTCACTTTTGGCCGATTCAC
>CAYVZT010000018.1:0-5668 GCA_964456455.1 uncultured Candidatus Peribacteria bacterium | reverse complement strand
GTATACCAGCTTCTTCTATCGTTCGTCCTTGGAGGCTTTTTATTATGGCTATGCCTATCTGGTGATGGGTCGATGACTCTAGAGTCAGTATTTGTTGTTCGAGTGATGTTTTTTCTTCTGTTTTTAGCAAGCCTACTTCGTCATAGACAGGAGAAGAGGGGAGAGAGGGTACGACAAATTCACCTCTTACGAAGGGGAAACAAAAAGTTAAAAGCAAGAAGAGAAGATTTTTTTTCATATAGTTTGCTTGTTTCATGGATTCGTTTGATACTTTTGATTGCAAAAGTATCCAAAACAATTCAGGTATTCGAGACGCTCAGACAGTGTGTCCCCTAAAAACCCATTTCTGATTTTCTTCTTTTTTTAAAAGAAATACGGTTGATGAATTATTTATCCAGATTAAATTCTATTTTTGGTGCATTTTCTGTTCCAGATTGAGCCTCGAAGAGACTTGCCTTCTCAAAACCAAACAGACGAGCTAGAAATACAGTAGGGACACGACTGATTTTTACATTCCAGCTAGTGGCAGCAGTGTTATAATCACCACGTGCTACACCAATACGATTCTCAGTTCCTTCGAGCTGTGATTGGAGGTCTCTGAAGTTCTGATTTGCCTTCAGATCTGGATAGGCTTCGACGGAAACGAGGAGACGAGAGAGAGCTCATGAGAGCTGAGTCTGCGCTGCATTGAAATCAGCAATGCTTTTAGCATTTGTTGGGTCCACGGTGATTCCTGTGGCTTTTGCTCGAGCATTGACCACATCGGTCAGCGTACTTTTCTCAAATTTTGCAGCTCATTCTACGGTTGAGACGAGCTGTGGCACGAGATCGCCACGTCGCTGGTATTGTACTTGTACATTTGACCATGCTTGTGCTACGTTTGCTTTACCAGAAACAAGAGAATTATATTGTCCGACTGCCCAGAAAGCGCCTACGAGAACTATGACAACGATAAAAAGAAAAAATTTTTTCATAGAAAAAATAAGAAAATAAAGAGATGCTACAGACCGATTTCACCTGAGACTAATTCACGTTGTTTATCATAGGTATTTTTCAGAAATTTGAAAGCATCATCACGTCGGATGAACAACCATTCTCTAAACCAAAATATATTATAGGATATATAATCAGAAAAAGGATTATTTTTATCATCGAGAAAGTTACTATTATCCCCACGGATAAAATCATCTGAACCAATAATCTTGAGATAGAGTCATTTCTGTATAATAGCAAATTGCCAATCGAGAATATCAGTTAGGATAATTTTTTTATTTTTTGCTTGAGGATCTTTTGTGATCAAAGTATCAAGGTATGTGGCTATATTGATATTTCGAGGAACGAAAACAAAATTTTGATCTATGTAATTTGTGAGTGTTGGTATTTTGTCGAGAAGTCCACTGGCTTTTAATAGGATAGAAAGCGATTCAGACCGAGTTATATACCTTTGAGGGTAAAATGTTTTGTTCGTACGTGAAATCAATCACCCATCTGCTGCCATCTCGACGGCACGACATATCCAATCATTTTCTGTGACATCTGTAAAATACTTTTTGCATTGATAATTTTCTGGCAATGGTATGCCTTTGAGCTTGAGAGAGATGCCGACGAGCTCTGCACGAGTTATATAATTATCGAGTCGATAATTTTTGGGATCTGTTTGTTTGGTGATGATTCATTTGTCAGCGAGAAAATTTGCATTATCGACACCAGTTTGAGTGTAGGCAAAAGCGACAATGCTTGTGAGCACGAGAGAGGAGAGGAGGAGTTTTTTCATAAAAAAATAAAGAAATAAATTATTTAAGAGATCCTGTTGAGAGGTCTATTTCCACCCATTTTTCTGATATAACTTTATAGTCCGGTATACTTGTCGGATCATTTTTTTCACCGGCATCATAAATGACTATTTTTGCTTCCCAAATACCCTTATTCATACGTATTTTCTCAATACTGGTGATATATCGGGTAGGAGGAGATTTGATGTATTTGTCTATGCCTTTTGCTGATTTTCCTTTTACATATATTCATTTTTTTTCCTTGAGATCATAGATGTAGAAAATACTCGAGCCAGGCAGACTGTATTCCCCAGTCTGTATGCGAGCCACAATATATGTGTCACTTACGGCCTCTAAAACAGCATTGTTATGTAATCCACTGACGAGACTGGAGGAAATGTTTTTGGATTTCTTGGTTGCACAGTCGTACTGGTAGATAAATGTACCAAGAATAATATCATTTTCAGATATTTTTTTGGCCACATAAGTAATCACGTTATCTTGTATTACATAGCTTCCACTAAATGCATTTTTGAGCGGAAGGGGATAGAGATTGAGCACTGTTTTTTTTCATCCAATACTTGCTGTCTGTATTCCTTCAGGTTTTTTGCTACAAATATTCTCAAAACTAATGGTATATTTTTTTTCAATTTGGAAGGGGAGTATATTTTTCACCATCCTATATACCATGTATCGAGTCACCTTTTGTTCGGAACCAAATTTCATAGATGTAGCGTCGGATGATATTGGCTCTATGATTCATTTTGAGTAGGCACTATTGAGCAGATCTTTCTGCCATGCAGCAGTACCATCATTCGATATATTTTTTTCATTGATAGATACTTCAGGCTTGAGTCAGACACCGACAGCGCGCATGATGATGCCCAAAGCCTCAATTCTAGTTATCGAAGCAAGAGGTCGAAAAGTTTTATTATTTTTTGAGATGATCTTATTGTCTGCTGCTATTTCTACCGCAGGGCAAATCCAGGGATTATTTGCATCATCTGAGACATCTGAGAAATAATTTTTGCAGGTGTATTTTGCTGGAATAGCGATTCATCGGATTTTTAGAGCTATACCTATGACTTCGGCACGAGTGATGCTTTCGTCGAGACGATATCAGCCTATTGTAGACTGCTGCGGAATAATATCCTTTTCTGCGAGATATCCAGCAATAGTTACATCCTCTTTTGTGTACGCAAAAGAAGCAAAACTTACTATCAGAACAAAAAATGCAAATATTCGCATAATTTCATTATATGTGTCTTTTTTGAAATTGACTTGCCAAAACTTTACATACTATAAAAAAATTAGTAAATATTATTTATGTCATCTGTTACACCATCAAGTCCTGCTGTTTTGGTTGAGAGTTCTACAGGAGAGCAGTCGGTGCCACTCGATTTAGTTATATCGAATGCCCAAGTAGATTCTATTGTGCGTCTCGCAGACCGTGAATATCCGGGGTATCTGGAGCCAGGAGATGTTTTTACTCACTTTAATCTCGGTACTCGTCTCCAGATCACAGACAGATCCTACCTTCTGAGCAGAATATTGAGACATGGAAAATACGCTGACAGGGGTATACAACAAAATACTACAGAACCACTTCTGGGGTTTCAAGATGTCCATACCGCACACTGTGAAGAGGCAGGCACTCTCACCTATGACCAACTTGACGCGAGGTATTTGGCATACTCATTTCCTCACTTGAGAACGGTATCAGGTGTACAGGATATTATGGTTGCACGTTATCAGGCGAGTATGCCGGGGCAAAGCCGAGAAGATATTTTGGGTCAAGGCCTGGTATATGCACATTTTCGTGTTTTACGTAGAGTGAGTTTTATTTTACAGGATGGTGTATTTGTCTCTTTCGACTAAACTCCTATAGTCCGAAGGACACTGAGATTAAAACCATAATCTGTTCGTTTTGATCCAAGAAGTCCTAGATGACAGCGATGTCCCGCGAGGGTGATATCGGCGACCATGAGCGCACATGATTCGAGTTCAGGCAGGATATTTTCTTCACCAATGCAGACGGTGATTCTTCCTGGCTGTGCGAGATTGGTGATGGTTCGAGTGAAGAGTGTTCGGTTTTCTACTGTATCCAAAATGGAAAATATTTGTTCACCCAGAGTATTACTGTGTTTTCTGAGAAAATGAGAGAGTCCAGCGATACAATATATCCCTGCTTCTGGAGACGAACAAAAAGCTAGATCATGTGTCGCATTTGCCAAATCCGAAACGAGATCGTAGAGACGATCATCGTGAAATTCGAGCACACTTTCTTCGGAGATAAGGGGAGTTCAGAGATATCGTTGGGGCGCTACTTCTATGAGATAGTCGACATACATGCGGATTCATCTAGTAGTTGGGAGACGTCCTGCAGAATTGTAAGGCTGATATACGAGGCCCATCTCTTCGAGTTGTTTCATATCATTGCGAATAGTTGCCGGTGATATCTCCATACCTTCATCGCGCACGAGCGACTTACTTCCTGTTGCATCACCACTCTTGATATACTCTCGGACGATGAGTCAGAGAATCTGGATTTTTCGAGCATCGATGGAGGACTTGCGGCTGTTCATAGATTAATCAATGTGTTTATTGTACTTTTGTTATCAAAAGCACCAAAAGTATTTCATAAAATCAATTATTCTTTTTATTTTCTTCTTTTTGAGAGCAAATCAATTTTTAAAATTGACAATATTAAAAATGGATTAAAAATAGTCAGATATATGAACATAGAATCTGCTATTAGACATTTAGAGGAATCCTCAGGAGTATTACCACGAATATCAGTCGAAGGAGGTCTTATATGACTCTTAGAATCTGATGTATTGTGTGCGATTGAATCTACTCTCCACAAGAGAGGATTTCATGGAGCTGTATTTGTGTCCTCAGGGGATGATATCTTGATTCCTTCACTTGCGACTTTTTGATTCTCGCCTGAGGATCGTGAAAAAGATCTCGGATGGCACATAGATGCATTTCACAAACCAGAAAGTGTTGTTCAAAGATTGACAGCACTGTACAGCCCTCTTTTATCCCACAGTACTGTTGCCACTTTTACCACAGAGACTAGCCTAGTTGATGAGAGAGCTGAGGCTTTATTTCCGGGATTCTGAGTCCCCGATGATATTGCGAAAGATTATGCGTGACGTATAGAGAGGCTTTTATGATGAAAGAAAAGAGGTTTTCACACACTGTTACAAAATGTGAGCCTGGCTGATAGACAACTTAATGCTACTTCAAATAATGCCTTTTTCCAAATACGGGACAAGTTCACGCGCGATATTCTGGATGATCCTGGTGTAATAAAGGGTGAATTTACTGCCCAAGCTGATGTCGCCTCTCTTCTTATTTTTCGTAATGGCCTCTGACCAAATAGAGACGTTGCTCATACCCGTTTTCATACACTGCCAACCCCTCGATTTTCACATGGTACTATGTATAATCTCAGCATCGAAGAAGGAGGCATCATTCATACAAAAACACCACCTGATGTGAATATACCAAGTGGCGTGAAGTATGTTGTTGGGGAAGTTTAAAAACCTCTAAAATCGTATCTTTATAGACCGCCCCAGGGTTTTCGTGGAAATTTTCCAATGAGATCAAATGCACAAGAGGGAATGCCTCTCGTGCTCGAAGTGCTGTACTCAATACTGTTGGGTATCAAGCGGCTCCTCAAAAGAAAATAGTTATAAGGAAAAAAAACCGACGAGATGCACCTCTGGGGAGGATGAGGTTATTGTAGTGTACAATTCATAATTGGCAATTAGAAGAAGGTGGGTTTTGTATTTGCAAAGTCGCACTTATGATGTATAATCCTAGATATAACCTACACTTACTATTATGTTACGACTCAGACTTGCTACTCTTCTTTTTGGTCTTTTTCT
>CAYVZT010000017.1:0-17119 GCA_964456455.1 uncultured Candidatus Peribacteria bacterium | reverse complement strand
ACACATATCAAGTATTTTTTGCGATTCCTGAACGATATGCTGCTTGAGCAAAAAAGGTGGATGCGCAGCAGCGACTTCCTGGACATAAAACCAGCCAGCTCTATGCTCTATAGTATTGCCGAGTGCCACACTCGTATCATCTCGGTCAATGAGAAATACTTCTGGCACATCCGTCTCTGTCAATACCCATCACTGTTCGATGGCATGAAGCCTAAATTCAGAAAGAGAGATTTTTCTCGTATTCACGCGGATACTTTTCCCGATAGGCCTTTGCATACCATCGATGACTTCTTGTGCTTGCGCAGGAGAGAAATCAAATGTTTTTTGGAGATAATCAGAAAAACGAGACATAGTGAGGATTGTAGTGATTTTTTGAAAAAGTGTATTTGACTTTTAAATATTTTATTTAAATTATCAGAATGAATTGATTTCAAAAAACCGTTATCGTGAGTCATACAAAATCTGAACTCATACGTGCTGTGTGAGAAATGCACTGAAATATATCCGTAGACGATCTAGTAAACACCACTTGAGCGCGTATTCAAACTCAAACTCGCACCTTTCGTGATCTATGATCCTATGGAGAAGATGTCGTCTTGCAGCGATGAGTACTGGTCATCAATGAGGTTCGAGACATACTCGTCTCTTCTGGTGGCAATCTCCCTCCGGACGTAGAAACAGTACTTATCTCTGGATCCGGTAGCAAAAACTACAGAACTATACTAGGCGAAAAAACTCTCGGCGCATACTGAACAGATCGTTGAGATGAGATGTTTGCTCTCTCGCAAAATGCGTGAGGAGTCGGAACATACGGTTTTCTTGTCAGAGCGGTACTGGGGGTGAACGATCCTGAATCTAGGATATCGCGTGAATTGAGATGGGAGAGTATGGAAAAAGTTTTAGGACAATGACGTATCACGACTATGGAACGGAATCTGCTTTATCATTTTCGTACTGGCCTCTAGATGAAAATTGCTTTTACCTTTTTCGTGCTACAATCATCAGAGCTATAATTTTCCACTATGTTTTTCTCCAAATCTCACGAAGCTACCTCTCCAGAAACAAAGCTGGTTATACTCGCTTCTATCTATATGTTTTGCATTCTCATGACAGAGATTATGGGTGTCAAAACATCACCTATCGGCCACATCTCACTCCATTTCTGACCCATAAATATTCCGCAATTGAAAGTATCAATGGCGATATTTTTTATCCCATTTATCTATTGTATTAACGATGTAATAGCACAGGTTTTCGGATACAAAACTGCACGAAATGTCTATCGCATCTCTCTCTTTTCGATTATTGGTCTCGCGCTTTTTTCATGGATCACTACAGCACTTCCTGCGAGTATGATATTCGCTGATAAAGAAGCCGCATATGATATTATTTTTGGACAGACACTTCGATTTTCTCTCGCGAGTATTACTGCTTTTGCTATATCTGATCTCCTGGATGTGATTATCTTTTGCAAACTCCGTGATGCACTCAAGTGAAAATCCCTCTGGCTCTCCACTAATCTCTCAAATTTTATCTCCGAAGGACTCGACGGAGCACTCTTTGTGTATCTAGCTATGTATGTTCCGGGGGATATCTCTTTTTGGGCTGGCAATCATGCTTTTATGTGGGGTGTTATCCTTCCTTACTGGGTCTTCCGTTGTGCCATGAGTATCCTCGCAACACCCCTCGTATACTGGGGCGTGAGCTGGGCTCGGAAAGTCTAGTCAGAAGAGTTGCTTCATATGTCGAAAGGATTAAGATTGCTCTTGTAGTCTTAATCCTTTTTTATGAAAAATCCCCTCTCCTTTCTCAGCCGCAAAAATCTCGAGATGTCATTGGGTATACTGGGAGAGAGATTTCCACTTGCTGCCTGTATTGTCGTCGTGATAACAGGGTTATTTCTCTACACTGTCAATGCTGAATCGGATTCTGTTTTGCTCCTGCGTACCGTGTTCTCGCTCATCACGACTTTTTTTCTCTCAGTTGGTCTTGTCCTGGCATCAGAAAATAAAGACGTACAACATCCAAGAATATGGCAATATGCATCTCTCGTGTACGGTGGGATTTTTTTTGTGACTATTAATCCCCTTTCACATGAGTGGATGATTGATTCTATTACCTACTTTATTCTCCATCTCGTCGGATTTATCGGTTTACTCTTTTTTGCACCCTATTGGAAAAATCTCTTCTATGGAGAAAAACAATCCGCTGAATATACGAATTATTTTTCTCATGTAGCCTGGGCTCTGCTCATGTCTTGTATTGTGGGCCTCGCTCTGATAGCTCTCGGATATATAGCGATCGCTTCTGTGATGACTCTCTTTGATCTCTCGTCACTCATCCAAGAATCAAAACTGTATGGCAACTGGGCAGTCATTGTTCTCTCATTTATAACACCGCTTTATTGTCTGATTCATCTCCCAAAAGTCACAGAAATAGAAAAAAGAAATTATGAGACAGATCGATTTTTCTCTTTTCTTATTCGCTACGTCGCAACACCATTTATCATTCTCTATTTCATCATTCTCTATGCCTACAGCGCAAAAGTACTCCTCAATTTCCAAGATTGGCCAAAAGGTATGATAAGCTGGATGGTAGTAGGTTTTTCATCATTTGGATATCTCACCTATATTTTTTCAAAATCATATGAAACAAAAAGTAATATCATCACTCTTTTTCGCAGGTATTTCCCCTATGCGGTCCCGGCTCAAATACTCATGCTCGCGTATGCCATCTATCTCCGCATTGCCCAATACGATCTCACGATGAATCGATATTTCGTGGTGATATTTGGAGTATGGTTGGCGATTATCTCAGCATACTACATCCTGAGTCAAAGAAAATCGCTCACCATGGTCTCAACATCACTCTCTATCATAGCTCTCATCATATCCGTAGGACCATGGTCTGTCTATCGCCTGCCTCTTCTACGACAATACAATCACCTCATCCACAATCTCACGACGGCTGGTATGTACCAGGATGGTGTTATTTCAAAGAGAAAAGATACACTCGATATGGCTCTCGAAAACGACATATACTCTGAAATAGAGTACGTTTGCAATTATTCTCATTGTGAAAAAATCAAGACTCTTTTTGCAAAAGAACTCACAGGGAAAGAGGTCGAATACGAGAAAAGATGGAAAGAATCAGAATACAACAAAAGTATACCATATCCAGGCATGAGTAACTGGGAGATAGTAAATGAGGTGACAAGTGCTCTGGGTATTTCTTATCGATCACCATGATTCGAGTATAACAATAAGTATATATCTCTCGGTGTGAAGGATGGGTATGACGATATCACTCTTTTTCCTCTCGATGTCACAGGGTATACAAAAATCCTGCGAGTATACAGCAAACATAACTATTCTCTATCAACCAATAAAGCATATATCACCATCGATCCTGACGCAGAAAGCCTCATACTGCATGGCTATGGAGCTGATAAAACCGCTTCTCTCATGGGTTTCAACGAAAGTCTCAAAAAAAGATATCCTGCTTCGATGATGACGCTCGGCTCAAATGATCTCACGACAACTCTCGAAGTCGATGGCTTCACAATCAAACTCATACTCCAGTGATATGGTTACAAAAATCCTGAATATCAATCAACAGAGAATAAAAACGAATACCTCGGCATCTCTGGCTATGCACTCATAAAATAAGATGAAAATCACTGTCCACGTCAAACCGGGAAGCAGGAAAGAATCTATTGAGTGGGTCTCAAACCTCTTCGGAGAAAAAACTCTCGTCGTAAAAATCCGAGAAAAACCAGTCGATGGCGAAGCGAATCGAGGATTGATACAAGCTTTATCTGATTTCTTTGACGTACCAAAATCACATATTACCATTCTTCACGGTCATACTGCGAGAGAGAAGGTGGTGGAGATAGTAGGAAAAGAATAAGGTACTCTTTCGGCAAGACCTATAAACTTGGTGACCTGTGGTATACAGATATACTCTGTCTGTTATTTTGTAATTTTCTTCTATGAATTCCCTCCTCAAAAATCTCCTCGGCCTCGTCCTCATCGGTTCTCTGGGAGTAGCAAGCTTCGTCCTCTTTCAAGTATCAAAAACCTACGATCGCTCAAGCGAACCGACAAATTTCCGAAGCTTTACCGTCTCTGGTGATGGCAAATCATCTGGCACGCCTGATGTGGCTGAATTTTCTTTTTATGTGATCACCGAAGGTGGTGCAGATGTTGCGAAACTCCAGAGTGATAATGCGACCAAGATGAATAAAGCTCTCGAATTTATAAAGAAACAAGGTGTCGCTGCAAAAGATATAAAAACAGAACAATACAGTATCAGCCCTCGTTATCAGACAACAGCCTGTGACTACAGCTCTGGTAAAGTATGTCCTCCTCCAGAAATCACTGGATACACTGTCCAGCAGGGTGCGAGTGTGAAAATCCGAGACTTCAAGCTCATCAGTGAACTCCTGAAAGGTGTCGTACAAAATGGTGCCAATTCCGTCTCTCAGATTAGTTTCGCCCTCGATAATCCAACAGAAGTAGAAAATGCTGCCCGTGCAGAAGCGTTTAAAAAAGCAAAGGAAAAAGCAGAAGCTCTCGCAAAAGCAGGTGGCTTTAGCCTCGGACGACTCCTCGATATTAGTGAAGGTATGACATCTCCTGTGTACTATGGTCGTGGCGGTGGAGTCATGATGGATATGGCAAAGAGCGAGGCTCCTGCCGTCGCTCCGAGCATCGAAGCTGGTTCTCAAGAAGTCACTATCACTGTCTCTCTCAAATACGAGATACAATAGTATTAGACTGGCCGTTCCCTCATACCTATTTGATTGATAAGTGGTATTGCAAGTTCTGCAAATCTTCTCATACGTCCTTCATCAATATAGCGAGTTAGGCTCTTAAGTGAAGTTTTCCCTTCTAACACTTTTCTGAGACCATAGATTTCCATAGGTAAGAACCCCTCCTTTAATGCTATAGCTTCTATCTTGGTAGATGAAACACGCTCGCCATGAGTCTCTATTAAATCCTTTATAGCAGCAGTCATTTGTATGCACTCGTAGACTGGTATTCGTCATACAACTCATTCAGGCTGGAGAGCACGACGTAACCATATTGGCCCCTCTATACCTGGACCAAATAATTGCGTCAATTCTTCTGTGGCGTCATATGATTCAACAAACGAATTTGATGTATCCAGCCGTTCTACAAGTCTTTGAGCAAAGAGATATTTTACAGAACCTGCAAGATCAATTTCATTAATCTTGAGACTCATCAAGCGTCGTACACAATCAGCAGCTGAATTGGCATGCAAGGTCGTTAATACTGCATGACCGGTATTAGATGCTTCTATAGCTAATTTTGCGGTGTCCGGATCTCTCACTTCTCAGACCATTATTTTATCAGGGTCTTGACGAAGGAGGCCTTTCATAGCAACAGCGGTAGTATATCATGTACTTTCATTTACTTCTGTTTGGACGATTCCATCGAGTCTGATTTCTACTGGATTTTCCACGGTAACAACATTCAGCGTAGGGTCATTTCCTTCTACTAACATAGAATACAGTGTCGTCGATTTACCAGAACCTGTTGGACCGCTCATAATAGTAATACCGACAGTATTTCTGGCGGCTCGCAATATTATCTCTGGGTCATCATAATCTAGGTCTTTGAGACTTTTTAGCGTGCCAGTTCTATTCAGCAAACGCACTACAGAAGAAAAATTTGTTAATGAAGTAGGGACTATGGAAAGACGATAATCTGTATTCTGTAATCAGGGATTAGGTGTACCCAATATTTTTCCTGAGCCAACATGATTTTCAGTAACTAATTTTGGATCTACATAACGGAAAGACCCATCAAACATATGTCCCGGTTTTGTGCCACCTCCACTATTCTGAGCAAGGACTGTAGCGATTTTTCGTCCAACATCTAGCGATACTCGCTTAACACTTCCAGGCACAGGCTGTAGAAGTCCATGTAATCGCATCTTGAGCATAGCATGGGAGACCATGGGCTTTACGTGAAAATCACTTGCCCCTAATTTTCTCAGCGATGCTAATATATTTTCAACTAGGTTATTAATAGCCTTATCATCTTGATCATCAAAGGCACTGATATAAGTCTTGGCAGCAGCTGGATTTCGAATAAAAGAAGATATATCCTTATGATGTGTATGAGTGCACATAATAAGATTAGTTGATTCTAGGGGGATACTAGGGAATAACTGTGAAAAAAAAGATCATAAATCCCATCAAACTTGTGCTGGACTATCCAATTGTCACTGACCATCATCAGGAGAATACAATAAAAAAACCATATCTTGGATACGGATTGGTATAATTTTAAATCTCTCCATTAATTTTTCTCCTCATTGCAAAAACTCTACCTCTTGTTTCACAACTAACTCAGCTAAAACATCTGGGCTGGAAAATAACTGATTTCTAATTAATAGTTCTCACCCCTGAAATATTCATCATCACTCTTGATCAATTTCTTCAGCTCCTTGAAAATAATTCATCAACTTCAAATCTAAATCGCCATACGGAATCTCCTGAGACGCCTCACCACCATCAAGGTGCAATGATGACATAATTATTAATTAGAAAATAATCCGTCATAAAATTGTACCCTCTAAAAAAAGAAATCAAATCATTTCCTTGACCTTTTATCCGCTTTGATTGGACTACTGGATTTTTTTTAAAAATAAGTATTCAAATATTTGACTCTCAAATAAATATATTGTAATATCTTTGTGTCTATTCATTTTCTAACCCTTTTTATGGACAAAAAAAAGAAAATCCTCGCTCTCGTAGCCATTGTGCTCGTTGGAGGTCTCGCAGCACTCAGTGCTACGGGTGGTATCAGTGGTCTCCGTTCATCGTACATCTATGATGGTGATGGAAACATCATCAGTGGTGATGCTATGGATGATACAAGTACTGTCGGAAGTACTGGTGATACATGAATTGTTGATGATACTTCTGTACAAACTGAATCAGTCGATGTCGAAAATATATTTGACGGGAAAAGTGCAGAAGAATTGGAAGATATTATTAAAGAAATATCAAGTGAAATTAGTGATATGGATGTAGTAATAAGTACAATTGAATGACGTGTAACTGATTATGGTAACTGTACAACAGGCATTAATCCAGAGCTTGATAGGCTTTTATCTGAAATTAGTACAAAATCAAAGGAAATCGAAACAGCAAAGAATAATTTAGAAAGTTATAAAAAAGATCCTAAAAATGGTACATTGGTAGGGAAAGTACGAGTAAGCATCTCTGAACAGGAAGCTGAAAAAGAAATCATAATTACAAAGATAAAAAGCGGCAGTCCCGTGACATCGAGTAGCACAGAAAGTGTCAACAACGCTAGCATTGTTGCGAACAATAAACTTATCAACGATGCTAAAACTGGTCTCAATAAGAAATTAGCTGATGCAAAAAAGGCTAAAAATATCTCTCTTCAAAAATCAATTCAGGCACAAATTGATGCCATCAATGATGAGAATAAAAATATCGCTCGTATTAATACTCTTAATAAACAGCTCACAGCTGCTTACAAAGTAAAAGCATATATAGAACTCAAAAAAGTGATTGATACAAAAACTACTGAATATGCCAAGCTCACTGGCGTCGATAACAGCACTCTCAACTCTCTCCTTGCACAAAAAGCAAAACGCGATTCTATTACTCAATGCCAAATTGATTTCACGAATTGGTGGAAACAATACAAAAGTGATCATTTTGACCAATCTTTTAATTTTATTTCTGTAAATTTCATCCCAAAAGCTTACGCACAAACAAATAAAGATCCTGCTAAAGCTAAAGCTGAAGCAGAAAAAGCTAAAGCTGAAGCAGAAAAAGCTAAACAAAAGCTCAAAGACAAAGGCAATAAAGCAAAAGAGAAGCTCGGTAAAGCATTGAGTGCACTTGGTAAGCTTGCAGAAGCCGTCCCTCAGTTTACAGTTGGCGTCTGTGCAAATCTTGTTGAACAAGTTTGAGAAAGAGCTGGAAATGCAATTGATAGCGTTTGCTCATGAGATTATATACGTCCAGAAGCTGTTTGTGGTAACAATAAGGTCGAAACAGAAAATAATGAAGAATGTGAACCCGGAATTACCCCCTCAAAAGATACAGATGATGGACATTACACTTGTGACTCAGATTGTAAATGGCACAAGAGTGTCTAAAAACACTGAATAACCCACAAAAAACCCCCGCTCACGCGGGGGTTTTTATTATTTGATGAGCGATTGAATCCTCTTCTCCACTTTCTCCATCTCCTGCCAATCAGCCTCGCTCTCATGATCATAGCCCATGAGGTGGGTAAGGCCGTGAATAATGATATACTCAAGTTGTTCTTTGTAGGTTTTTCCTGATTCTTCTGCATAGAGTTGTATCTTTTCGAGACAGAGATAGATCTCCCCTGCGACATCAGATGTAGTCAGCTCGGGTGAATAGTATGAAAATGTGAGAATATCTGTCGGACCTTCTTTTCCCCGAAATTGTTTGTTCATTTGAGCCATTTCTCTGGGGTCGATGACGATCAAGTTAATTATTCCCTGTTGTGGTTTTTTTACGACTTTTTCGAGTGCCTGAAGTGCTCGTGTGCAGTACTCACGAGAGAGCGTTCGTGGAATGTAGAAATAATTAAAATGAAACATGGTATGACGAAAAACTATTCGTAAAATTTCTGATAAAAGGTCTGCCCATTTTTCTTGATCAGTATACGTGTATTACGAAGTCCTGGCTGTTTGAAAAATTCCGTCTTATCCGTGCAATATTCACCTGTGAGTCGATAACTGATGGTGAGCGTCGAGACAGTTCCTGGTTTCGTTGTCTCATAACCATGTATCGTCGTATAGAGTGCGGTATTTTCGAAGAGAGAGAATCCTGACTTTGCCGGAGACAGCATCTGTGTGCCTGGGGGGAGAATAAAACGGAGATACTGGATATTATCACCTCCTCCCTGTACCGGGAGGAGTGTAGGAATTTTATCATCGAGTCCGAGATCATGAGCGAGACGAGTCACGCGTGTTCTCTCGGTCAGATCGAACCAATGTTTCTGTGTCAGAGTCACTGTTCTATCACATGGTGAGGTATGATCGATAGTAAATGTACGCTCCATGAGCCTATCTGATTTATTTTTGGAGATTGAGGTAAAGAGCGGGTAGATAAAATCATCGTTGGCCTGCTTCCACCGATCAAATATACCGACTTCATCGAGGGCTTTCTGTACTTCCGGACGAGGTGAGCCCGCGACGACTTCTCCATGAAATATATGCTCTGCCAAAATAGCGAGCGCTTCGGTCATTTTTCCTTGTTTTTGAAGTGATTGCATAATGAGATTTCCGAGTGCTTTGACGGTTCATTTTGGTGTATCGACGATTGCTTTTTTACCCTCTACAAGCATCGAGACAACGAGAAATACATTGTAATGATCGATAGCAACTGGTACACCTGGAAGTGAGAGTGGTTCGACGAGACGCACGATATCCTCGAGAAATTTTTGATTGATACCGATGACGAGGTCGACTGGACCATACCCTGCTTCCTGCATGAGACTACTGAGCTTGGCCGCACTCTCAGAGAAGAGTGGAAAATAATTCGCATCACGAATCTCAAACTCTACTGGTTTCCCTGGATAGTCGAGGGATTTAAATCGATTGATTCCTTCTGGTGACGGACGATATCATCGCAGATGCCAATCGAGAGCATAGATATCCTGAAAAGAAAAATGCGTCATCCGACCTCCGTCAAATTCGAGGAGAAAGGCAGTTCCTGGAAACCCCCCGCCGGCACGGAGCTCATCACTGTTTTGATTGAGGAGAAGTATGCGTGTAGGTTTTTCACGACCAAAAATGGTGTACCAAATATTTTTATTCTTCATAAATCCATCAAAATGACCGACGAGATCAGATATACCAGCAGGATTAGGATTTTTTGTTATATGCATAAGCTGTGTCTGAATATCATGCATATCTGATTGGATATCACCAAACGCATCAAATACTTTTTCTAATAACGGAAATATGCTCTGTTTTTGACTCTGTGTTCTCCAGAGTGCTATATCTGACTGCATGTCGATGAGACGAGTAAATGAGACAGAGACGGCTCGACCAGCGGAGAGAATAGCTCCATAACTCGCCAGGGGCTCTATAGGGTAGATAGGATTATTCGCAATGATGCCAATAATTTGATAGTCCTCAAAGAGCTCTCGAATCAGGTGTGAACCTTCTTGGCTCACGAGTATACCTGGAGTATCGATGATAGTCTGGAGATTCTTCTCCGTCCTCACGAGAAAGCCTACACCATAGACTATATACGCGAGAAAAAAGATAAATATCACCATGTACCATTGTCTGCGTGTCATACGCGCAAACATGAGTGTCCAATCTTCGACAAAAATATCGATAGACTCTCGGAGATTGATTCGGAGTTTTTTTTGAGAATGAAATATATTTCTAGACAGCGATATGGTGTTTTTTTTCTTACCTATATCGCGATGGCTTGTGTTGTTTTGATTCTGTGATATATCATTCCCCCCTCTGATGTGAGTCATTTTTTTTTGTGAACGAGAGAGTGAATCGAACCATTTCATATGCTGAAGTATATGGAAAGATATGAAAATAAAAATCTTGACAAAAAAAGTCTTTCTATAAGATACAAAGCAAGAAAAGACAGAGTGTCTCCTGGCTTTTTGTGATGCAGGTAAAACATTTTTATCGCTCCATTCTCCGAAGTAGTTCGAAATAACGAAAGAATTACCAGGCTGAACATTTTATTTTTCGCGTAATAATCAGTCTCTATGCCTATTCTCAAGTCTGCCAAAAAGCAGCTCCGACAAAATGCTACTCGTCGTCTCAGAAATGATCATTTTCGTGATCTCTATCGTGAGGCTCGTGTTGCATTCGAACGTTTCATCTCTGGTAAGCAAGTAAAAGAAGCTACAGAAGCTTTTCCAAAGCTCCAGAAGATCATCGATACTCTTGCAAAAAAGAATATCATCCACAAAAACAATGCAGCAAGAAAAAAATCTCGCTTCTCTGGCATGCTCGCCAATCTTCAACCTTCTCAAAAATAATCGATGTATCCACCTAAGAAACGTATGAATGAGCAAATTATCGCTCATCGTATCCAGGTAATATCAGAAGAAGGCGAACAGCTGGGCACCATGTCCCTCTCAGACGCCCTCGCAAAAGCAAGAGAACAAGATCTCGACCTCGTCGAAGTCGCTGAACGAGATGGTATCGTCATTGCAAAAATTATTGACTGGCAAAAACATCTCTTCATCGAAAAGAAAAACAAAAAGAAAAATCAGGCAAATGCAAAAAGAACGGAACTCAAAACACTCCGACTCAGTTATGCCATCGGTGAACACGATATGGAGATACGTCGCAACCAAGCAGAAAAGTTTGCAAAAGAAGGTCATCTTCTTGAGATAGAGCTACCTCTGCGGGGCCGAGAGATGCGCTTCCAGGATATGGCTCGTGCCAAACTCCAATCGTTCATCGATAGCATCGCTTCTTTTTACAAAATGGATGGTACCATCAAATTTATGGGCCGCCGATTCAATATCCAACTTCATCCCTTAACTCCTTCATCATGAAAGCAAAAACCCACTCCGGTAGCAAAAAGCGTGTAAAAGTCACTGCTACTGGCAAATTTCTCACTGCAAAAATCGGTAAACGTCACCTCCTCCAAAACAAGTCTTCACAGGCAAAAGGACGAGGAAAATATGGCGTCGGATCTCACATCGCTAATGAGCGAAAGATGAAATGGGGCCACCAAGTCGCTGGTCTCAGAACACCGACTGCCAAGAAGAATCTCGTACAAAAAGATGCTGATGGAAAAATCATCAAACCATCACGTGTCCTCAAGATCAAAGCTGCTGTCAAAGCTGCTGCTCCAGCTGCAAAAAAGTCTGTCAAAGCTGCTGCTCCTAAAAAGGCTCCTGCAAAAAAGGCTCCTGCAAAAAAGAAATAATTGAAAAATAACTGGACTATTTGTAAAATTTGTTATAATCCCCTCACTTATCTAAAAAATACTGTATGGTACGCGTCAAACGAAGCATCATGACGAAAAAGCGTCATAAAAAAGTCCTCAGCCTCGCAAAAGGCTATCGAGGAGTACGATCAACTGCATTTAAACATGCGAAGATCGCAACAATGAAGGCTGGTCTCAATGCCTACAAAGATCGTCGTCGAAAGAAGCGTGACTTCCGCAAGCTCTGGACTATCCGTCTCAATGCTGCAGTCCGTCCTCTCGGCCTCACATACTCTCGTCTCATCAACAGCATGTACATGAAGCACGTGAAGCTCAATCGAAAAGTTCTCTCAAATCTCGCGATCTCAAATCCAAGCATCTTCGCCGATGTTGTGAAATTTGTAAAATAAATATCTATGGCATCTGAAGCGCTTAAGCCATTCAGAGAAGTACGCTCAGCATTTGATCAAGTAGTCATACCTCGTGATCAAGCTGGGCTTTCTTTTGACCTCAATACAGTCATAATAGGTGACCATACTCGAGATCGAGTTGCAGAGCTTATCCAAGACAAAGAACAAAAACCAATCGGTCGTTTTGCAAACCTTCTTCTTTCGGGTCGACTCTGACCTCGTACACAACATATCCTCTTCCATATCCTCTTTGTACAAGAATCATTTCGACCAAAACTCAAAGAAATGCGTGCAGAAATTATGGCTATATTTGAAGATCCTGACATTACTACCCAGATTGAGAGAAATCCTATGGTCTATTTCAGTCTTTTTGGTGAAGATGGACGAAATGATCCTCCTCTAGCAACAGCACTAGAAGCATTGCGACGAATCGCTCATGAATAAAATTATTATTATTTTGATACAGTGGTATCAGTTGCTCCTCTCCCCTGACCATAGTTTCTGGGCGAGAGCCCTCTGAAAACATCACTGTCGCTATTATCCGACCTGTAGCATGTATGGTCGAGAATGTTTTCTGAAATTCGGTTTTTTTCGAGCGACGAGACTCACGCTTTGGCGTATATTACGCTGTAATCCATGGTCAAAAGGTGGACTCGATCCCGTACCAGACATCGAACACAAAAAATGCAATCATTAGCACTGTAAAAAAGAAAAGTAGAGACTATAATTACGCATATGACTGTACTTTCCTCCCTTCAAGCACTCGATACTCAAGCACTCGAATTCATACGTTCTACATTCGTTATTCATACATCTTGGTTTCATACTTTTATAGAGATTTTTTCGGATAGCGAGCCTCTCGCATTTGCACTTTTTTTGATGTGACTCTGGATCTGGTGAGTCACAGAAAAACAGGATGGACCAAAACACGTAGCTCTCGATCTCTTTTGGCATGTATTTGGCGCCTTCATTATCTACTGGATCATCAATCAGATACTTCCACTTCGTCCCCGACCAGAAGTAGTATCGAGCCTGCCACCTCTCATCAGTCATATTCCAGATAACTCATTTCCTTCTGGACATGCTCTCTTCTGGGGTGCTTCGTGGTGGTCACTCCACACACTGCTACGATGGAAAAAAGTAGTCTGGTGATTTTTCGCACTCGGTCTCATCACCTGTCTCGTCCGCATCATCGCGGGCGTGCACTATCCTGGTGATATCATAGTTGGTTTCCTGTTGGGATGGTATATCGCTCATATACTTATGGCACTTCCTCACGGAAAAATATATCAATATTATGGACATGAATTACCGGTGAAGTTTGTGTCATTTTTCAAACTCTAATTATGAAAAAAATAGTTTTTCTTCTGATATTTCTCAATTTCATGACAGCATTTGGAGCAGTCAATCGAGATATCGAAGTAGCGAATTCTCTTGCTCAAGCAGGCATCATAGATAATCACGCGAATAATCCCGCTCTCTATCAGATCAAATCAACTATTCTCCGTCAAGAAATGGTCGGTATGGCACTCCGTATGCTCAAAATACCGCTGTCAAATGGATACTATTGTCGGAATTATTTTTCTGATGTGCGGTATAATAAAATAAATAATTGGGTCTGTCGTGCGATGGAGACGGCGGCTGATTATGGCATCATATCAAACAAAAATGGCACTGTCAGACCTCTCGATCCCCTCACTCGCGCTGAGGCGCTCGCCATAGTTTTGAAATCTGGTGGCATCAATTATCAGCGAAATGTCAGCAGAATAGGCTACGAGACATATCTGGATCAGTGGCAAGTCGACGCTATCAATGCTGGCGTACTCAATAAAATTATTCAGACTAATCAAGGTTTTTCAGCAAATGCAAAAGCGACTCGTATGGATGTATTTGGTATGCTCTATAACCTCTTACTCGCACAAAAAAATACACCAGAGCGCTGACTTCAGGTCACACTCGACGCTGCACCAGAAAAAGAAAATACTAACACGACTCTGCCTGTACTAGAGTCCGCACCTGATAATACCGTTGCTGCGGGCTTTATCGTCACAATACCACCGAAACCTCTCATCGGTTCTCCAACAAATGTCACCATAACAGCGATAGATAGCACTGGAAAAACCGTCACCGATTATACTGGCACTATCTATCTCGACCTCACGAACCAGTCGACATCAGATCTCATCTCTCCTCTCGATGATCACGGTTATACATTTACCCCGGCTGATAAATGATCTCATACTTTTGAGCAAGCATTTTTCTTCAAAAAGTCTGGAAATTATACATTTGATATCTTTGATCTTGAGGTCGATGATGGCGTAAGCCAAACTGTTTCTGTGACTGTCCAATAATATTTTTTTCATGTCTGAATATCTCCAGGATTTCATTATCCATCTCTTTCATACCTTTGATTACTGGGCCGTATTTGTCATGACGATGCTAGAGTCTACTCTTGTACCATTTCCTTCTGAGATTCCTATGACGCTCGTAGGCATCAAGAGTCATGCAGGTAGCATGAATCCCTGGATAGGATTCCTCGTCTGACTCGCATGAGTCTGGCTCGGAACGACCATTAATTACCTCCTCGGTTATTTTGTTGGTGATGCCTTTGTCGAGCGTTATGGACGGTATTTTTTTATCAAAAAAAAGGACTACCATCATACACAAGAGTTATTTCAAAGAGACGCCAATTTTTATACTTTCTTTGGGAGATTGCTCCCTGTAGTGCGTCATCTCATATCCATACCGGCAGGCATGGCACATATGCCCTACGTACGTTTTATCACATTGTCGCTCCTAGGATCGGCTATATGGCTCGGCATCCTCATCATCATGGGTTACTATATCGGTGAAAATAAAGACCTCATCAAGACCTATCTTCTCTACATCACAATTGGTATCATCTGCCTCTTTGTGATACTTTGGTACATCAGACACGTACGAAAAAACTATAAATAAGATTTCAAAAACTCGAATATCAAGAGAGCACATGAGAAACCACATATCATGTAGAGCATAACGCTCAAAATATGCGGACCCCAAAAATAAACTGGATCCGCTCATACGAGCCGACCGAGAATAATTTCGTGATGAAAGACTTTTACATGGTATCGAATCATGGCTACTACGAGAACAATCATAAGTAAAACTGTCAGTCCAGAAAAAATAGCCAACACGGAAACAATGTGATTGATATCATCCATGGCATTTTCGAACTTTTTTAATCTGGTTCTCATAGCATCGAAAGACTGAACTGAATCAAATATATCACGATATTCTTGGATACTTTTCCAGAGGAGAGTGATATCTGTCCCATAGAGTGGAATCATGATAGTATCAGGAAGGGGGTTTTTACCGCCAAGCACCGAGAGAATATTGGGATTTTTTTGGATTTCTTGGTCGAGTGCTTGTTCTTTTGTCACATACTGAAGAGAGCCATGAATACCTGCTTTGGGAAGACTGTCTACAAAGCTGCGTACACGTGGGCTCTCAAAAGTATAGAGATTGCTGATAAAAAGAGGATACGTAAATCTGTCGGTAAGAACTCATTTTTGTACTTCGAGGAGGTGAATCATAGAGAAACCAACAAAAAGAGTCAGGAAGAGCACAAAAAATCAAAATATGACCATCCCTGAAGCATAAGGAATACGCACTACGTGTTTCCAGGAGGTACGAAAGATAAAACGAAGCATAAAAGAAATATTTTTATTAGCATATACAAAACTAAAAAGAAGTACAAAAAAAATGACCCGTGAAGGGTCATTTTTGAATATGAATATTTATTTTACAGATACAGGAGCATCAACGGTAACGTATGTAGAGCGTGTCTTTTTTCCATCAAATCGTGTACGACCTTTTTCATAAAATCGAACAACGCCATCTACGACAGCCTGCAGAGTGAAATCTTTGCCTTGTATAACACCAACTCCAGGAAAAATCTTGTTTCCTTTTTGACGAACGATGATATTACCAGCGACAACTGGTGTTCCTGCGTACACCTTCACGCCACGACGTTTTGCTTGTGAGTCGCGACCATTTTTGGTTGAGGAGAGTGCTTTCTTATGAGCCATATACGTAAAAGTTAATTGTTAAACGTTTTCGTTCAACGTTATAAAAAGACTAGTTATTTTGATTATTATTGGTCGGACGAGCAAAACGAGCATTCACTTTATTTGCTTCAGCATTCTTGTAGACATCGAGTTTCTTTTTAAATGCTGTACCCGTTTCCTGAGATGCTTCGATGAGCTCTGTAGCGAGAGCTTCTGCAAATGGAGTTCCTTTCTTGCTCTGAGCAGATTCTTTGATCCATTTTGAAGCGAGGAAGAATTGACGCTTTGGGAGGACATCACCAGGAACCTGGAAAATAGCACCACCGATACGTTTTGGACGTACTTCTACACGAGGCATGACGTTTTCAAATGCTTTTTCCATGATTGCATCAGGGTCTTTATTCCCTCTCTCTTTGATGATCTTGAGAGATGTATCGAGGAGATTTCGAGCGAGATGCTTCTTGCCCCCCTGCATGATGTAATTAATGAACTTTTGTTTCTGAGTGAGTATCATAGTGAAAAATATTATTTTTTAGGACGTTTAGCACCGTATTGGCTTCGTGACTGTTTACGATCAGCGACACCCTGAGTATCGAGAACTCCACGAACGATATGGTATCGTACACCCGGGAGATCTTTGACACGACCACCACGGATCATGACGACTGAGTGCTCCTGGAGATTGTGGCCTTCAC
>CAYVZT010000016.1:0-17862 GCA_964456455.1 uncultured Candidatus Peribacteria bacterium | reverse complement strand
GCGAAATCGAGTTTTCCAGTTTTCTCATCTTTTTCAAACATTGGAAAATCTGTAATCCATGCAAAAGAGAGTGTATTTGTATCGACGAGATTGTATCGGTGTTTAAATTCATTTCGAACTGCACCAAGGACTTTATTAACCACCTCTCGTTTATCCGCACCAAAGAAAATCATGTCTCCGACTTTTGGTTCAAGACGAGCATTGATGATTTCGAGTTCATCTGATGACATGAATTTGAGAATTGGGCTTTTTGGTCCTGTTGCTTCATAGATGATGTATGCGAGACCTTTTGCACCTTGCTCGACAGCGAGAGCCGTGATCTCATCGATATCACGGCGAGACATGACGACACCAGAGAGCTTCATAGCTTTGACAACACCACCTTTTTCGACTGCGCCAGAAAAGACTGAGAAACCAGAATTTCTGAGGTCGGCACTGAGATCCTCAAAATGACAGTCAAAACGGAGGTCAGGTTTATCTGAACCGTATTTTTCCATCGCTTCGTGGTGAGTGATACGAGTGAAAACAGGGGTGAGGAGTTTTCGCTCTGGCGTGACCGTCGTGACGAGATCGCGAGCAAATGTCTCTGCGACTTCGAGGACGTCTTCTTGATGGACGAAGCTCATCTCACAGTCTATCTGATAAAATTCACAGCTATGACGGTCAGCACGAGGATCTTCATCACGGAAACACGGAGCAATCTGGAAGTATTTATCAAAACCTCCGACCATGAGGAGTTGTTTGTATTGCTGAGGAGCTTGGGGAAGCGCATAAAATTTCCCTGGATGGAGACGAGAGGGGATGAGGTAGTCACGCGCACCTTCAGGTGAACTGACGGTGAAAATAGGTGTCTGGACTTCGAGGAAATCATTTTTTCTGAACCATTCCCGAGCGTAGGCATTTACTTTCGCGCGGAACTCGATTTTTTTTCTCTGGATATCACGACGGAGGTCGAGATATCGGTATTTGTAGCGGATATCTTCACTTGATGTGCTATAATCTGAGATTTCAAAAGGAGGCGTCTTTGCTTTGTTCAAAATAGAACATTCGTTCACGAGCACCTCGATTGCCCCCGTAAAAAGATCATTATTTGCTTGACCTTCTGGACGAGCTCGGACCACTCATTCTATTTTTATCACCCATTCAGAACGAGCAGCGTCGACGATTTTTGCTGCCTCTGCGTGTAATTGAGGATCAAAGACTATCTGAGTAAGTCCGTATCTATCGCGTAAATCTATAAAAATAATTCCTCCATGATCGCGACGATTAGCCACCCAACCAGAGAGAGTGACTGTTTGTCCGATATGATGAGCAGTGAGCTGTCCACAGGTATGAGAGCGGTGCATACTGAAATATCAGATTACGAATTACAAATTACGAGAATTATCTCTTTTTTCACAAAAAGTCATCTTTTTTCTGGAAAACAAGAACTAAAAATCAAAAAATAGATGAGTCAAGTGCTGTCATGTATTTTTTATAGTCCTTATTCTTGAGATGAATGTAACTCTATGGTAGCATGCTTCTATGACGCTTCGGAAAAGAAAAAAACCCCGCACAGATATCAAACAATGGATAGGCTTTGGCCTTTCAGCCTTGATTATTATAGCGGCTACTGCTTATGGTTTTTCACTGTCTCTTCGTCCGAATTCTTTTAGCCTTGAGAGTGCCCCAGAAGAACCCCTCGCGCTTATCTGAGTTGCTCTCGTCAATAACATAGGGACAAATATACCGGAGAACAGCGATATCCCCGTTCATCTTCCTCAAGATGTGAATCCAGTTCAAAATGCCCTTATGAGAGCGAATACTCTTTGAGAAAATTTTTTCGATGAACATTTTCGATTTTTGAGTGAATTCTCTGAGATAGCAAATCTCAATCTCGTTGAGTATCTCCGTCTCCATACTGATAAAAAAGATTCTCTCGATACATATATCCAAAAACTCGATGAAAAAACAGAGGAAGCAAAACTCATCAACAATTCTCTGAGTCAGCTCCATGATTTTCACAATAATGCATACACCGCTCTCCAGACTGATATAAAAAACGCACAAAATACAGTAGAACAAGCCTATAAAAATCAAAACAGTAACGATATCATGCAATGAATCACTCATCTCGAAGAACTCCATATCGAAGAACAAGAACACAAGAACATCGTCATCTTTACTCAGAGAATAGCTCTCGAATATAGTCGACTTATCACGCTCTCAGAAAAGAAGCTCGTCATCATACGTGCCAATACTGAAGCTCTCGCTCAGTGAATCACCGTGAGCCTCCCAGTAGGATCAGATGTAAATGTACTCAAAGATCTCAAGCTCTTCTCCACTCCTCAACAATAATTATGCTTACGTCTCTTGCACATTTCCTGAAAAAAATCACTCAATACCGAGGATTTAAGTATATTTTTGCGGCGATAATTTTCATCGGTGGTTCGTGTTTTGCAGAACAGAAGGATAGTGACGTCGTTAATGCATTTATTCAGATACTTGATTTGGTATTTGCGTTTGTGTCTTTTTTGATGACACCAGCGATCATCCTCGCATGATGGCTCCTGACGCCGGATTGGACCATGGGTGACTTTTTCGGTCTTCGAAAATACTTCATACAGGTCTGGGTACTTGTATCAAATATCGTGTATATTGTCTTTGCACTCATCCTCCTGGCTATGGCGGTTATACAGATATTTGGTGGTGGAGAAGCAGAATATGCGTTTAAGCAAAAACTTCCTAAATTCTTGCTTGGTGTACTCATTGTACCATTTACGTGGCTTATCGTGAGCTGGACACTCTCATTTGCCAATCAGGCAACTGCAGCTGTCCTCTCTATCCCTATGGGCGCCATAGCAAACATGCAGTGACCAGATGTGAAAAAATCTGATGGCACAGTTGATAAGGGTATATTTCATGAGAAGATTATCCCGACCGAAATAGAGCTCAACTTCAGTGATACTGGCCCGACCGATCCAACCAAAATCTGTGAAAGTGTCACAACATCGAGTGATACGAGATGTATCTCTGCGGCTGAATTTGTCACCTACAATGGCTCAGGACCATTTTTTATCATTATGGTCTATGCGTACAATATTTTTAAAATCCAAAGTACCACTATAGTAAATCTCAAGGATACGTGTACTGTTAAAGAGGATGGGAGTGTAGCTGATTCCAAGACATGTATCAAAAACCTCACTCAAATCCTCCGACAATTTGGTTTAGCCGTTATTGTTACTTTTTTCTTTTCAGTCCTCTTGATCGCACTCTGTTGGGTACTCCTCATGCGAGCCTTTAAGCTCTGGATTTATGTGATGTTTTCGCCTTTATTTGGTCTCGCAATATTTACAGGTGAATGATTGACATGAGCACTTCATTCGGAGTGAGGGGGATGAGAATGATCAGGTCTGAGCTCTGTTTGATTTGTTCCATTTTTCCGTCTCGCGTTTGTGCCAGTGCTGGTATCGGGCGTGCTTTCTTTTGGTCTTCTCTTTATTGGCGTTATCAGTGATACATTTTCTGCGACGCTGACCAGTGCAGATACTTCATCCACGAAAGAAATCTGTACGACAGGAGACTTCATGGTCAAGTATTGTATAAAGCCAGATGGTACAGATGCAGAGACAAATGAACAATGATACTCATCATGGTTGGTCATCGGAAGTGACGCAACGACTAAAAATGGATGAAAAGCTAATGGAACAGCGGGAGACTATACTATAGTCTTCAAATTCGATTCTATGTTCTCTGGTTTTGTAGGAAACGCAAAAAATCAAGGTGGAGAAGTAGCCAGTGGAGCCATAGATAGTGTCGAGAGTATCTTTGCACATATTATTCTCACCCTTATATCACTCGTCGTCATCTGGATGGGAGTTAAGGCGGCTGTCAATTATGATGAAGTGACGCGTGTTGCGTTTGAGCCTTTTGCGAAATTTGGTGACAGTGTCCAACACATGGTGGCACATTTACCGAGCCATCTCCCTCTTCCTCACCCCGCCTTTGCTGCCTTGACGCCGAGTGGTATGGAGTCTCTCGCGCAAGGTCTCCGTGAAGCTGTTGATAAGAGTTCTTTTGAACAGCAGAAACGAGTGAAAGAGTTCTTTTCAAACGCTTCTGCACGAGAGTTCAATGCTGCTGCTAAAACTTTTGAATGAAGCGCTCAGGATTTTGGACGATTTGTCGACGATTTACCGAGAGCTCTTCGAAGTCCAAATGGAATAGAAGATGTGAAAAGCCTCTTTAAGAAAATGTCACAAAATACTTCTGAATTTAATGGAAGTCAGAGAGAGTTACTTGGTAAGTTGGCATCTGCTAAGGATCAATCTGAAATGGTAGAAATACTCAATGCTAAAAATAATAAAGCTGTTGTTGAATCACTCGAAGCTCAAAATAAAAATCTCAAAGCTGGCTTTGAACAAATACGATCAGGCAGTTCGAATGATTCAGCTACCAATACGGCAGTATTTACTAAAACCAAAGTTGATTCAGGCGGTCAGATATTGTTAGATGGTAATGATAGTTGAGCCAAAATTAATTCTGCCACTGGTGACCTAAGTGGACAGATAGACCCAAGCCTAAAACAATCTATAAAAGAAAAATTTCGAAAGAATCAAATTACTGAAGCAAATCAAATTACTGAAGCAAATATTATCAAAGTTAGAGGAGCCCTTGTGGATATTATAGGAAAAGACGCAACTGAAAAACTTCGAGACCCCGCTAAGCAAGTTAAGGCTGCTGAGAATCTCTTTAAATCATAAGGTCCAATTTGGAAATTATTGATTTATCCATGTTATTACCGATGGCAAAATGTATTTTCATGGCATGCAAGAGATGTCCTCTTCTATTGTGGAAGCTCTTTAATTCTGGGAAACGAGTCACGCTAGGTCAGTTGTAGCGTCGATCGCCGATAAGTGGATGACCGATATGAGCCATATGGACGCGGATTTGATGTGTGCGTCCTGTCTTGGGATGGAGCTCGACGAGAGACCAGTCTTTTTTGACTCCAGTTTTCAGCACTGTGTAGCTTGTCTCGGCAGATTGTCCACGGGGATCAACCATCACCTTTGCCTCATCAGTTCTGCCAGTGTCCATACGGAGCAGGGGAGCATTGATGATTCCTTCTCGTGGCTCAGGTACTCCTGCGACGAGAGCATGATAGGTTTTCTCGACTTTTCTTGTACGGAATTGTTCTGCCATATGCTCGTAGGATTTCCGTGTGAGACAGGAGATAATAATACCAGATGTATCTCGATCGATACGGTGGGCGAGAGCAGGATGTGCGAAAGTGCCCGATGGTTTCCATCCTTTTGAGAGAAGATAATCTTCTATTTGTTCTATCAGAGAGACTTCATCTGTTTTGTGATCAGGACTATGGACGATGAGTCATGCGGGCTTATCGTAGATGAGGAGCTCATTATCTTCATAGAGTATTCTGTTGGGATCGAGTTTCTCTGAGATAAATCGAGTTTTCTTTTCTTCTTTTTCCCATACGTGCAGAGTGGGTGTTGGTATATCGATTTCTAGCACATCGCCAACTCGGATCTTCGTGCTTTCTGGGAGTTTCTTTCCTCAGACGGTGATTTTTTTGGTACGCAAGGCTTCATAGATTTCACCGAGTTTTGCTCCGGGAAAAATTTTTCGCAGATAACGGTCGAGGCGTTGACCCGTATCGTCTGATGATGGCTTTATTTGTTTCATGAATTATTTGTAGGGTTCGTTTTTACAAAAGCAGTTTTTTTCTTATATTTGTTATAGTATTAAATGTAGCGAATTAAAGAAATTAAACAAATTAAACGTATTAAACTGAATTTCCATGTCTCTTACTCGTAAGATTTTGATCCTTGTTGCAGGTGTCGTGGCGCTCTTTCTCGTGCTCAATCTCGCTGTACTTCCATTTGTGACACAGCGATACTTTTATGGATTTCTTCAGCAATTTTATTCTGAAACTCAGCAGGATAAGATAGATTCAGAGATTCTCAATCTCATAAAACAATTTCCCGATGAGGCACCGCAGCTTCTGCAGAAATACAAAGAACTCGATGAGGATCTCAATAAGCTCACAACAGGGGTAGAGACATACATCGATTCCAATCCTGTTTTCAACCGTGATTCTGTCGGGAAATATCTCGAAAATTCTGGTGTTGAAAAAAAACAAGTTCAGGACGTCATCGGTCTCAATGCCATGTCGGCATTTCTCCGTACGGCACCACTGGGATTTAGTTTCTCTGATGGCACTGACCCAAAGAGACAATTCGTGACTCAGGTTCTCGTTGCCATGCTCGGACTCAATATCATATTTGTTTTTGTGATAGTGGGATTTGTGCTGTATTTTCTTCGAAAAGCATTTCAGCCTATCAGAGCTGTCACAGATACTCTCGATAATTTCACCACGGTAAAAGGTAAAATGCTCGATTATGATAAAAATGATGAATTCCGTCCTCTTATAGACTCTCTGAATAATCTCCGTATTCGTCTCGATCATCAAGAGATGATTCGTCAGCAGTTTCTCGCCGACATGAGTCATGAGCTCAAGACACCGATGACAGCTATCCGCGTGTATCTCGAATGAATCAAAGACGGTGTTATCCAGCTCAATAGTAAAAATATAGAGGCCCTGACGGGTGAGCTCGCTCGTCTCACACGTATCGTCGAGAGCTTGATGCATTTTCAGACATTTGAGAGTCGACCAACTGAGTTTCATCATGTCAAAGTCCAACTCACAGAGATTTTTAATATCGTTCAAGAGACTCATTCGCACGAGCTCAAGCAACACAATCAGACGATGGTGTATGTTGGCCCCAAAAAGGCTACTATCGTGTTCGATCACGATAGTCTCGTTCAGATACTTCATAACATCACAGCCAATTTTCTCCGATATGCTGGATCAGGCACACAGCTTCGTATGAATTTTTTTCATGAAAAAAGCACGGATATTCTCATTTTCCAAGATAATGGACGAGGCGTCGCTGCTTCTGAATTACCATATTTAAAAGAAAAATTTTATCAGGCTGATAAAGCGAAAACAGGAGATGTACGTGATAGGGGACTTGGTATAGGACTTTCTATTATAGATAAAATTGTTCGTGATGCAGGAGGATCTGTCGACCTGATTGGCGCAGAAGGGGAGTGATTCACGGTCCGTATCGAAATACCACATCAGAAAGTGCGAGGCAAGTAACCCTTGACAGAGGAACTAGCACCTATATACTCTCGGTGCTAAAAATATTTAGCACTTATAAATTTTTAACCCTTTAATTTCTATGGCAAAAATCACGCCACTCCAGGACAGACTCGTCCTCCGAAAAATGGAAGCCAAGAAAGAAACGGCTTCTGGGATTATTCTCCCAAAAGAGCAGAATGATAGCCCAAATGTATTTACCGTAGAAGAAGTGTGACCGCTCGTGAAAGAGAAACTCGGTTATGAACTAAAAAAAGGTGATAAAGTCATCAAGGGACAGTATTCAGGCGATGATATCAAAATCGAAGGTGAAGAAAATCTCACCATCGTCGCAGCAGAATATATACTTGCGAAAGTCGATTAATTAATTTCTAACATTTTTTCACTATGGCTAAAAAAAACGTACTCTACGGCGATGCAGGCCGTCTCAAGATGCTCGAAGGTATCAAAAAACTCCATGAAGCCGTCGCTTCTACTCTTGGGCCAAATGGTCGTAATGTTGTTTTTTCAAAGAGCTACGGAGCTCCTCAAGTGACCAATGACGGCGTCACCATCGCAAAAGAGTTTGATCTCGAAGACCCAGTCGAAAATATGGGTGCCGAACTCATCAAGGATGTTGCCTCTAAAACAAATGATGCAGCTGGTGATGGTACGACGACAGCAACTGTTCTCACCTACGCGATGATATCCGAAGGTCTCCGTGAGATCCGCTCCGGTATCAACGCTATCGAACTCAAAAATGGTATGAAGCTGGCTGCAGCTGAAGTATCAAAAGAACTCACAAAACACTCTCGTCCGGTCAAAACATCAGATGAAATCGCCGCTATCGCAACTATCTCTGCTCAAAATGCAGAAGCCGGTAAGATCATCGCTGATGCTATGGACAAGGTAAAACGTGATGGAGTTATCACGGTTGAGGAAGGGAAGACATTTGGTATGACTGTGAGTGTGACAGAAGGTATGCAATTCAAAAACGGATTTATCGCTCCATACATGATCACGGATTCAGAAAAAATGGAGGCTCGTTATTCTGATGTTCCTGTGCTTATCACAGATAAAAAGATTTCTTCTACCAAAGATATCCTCAAAATCCTCGAGTCACTCCTCCAATCTGGAAAACGAGAACTCGTCATCATCTGTGAAGATCTCGATGGAGAGGCGCTCACAACGGTTGTTCTCAATAAACTCAAAGGTGTCTTCTCTATCCTCGCTATCAAGGCTCCTGGATTTGGTGATCGTCGAAAAGAAAATCTCACCGACCTCGCTCTCCTCACTGGCGCTGCTGTCGTCACAGAAGAAATCGGTCTCAAGCTCGATACTGTCGGTCTGGAAGTTCTCGGTAAAATAGATTCTATTGTTGCTACACGTGAAAACACAACTATCGTCGCGACCCAGGCAAACAAAAAAGAAATCGAAGCACGTGCAGAGGAGATTCGTCGCATGATTGATAAAACTGATTCAGACTATGACAAAGAAAAAATGGCTGAGCGTCTCGCTCGTCTCGTCGGTGGCGTAGCGGTGATCAAGGTTGGTGCTGCGACAGAAGTAGAAATGAAAGAACTCAAACTCCGTCTCGAAGACGCTCTCAATTCGACTCGTGCTGCGGTTGAAGAGGGTATTGTCCCAGGTGGTGGAGTTGCTCTTCTCAAGGCTGCAAAAACGCTCGATACTCTCAAGGCTCCAAATAGAGATCAGCAAATAGGTGTCGAAATAGTGAAACGCGCACTCCGATATCCTACCAAAAAAATTGCTGAAAATGCCGGTCAAGAAGGTGCTGTCATTGTGAACAATATTCTCGAACACAAGGACTTTAGCTATGGTTATGATGCATCAAAAAATATCTTCGTTGATCTCATCGATGAAGGAATCATCGACCCAACTCGTGTCCCACGAATTGCTCTCGAGAACTCTGTTTCTATTGCAGGCATGTTTCTCACGACAGAAGCGGTCATCTATGATCTCCCAGAAAAAGAAAAACCACAAATGCCTATGGGCGGTGGTATGGGATGAATGGGTGGCATGGGAATGATGTAAGAACTTACTATAAAAAAATCCCCTCCAAATCAGAGGGGATTTTTTGTTCCATAAGAAATAGAATGCGCAAGACTAAAACTACTTTTCAATGAGTAGATTTTGTCTACAATCATTCTTAATAACCTATGGATCATAATATTTTGCGGATAGTGGTGTTTGGGCTTGTGACTTTCTTTGTTGCTATGCTGATTACCCCCACATATATCTGACTCTTGCGAAGATTTAAGCTCGCAAAACAAATCCGCACCGAAGCATCGCTGGGTGGCGGAGAAGCAACAAAATATCGCGCGCTCCATATCCATAAACAAGGGACTCCTAATATGGGAGGTGGTATGATACTGATCGTTGTGGCTATTATGGTGCTTGCGACCGTCTTTTTCAAATCAATCCAGGAGCCACTAGGACTCAATTTACACTATACTCTCTGGAATCGAAATGAGACCTATCTTCCACTTTTTGCCCTCTTTTCTATGGGGATTCTCGGAGCGATAGATGATTTTCTCAATGTGCGAAATATAGGTGGTAAAAAAGGAATGAGCGCTCGTGTCAAAATGTTTGGACTGACACTCTTTGCTTTTCTGGGTGCTTGGTGGTTTTATACCAAACTCGGACATGATAGCGTCACAGTCCCTGGTTTTGGTCTCATAAATATTGGCTGGGGATATGTCATCATGAGTATTCTCATCATCACTGCGATGGCAAATAGCGTCAATATTACTGATGGTCTCGATGGTCTCGCTGGATGACTTCTCGCACAGAATTATTTTCTCTACGCGTTTATCACCTATCATTCACACCTCTTTCTTCTTTCGACTCTTTGTACTGTCATTGCTGCATCACTCGCGGCATTTCTGTGGTTCAATATCAAGCCCGCGAAATTTTATCTCGGAGATGTAGGTGCTCTGGGGCTCGGAGGGTGACTGGCGGTGATGGCTCTCATGACTGATACATTGATAGTGCTCATCATTATATCACTTATCTATATTTGGGAGATTCTTTCTGTTATCATCCAGATTACGAGCAAGAAACTCCGTCATGGTAAAAAAGTATTTCTCATTGCGCCTTATCATCATCACCTCGAGGCAAAAGGTTTACTTGAGGAAACAATAGTGATGAAATTTTGGCTTATAGGTGCACTTCTTTCGGCCGCAGGTCTTATTTTTTATCTCCTCCCACCACTATGATAGCTCGCTCCTACATACTGGATACAAAGGCTGTACAGAGAAATAGTCCACTCGTGCTCTCCGCACTTCTCACTGCGATAGTAAAAAAACATCTCATTTGAGCAGGCCGAGAAGATCTCGCAGAGCTCATATCAACGGTGACATTTTTTCGAGACATTGTCACTATTGTCACCTCGAAACCGATTATCAATTTCGAGCTTCGCATGTACGAATGAGCGCTGAAGGAAGCCCTCAAGAAAACACTTACACAACACGGGTTTGATATAGATATACATCTTCATTTTCGATAAATGTCTTTCCTGAAGCATCGTCTCATCACAGTCATTCTTATTCTGTGTGCTATTTGTATATTTGTATGAAGTTGGAATCTCCAAAAATACGAAGCACACCATAAAATCTCGATTCCCCTTGTCCAAGGTGAGCAAAAGTTCATACAAGATGTATGACTCCGTGTCGGACCCATGAATGAAACATGGTTAGTAAAAAAAATAGATAATTCTGAAAAACGAGTATGGGTTGGCGTGTATACTTTTACTGTCCCATCTCTCCGAGAGGCTCTTTTGAGAGCAAAAAAGAGGGGAGTTGATGTCCAGATAATTCTAGAAAAATTTCCTTTTTGAAATACAAATATAAATCGTGAAACAGAACAATTTTTACAAAAAAATAATATATCATTTCATCAGAGCGATGCATCACAATTTGCTTTTATGCATGCAAAATACATGATCTTCGATGACTCATGGGTCATCGAAACATCAAACTGGACTCGTGCAAGCTTTGCCTCCAATAGGGAATTTTTTATAGAAGGTACGGACGTGGATATACTTTCTGATTTAGTACAGATATTTGAGAGAGATTTCGCTGGTGAGAGATGACAGTCTCACGATGTGAGATTATTGGCTGGTCCTACAAATGCCAGAGAAAGACTCCAGGCTTTTATCGATACCGCAGAAAAAGACATCTCTATCTATGCTCCATCATTTTCCGATCAAGCTCTCATCAAACACCTCAATCAGGCATGTCTCTGAGGCAAAAATGTACGAATATTATTAGCGGATTATGAAGAGGGGTGAGACAAGAGTGATTATGGAACGTGTATACAGGTGAAAAAGATGAAAAAACCACTTCACGCCAAGGTAATCATAGGAGATGCTCGTCAGGCATTTGTATGAAGCTTTAATTACACAAAAAATTCCCTTGAGAAAAATCGAGAAATCGGTCTCTTTATGCAAGGAGAAAATATGAATACATTAATAAAAATATTTGAATCCGATTGGAAAACCGCAGTTGCTCTCCACTAAAAATTCATATCATATTTCTATGCTCAAACGTAGCCTCATTTTTCTCGCTGGACTCATGCTCTGAGTCGGACTCTTTTTTTGGTGGATGAGTCAGTGGCCAGCAGCAGTCACGACGAGAGATAAAACAGAGGATCTCCTCTGGAGAAGTGTCACAAAAACAAAAAATGGATCTGTCGTTGGATGGTCTCGTACTGTATTTCATCCTGAGGATACCAAGGCATTTGTGACCTACCAAAAAGGTCCTCTCCTACTCTATGGACAAGGGTGAATACCAGATATTTCCTACGGTGATACTGTCGATATCACGCTCCCAGGGATGGGACAATGGATTATCAAATCTCTCGATGCATCCGCTAAAATCAATCTCAAAAGTTCGCTCTTTTCTGGAGTGTTGGTAGGAGAGGGGGGTGTGTTTCTAAATTTGGAGCAAAAGACGATTATAAACTTCGACATCGATATGACAACACAAGATGGCGAAAAAATACTTCCATCATTTGTTCGAACTGGGAATAAGCAAAGCTTTTTTGATCTCGCAGAGCAGAAAGATATCATATCTCCCGATCTCTGGTCTCTCTATACTACTTTTGTTGTACGAGATCAGATAAAGGCACTCTGAAGTGTATCAAAAAAAGATATAGATATCATGATTCGCACCTTCCTTGAGAGAGAGCCAGAAAGCTCTGAAGGTGCACTCCGACACGATTTGCGTGCTCGCAATGGTCTCGAAGAAGTCTCCACTCTTGTGAACAAGATAGATAGAGGGGATAATTGTGGCCCAGATATGGAGTCATGTTTTCGCCTCTTACGAGATGTTATCAACAAAAACATACTCGTTTTCCCAGACGTTTTTTGACCGATACAGCAGGCAGTATCTTCATGGACTCAGCTTGATCCGCATGCACAACAAAATGTCTATTCTTGGAAAAATATATTTCACACATACCACAACAATCTCCTCGCTGGTGATGGTCGTGCCAGGATTGTCCGTGATAAATCCATACTGGAAATGGTGCGATCTGGCAGTACATCTGCCAACTATGAAGTATGGCAGTATCTCACACGTATGCTCTCTGATCAAAAGCTCGGAAGTGTGTATTCCCTTCAAATCATGCGGGAGATGATTCGTATAGGAGAGACGCTCCGTATGGCACCTGATATTTCAGCCGATCAAAAAGCAACCCTCTCCAAAACCGCTATAGATTCTCTCGCAAATCTCCGAAATCTCCTCGAAAATGCCTATTTTACAAAAAAGGAGTACCTCTTCATCCTCCGAAGTGATCTCGTCGATAGTGAAGGGAAAGCTATCCAGGCAGACGTCATGATCAACGATCTCCAAGCATTGATAAATCAAATTGATAAATCAGCTCTGATACAGTCTGGTGCTGGATGAGCTAATCTTCAGACTATCCGATGACAACTCTCTTGGTTTAATTGTATATTTAGTCGAAATACTGAGTATATGGCGAATCCCCGTGTATGTCGAGTGACTCTGGCGGAATAAAAAGAGGTGACAGATACATTTTTTTCTCTATAATCCAGCCGTTATTTATCTTTTATTTTATGGCAAAAAAAATACGCATAACGCTTACTCAAGTCATGGCAATACTTGCCCTCATCGGTATACTCATCGGTGTTATCGGGACTTCCGTGCTTTATTCTATACCTACAGCTGCAAACCCTGAGGTGACAGCTATTGCTTCTGGTGAAGCAACTAAATAAATCCTATGGCTCTCGAGAAAATCGGTCGTCGACTCGTACTCCTCTTTATGGCACTCTTGCCATGGTCGGTGATTATTTCTGTGTTTGGTTCAGAAGAGCTCCATATAGGATTGTTTCGTTTTTGGAAAGAAGCTGCCCTGGTATCCATATTGATCGTATTTTTGCTCGATGCTTATCGAAAAAAAATACAGTACTCGTACGACCTTCTCGATATATTTATAGTACTCTATATTCTCTGGCTTGTTGGTGTGAGTTTTTTTCAGCAGGTTCCTGTAGTTGGATACGTATATGGTCTGAGATATGATGCTGAATTTTTTCTCGCTTTTCTCTTCTTTCGTCGTATTTTCCCACATTGGCGCATATCTTTCTGAGAGATGACTCGATATTTTCTGATATCAGGCGGCCTTATGCTTTTTGCTGGCTTTTTGATTCGATTCGTTTTTGGGGAGATGATTCTCACGCTTGTTGGTTTTAGTGACCACGTCAGTGTATGGGACGGAGTATGATCTGCTCCACCGATTTATCACGGTATACCTGGCGCGTCTGTCGTGCGATTTCAGGGTGTTTTGGAGGGGCCAAATCAGATGGCTTTTTTCCTACTCATATATATGGGTATCTATGCTTCTGTGTTTCTCAAGATGAAAAAATATCGCTTCATAAATGGTATTGTTTTTGCCTTGTTACTTTTTCTCCTGATGCTGACGTACAGTAGAAGTGGATATATAGGTGCTATAGTAGGAGGATTGATTGCTTGGAGTCTTTCTTTTGTTCAGCATTGGTATCAAAAGAAAAAGATTTTTTCTTTTTCATTAAAAAAAATAATAAGTGCATGAATCGTAGGAGTACTCATCGCATTTATTTTAGTTTTCCAATTCGGTACACATCCAACAGAGATATTTGGGAGACACGCATCCACATCGGGGCATTTTGAGAGGATGTATATAGGCCTACTCCGCTTCAAAGAAGACCCTCTAGGCTCTGGACTTGCGAGTTCTGGACCGGCGAGTCGATCACGATTTGAAGTCAATGAAAAACCATCCACCATACCAGATGATCCCAGAATACAATCTGTCACAAAAAAACTGAAAGCTCGTAACGAAGATTTCATCTACACATCAGAGACATACTATATCCCAGAGAGCTGGTATATACAGCAGTTGGTGGAGGGAGGCATAGTTGGTTTATTTTTATTTATTTCCATACTTTTTATGGCTGCATGGAAAGTACGAAAGTATACATATGTATTGTGAGCTTTTGTTGGTATTTTAGTTATAAATATCTTTCTCCATTCATTTGAATCGATGCACTCATCTCTCCTTGTTTTTATATTTTTGGCACTTCTTGCTCCTCTCGATAATGAATCTGCATTATGAAAATAGCCATCATCCATGAAATGCTCATCAAATTAGGAGGTGCTGAACGAGTACTCCTCGAAATCATGAAGATGTATCCCGAAGCAGACATCTATACTCTCATGTATGATGCGAATAAAGTAGGTACTGTTTTCCCTCCAGAACGTATACGCTGTGATACGCCAGCGCAGACCCTCTATCGTCTCACAGGGAAGCCACGTCTCTCGCTCCCGCTCATGCCGGCATCGATAAAAAAAATCGACCTTACCCGGTATGACCTCGTGATATCGAGTTCGAGTGGATTTGCTCATGGGGCTTTCACTCTGGGTAAGACCAAACATATATGTTATTGCCATTCTCCAGCGCGCTATCTCTGGGATTGGTCAGACGAGGTACAGCGAGAAATCGGCGTCAAACCGGATCCAAATAAAAAAAATACCCCCCTCGATACCATCAAACAATCGCTCGGAGGACCTATTGTCACCACACTCCTGAACCGTTTGCGTTCTTGGGATTCTGAAGCTGCTAAGCGACCTGATATATATATCGCGAATAGCCGAGAGGTGCAAGATCGTATCAAGAAATATTATGAACGAGATTCAGTCGTTCTCTGGCCGCCTGTCGATACTTCTCGATTTACACCAGGTGTCATACCTACTTCGACGAGAAAATACTATATAATGACCACAGCACTGACACCATTTAAGCGTGTTGATATAGCTGTACGCGTCCTCTCAAAACTTGGTAAAAATCTCAAAATTATTGGAGCTGGTGACCAAGAAGCCGAGCTTCGAAAACTGGCTTGACCCACAATAGAATTTCTCGGACGAATCGATGATACGGAAGTAGCAAAAGTCTATCAAGCTGCTCGTGGTTTTCTGATGCCACAAAAAGAAGATGCGGGTATAGCACCCATAGAAGCCCTCGCCGCGGGTATACCAGCTTTATGACAAGGGAAGGGTGGACTTCTAGAGGTCAACATCGATGGTGTGACGGGGAGATTTTTCCCAGAAGAAACAGATGAAAGCTTTGAACAATGATTTCTCTCTTTTGATGCAGAAATAACGGCAGGGAACTATGACAATTCTATGCTTTTGGTGGAGCGTGCAAAAGCATTTGATGCAGAGAAATTTCGCGCAGGGTTTGCTGAAGTTGTAAAACAAGTCAATAGTTAATCATTCTTGCTTTTTGGCGGTTACGGCAATAATTATTATTGTCCTTTTTTATAATTCTTTTATGAACCACATTTTTTCTTTTATCAGTGTTTCAAATCTTGTTTTCCTTGCTTTGTGTGTGATTATGTCCTTGGTTATCGGCTCGCTCTGGTTTCATCCACGCGTTTTTGGAAATGTGTATGCTCGTTGGATGGGGCTCCCAGTGCCAAAGCCAGGACAGATGCCAAAAGGTATGGCCATGACATTTATCGCTGAAATCATCAGTCGTATATTGTATTTTGTTTTTTTTACTGTATTTTTCTATTTTGGTACAAATGGATCAGAACACGTGACTCTCTTTACGCTTTTATTTGTGATAGTGGTGTTTTATGTGGGCCTTATTTTCCCGACACAGCTCAGTCAAATAGCCTGGACGAAAGCCCAGAAAAAAGCCGTCATCCTCATCGGTGGCAATACCCTTTTACAGACTCTCATAGCGGGATGCATCTGGTTCTGGTTTTTTATATAAATTGACTAATTTAAATTATATTCATAATATGTATTATTATGGATGTAAAAAAATACAGTTATAAAATTATTAGTAACGATTCCTGAATAGCTGAATTGTCTGATTTGGTAGCAGGTAAGGTTATAGAAACATTATGCCCACCTGAGCATTCTGACTGGGCGGGGTATCCATTTCTTGAGATTTTATTTGCAAAAATAAATCGAGAAAAAGATGGTGAAATACTTGAAATCGGTCCAGGAAACATTTGAGTAAGATTTTTATCACATTTGTGGAGGCAGGGCTGTTCTGTGTCAGCTATTGATGTGCTTGACTTATCTATCACAAAAGAAAAACATCCGGATGTTGAGGTAATACAAGACTCATGGGAATATATCCATCATGTGTACCCGCAACTGTTTAGAATTATTTATCATCATAGAATTGGCCCCCAACTCAATAATGTAGATAAATTTGGTCCAACTGATGATAAGCTAGAAGGAGGTGGATTTTATATCTGATGTAAAAGGTGGTGAGCTGCTACCCCGGGTAGTCCTATTGATACAGAAATATTTATCGATCATTGATATATTTGAGGTATACTTCGTGTTGAAAGAGCCTCTCCAGATACGATCTCGACTGATAAGGGGTATGACATAACAATCATGAAAAAACCTGTTTCATAAAAATATTTCCTAACTCTTGCCTTTTTATTTTTTCGGTTATACTCACGCATACCGTTACACATGTGGGTTCTTAGCTCAGTCGGTAGAGCAACGGACTCTTAATCCGGCGGTCCTGGGTTCGATCCCCAGAGGACCCACCATTTTCGTGCCTCGCAAGAGGGCTTCTCACGAGCACAGTGTTGGATAAGTAGCCAACCAATTATACTTTCTACTTAAAAAATTTATTTATGGCTAAAAAGAAGGAAATCAAAAAAATAGTCAAACTCCAGATCAACGCTGGTGCTGCTAACCCAGCTCCTCCGATTGGTACGGCTCTATGACCCACGGGTATCCAAATTGCTGACTTTTGTAAGCAATTCAATGATAAAACTCGTGACAAATCAGGCTGGACTCTCCCAACCGTGATCACTATCTACGATGATCGTAGTTTCTCATTCATCACTCGTGAACCACCTATGACCAACCTCATAAAAAAGGCTATCGGTCTCGAAAGCGGTTCTGCGACATCTCACAAGGTCAAAGTCGGTAAACTCACAAAAGCACAAATCAAGGATATTGCAGAACGCAAAATGCCTGACCTCAATGCCAATGATGTAGAAGCCGCTATGATGATCGTCCGTGGATCAGCTCGATCTATGGGTGTCGAATGTGAATAGTTCAAAACCAAATGGGGCTTCGGCCCCATTTTCTGGCCCCATCGTCTAACGGCTAGGACACAGGATTCTCATTCCTGCAATTGGAGTTCGATTCTCCATGGGGTCACCA
>CAYVZT010000015.1:0-20491 GCA_964456455.1 uncultured Candidatus Peribacteria bacterium | reverse complement strand
ATGCTCTTTTCTCGCTTCTTGAAGCCTATTCTCGCAAGCTGCGATATACCTGAATCATTTATGGAGCGTGATCTGAACGTATGATTTTCTGGTGGTGAAAAGCGAAAACTCGAGGTACTCCAACTCAAGCTCTTGAAGCCTACTTATATTATCCTCGATGAGATAGACTCTGGTCTCGATCTCGATGCATTTAAGCTCGTGGCAAAGATGCTCTCAGAATGTAGTGGACCAGATACGAGTATCATCATTATTACTCACTACTTTGAGATACTAGAGAGCTTTCAGGTTGATCACGTAGTCGTCATGGATAAAGGAGCGATTTCACGTCGAGGATGAACAGAACTCGCATCAGAAATACGACAAAAAGGATTCAAAGAATCAGAATAGTCTAAAAATGGGCTCAAAGTGCTGGTCTGTCAAGAGAAAACAGATGATGAATATTTTGCATAGGAAAAAAATGCATGGTAGGATATACCTATATGCCATCCAACAATTATTCTACTGACCGCAATGAGCGCGTCATTGCTCGCAAAAACAACGCAAAAAAAGAGCTTCTAGGGAAATATAAACTCCCAAAGACAACACGATACGTCTCTTGTATTGATCTCCACGATAGCAAAACTCGTGATTTTGTCATTCAAGGCCTCGCTGATCTCGGCGTTGCTGTATTTATCACAGGCAAGACGACGAGCAAAAGTCCTCTTATCAAGAGTGTCCATGATTTTGACGAGGAATTTCTCGAAGGTTGCGATTTTCTCGTTTCAGATAGCCACACAAGTCCTGCCCGTATCACTGCGTGTATCCTCGCTGGCATCATCCCTGTCGTCCCAAAAAACACCCCTTTTAAAGGGATGTTTTCGCAATTTGATCCTATGAAATTCACAGGAAATAGTTTTGTCTACGAAGGTGGCCAATATCAAATTTTTGCTTCAGTCGTCGCTCTTCTTGAGAATATGAAGTTCCCAGCAGATCGGGAAATTCTCCTCAAAAATGTCGTTGATACACTCTAAATAACGATACTTATGGGCAATGAAAAACCATGAGAGCAAGTACCAGAATCAACCATAGTTAGACCAGAAGAACTCAAGAATCTCCAATGAGAAGAATTGGCAAAAGCGCTTCAGAAAACACCAATTTCTGAATTAAAAAAAGTTGTTCCAAATTTCACAGTAGAACAGCTTATCATTGTGGTAGGGCAGGTTTCACCAGATAATATACGTGAAGTTTTTGAATGACTCCCTTCAGAAAAAAGAAAAGCCTTAATTTCAGCCAATCAAGTACGTATGGACCAGCAAGAAGCTGCTCGATTGGAAAAAGAGCTCCGACTCCTAGAACAAAACGAAGCACTCGAAACACAGATAAATATGCTGGATCGACAAATGGCAGAAAGCGAAAGAACTATCCAAAAACTCTCCGAACAAAAGGTGGCGTGGGATTTATGAACTGATTTCAATGAATCGCTCGATGCTACCATACAGGCAGAACATGAAATGCTCGTGGAATATCAACGTGTCAGGGGTCTAAATTTCTGACTCATCAATAATCCGAACTACACCTGAGTCATACAGCCCAACTACGATATCTACATACGCCATAGAGAAGCTATAGGTCAGCTCATCCATAATGCTGAAGAACAAGCAAAAACTGGATCAAAAGCGGCAAAAACCGTTCATGGAATATTTAAAGAAATATGAAAATGAATAGTAGCCGTGGAAAGCGGGTGAAATAAAGTTGCTGTCGCGGCTTACAGTGCTGCTATGGATAGCGTTGTATGAATATGAGATATCGCAAACTGAGATAAAACTGTTGGCGAAGTACTCAGTACTATTGGCGTATCATTCTCAGCTGATTTAGCAGCTGGTTATATTCCCAAATTACCTTTCATGAAATGATTCACAGAAAAATTAACTCAAGAATACTGAAAAACAATGGCTGAATTCATGATACAAAAAGTGTGATCATCTGCCATAAAAGTTCTCACAAAAACTGGATCAAAAGTCATCAAAGCAGAACTCGTATGGGATGAAATGGAAAAAGATTTACCACGTGATACACCTCCAGAAGTACGACAAAAAATGAAAGCAGAGGTGTTTAATATCGATCTCGCCTCCGTTGCCAAAGAACTCGCCATTGAAATCACCAAAAGCAGTATACCAGGTGGCAAAGGTGTGGTCGGTGTATCTGTATGATGAACTGGTAAAGCAATCGCACCTCAAGTAGTTAATTATATTCTAGGCCAGTAAATAAAAAATATGGAACAAAATACTTCTCATACCAAAACAATCGAGGAAATGAAAAACATCTTCCGTACCTTTCAAAGCATGGAAAATGTCCATGATATTGCACAAAAAGCACGCCAAGAATGAAAGCTGACTTCAAGGCAAATAAACACCCTCATGAGATCTATAAAAGTATTCGAAGGAAATGCTCTCAATCCTGCCAAACAGCATCTCATGTTTAGTTCAGAAAAAGAATTCGATGAATCCATCAATGATGCCCACAAAAGAGTGATAAAGCTCACAGATTCACTCGGCCCAGATGGCGAAAAATATCTCAAAGAATGGAATAAAATATATGACTCCTATCGAGATTTGATACAAACAAAAATCGAAATACTCAAAAAAGAAATAGAGGCAAAAAAAACTCAATCAAAGAGAGTCAATACTCTCGAAGCTGAAAAGGTATTGGAAGATCTCTAGTTTTCACATCAAAAAGACTCGAAAGCATTTTGCCTTCTCGGGTCTTTTTTATATTATGCTGTGCGTATGAAGAGTTCTCGACTTATAATATTTGGCGTCCTCATCCTCGATGTCATCAGTATCGGTATTATGATACCTGCTTTTGACACTATGCGCGCATACTACCACATGTCGCCCTGGAGCGGAAATATCCTGGGACAGAGCATTTCTCTCACCCCAGGGACGATGATTAGTCTTGGTATAGCTATATACTCTCTCTGTGCATTCTTTAGTGCACCAATTTTATGACGTCTCTCAGATAAATACGGTAGAAAAAAACCTCTCATACTCTGCGTCATTGGAACCTGTCTCTCCTACCTCATCTTGCTCGTCACACAGAACTACTGGTGGTACATCGTCTCACGTATCGTCAATGGTCTCACAGGAGGTAATATCAGCATCATTCAAGCCATCCTCGCAGATATATCGCCTACAACAGAAGAGCGCAATAAAAATTTCGGACTTCTCGGAGCTATATTTGGTATTGGTTTTATCATTGGACCTCTCCTTGGTACTGTATTTATGAAACTCGCCAATATAGAGACTATTTTTATTTTCTGAGCCCTTTTTTCGGCACTAGAAGTACTTGCCATATCGCTCCAGTATAAGGAAACCCATACGCCCGATAAAACAGTAAAAATTTCACTTAATCTCGCTGAACCATTTATCCGATATTTTGGTATGAAAAAAATATCAAAATACCTCTGGTCGTATCTCATTCTCAATACTGGTATTTTTCTCTTTCAGGCTGTTATGACGCTCGCAATCAGCCAATATTTCGGTGTTCCTGGAGAGAATATAGGCTACTATCTCGCAGTTCAAGGAGTTCTTATAGCCATCAATCAGGGGTATCTCTTTTCTCGTTTTTGGACCAAAAAATTCACACCATATGCAAGCATTATTGGCCTTCATATCGTCGGTATCATCGTATTTATTATGATGGGGTTTGTCCATAATTGGACCGTATTTGTCATATTATGGCTCGGCATATCACCACTTTCATCTCTTATTGGAGCCTTTTATACCACAGAAATCATTGCTCATACGGACAAAAGTGAGGCAGGTGGCATCAATGGCATCCTCGGCTCCGTAGGATCAGTGACGATGATTATTGGGCCTATTATCGGAGGCTTTCTCCTCTCTACGAACATCCGTACATTTCTCTGAACAGCATTTTTTATAGGGGTGAGCCTCTTTATTATGCTTTCTCAAACCAAAAAAATATAATATGCGTCTCTGGAAAAAAAAGCTCAAAACAAAGAAAAAAGAAGATGCTGGCTGGTCCATCTCTACAAAAATATTTCACGGACCCGAAAATACCCTGAGGAAAATCAGGACAAATAAAATTCCCTGGACTCATACAATAAAATATTGATACTTTTGGATTAAAAACTATTTAAAAACAGTGGGTTGGTTATTTATAGGTGGATTGGTTTTGCTGGGAATATTTGTTATCTTTGCTACCCCTATTTTTACCCTTAAAACCGATAAAATAGAGGTAGTTCTCAAGCCTGAGCCAGTATTCGATAGAAATGCCATAGAATCACTCCTTCGAGATTTCGCAGGGAAAAATATTTTTTCCATTTCTACTCAAGACGTGTTTGCATCTCTCTCAGAAAATGTCCGACATATCGCTTCTGTGGAAAAGAGCCTCAAGCTACCAGATGGCATACGAGTGGTGATATCCTCATTCCCGCCTTCATACAGGGCTTTTATAGGAGAAGAGCGTTTTTTGCTTACTGAAAATGGTCAACTCATACCAGATATCCCGGAAGTAGAAGCTCCTGCACTTCAGATTTTTCATCTTGTACAAGACCCAAGTATTGGCAAAAAAACACCAATCATGGATGAAGATATGTACGGGATTCGGCTGATATTGAATGCCTGGAAAGAAAAACTCTCCTCATCACCTATAGATGAACTCCGTTTCTATGAACAAGAAAAAGAACTCCATATAGTCACAGGTGGTACTCACTGTATTTTTTCACTCGAAGACGGCCAAAAAGAAGTAGAAATACTCAAAACACTTACAGAAAAATGAAATATTGTCTTATCCCGCCTCCTCTACATAGACCTACGAATACCTAAAAGAGTATACACTTGCCCCCGAAGTGAAAATGCTTGTTCGCAAAATCTCGTAAATATATATAACAGCTAGAGATAGTTCGTCCTCAGCATGCGGTGCAGTACTGTAAAAATATTATCCAGCGCATTTGCCTTCACTACAACCTTTGTAACATCCCATATTTTTGTAGGAATTGGATTGACTTCATAGGCAGTATTTTGAAAATATTCTCCAAATACTTTTTCATGTAAAAAATCATATTTCTTCTGTAAATATGGCTGTTTATTTGCACGAGCACGAAATGCTGCATTATGAAAGACATACATGGCAAAAGATTCAGCGAAGTCTTCATACTGATTTGTGGCTGCATATCCAGATACAAATGCACTAGAGCTCATGTTGGCCTTCATAACAGTAGGCTCTGACCAGGAAATAGAATAGAATCATTTTGATGGATCAGTACCAAAAACGCCCGAAGTGAGAAAATAAATATCTACCATGTGCCCGAGCTCGTGTACCAATACCTTCCCCACCTCATTGAGAGACTGCATATTGCCGGAGAGTGTGACCATTTCGTTGCTGACTTGGCCACGCGGACTCGTACGATCCGTATCTACTATAATGGGGAAATCCCAGAGTGTTTCTCGAAAATAATTCCCAGAAACAACAGTATCAATAGTGGTATCGTATCATCTTGGAAAGGTTGCCGAATCGGGGCGCACTTGAAGCACTACTGGAGTCTCAAAAGGATGAGAAACTGGTGGTATAATTTGTGGTGCTATATCAGTATTTTGCTTTATTTGCTCGATTCTGACAACGATTTTTTGGGCTTTATCGGGAGCAACGGTCTGGAGAGCGCTCTGTATATCATCATTATGAGCAGAGAAATAGGTACCAATATCTGCTGAATTGGGCTGAGGAATAAATAACGAAATAAGGTGTGGTTTTTCGGGAGTTTTTTTTGCGATATATGTTTGTGATGTGCCGAGTTTTTCGTGTTCTTCTTCGCTAGGATTGTACCATCTCAGGGTACCTACGATGGCCTGAGCAAATCCCATGATGACCATGGCACCAAAAAATACTGCAAAAAACGGTACAAAGAAAGATTTTTTATTGGAAAATATCATAAACAAAATTGATAATCACTTGGATAATAATAGTTGCTCCTATCATGATGAGAAAACCCATTACAACAGAAAATATTTTAGTCTTCGCATTTTCCTTTGCTTCTGCACTCACCGGCAACACAAGTATGAAACCAATCCAAACTATGACACCAATCGCAACTATAGCTGTCAATGTCTGCACACGTTTGATGACTGACGCTGCGATTTCACTAAAATTGGAACCATCTTTTACCACAGAGAGCTCGATATTCGCATCTGTTTTGATGCCTATGGATGGATTACAATTTTTGAAATCGATTTTTGACTCTGCCCCAGTAAATTGACAATTTGCAGCAAAAGCACTCATGCCAATCGAGGTAAGGAAACAGATCAATATAAGTAAAAAGCGTTTCATATTAAAGGCGAATATTTTTGATAAAATCGATGATAAAATAAGCGAAAGGTATGAGGGCCAATCATATTACGACATATACGAGAGACTTGAGAGCTGCAGTCATCTCTTCTGTACTTCCTGGAGCCCAGAGGAGCTTCGCTCCAATATAGATGATATATGCGACAGCGATGATACCTATGAAGACAAAAATCCAATATTGTATCTCTTTGGCTATATCAACATAGTTGAGATCTTGCTTCGTTGATGCGGCATTTGGGATCAAAACCTGTATACGACCAGTGAGATCCTGTTGGGTGAGATCGTTTTGAGCAAATGAAAATCATCCCATAGATACCAATCATGTGGTTGCCATTGTCAGAGAGAGTAAGAGGATTTTTTTCATAGTTTATTAGAGTTGGATAGAGGACGGGAGGAGATTCGTGAGAGATATGATAGCCCATGCCGTGAATGCAAGTACTACACCAATCAAAATAGCCACCATATAGTTTTTAGCACTTTCTGTTTTTTCTTCATCTCCACGAGACATGATATACATGATACCCACGATACATACACCCAGAACAGCCGCTATGGCTGTGAAGTCCTGGAGCATACTTACCACGGTGGAGAAAAAAGTACTTAAGCCCTTTTCATCTGCACCTGGAACTATACTCTGACCAGGTAATCCATGGTTACTATCTGGAAGAGAATCTTTTACTTTTGCGAATGCGGTTCACAAAGAAAAAACAAGCATCGATGTTAGATATCCAATATATTTCATAGAGTAACGATAATAACATAAGCAAGTAATCCAACAATCATACCAAAGATAGCATCTTTGAGGATTGATTTACCTTTTTCAGTTTGCTCAGAGTTGGCGCCACCAGTAACCATATAAAATCCACCTAAAATCACCATAATTGTGGCTCATAGGGCTATCAAAGTAGTCATAGTGGGTATCATACCGACAACATAGTCAGATATGTTATCTATACCCTTATCAGATGGTATTTTTCGATACGAAGGGAACATGGTCGTGACATCGAGCTTGTAATCCGAGCGCCCGATACTATCTGTAAAAGCTGATACAGAAGGGATTATTGAGAGAAATCCTATCAAAGAAAAGAAGAGTTTTTTCATAGACATAAACATACTGCCATATTTTCTCTTGAATTGCAAAAAAGATTGCAAAAAAAAGACTTTTTATTAGACTCTCGTGGTATTTTATTCCCATTATGACTATTATTATACTTATATCAGCGGTTTTTCTCATAGTATTGATACTTCTCCAGGTAAAAGATGGCGGGTTAAATGTGACTCTCACAGGGACCCTCCAGGCACCTATCGAAAAGAGATGACCAGCCAAAACTCTTCATAGAGCCACTATTGTTTGTGCGGTCGTTTTTGTCGGTGCATGTTTAGCGTCTTTCCTTCTCTAGTCATCATCAACTACTACACTTATGAGTGTTTATTCTGAAATAAAAAAATACCTCCTCGTACTCGTGGGGTTTTTTTGCTTTATTTTATCAGCCCATATTGTTGTTCTCTATCTCTACAATGATGCTGAGACATACCCCATAGCAGGCGGAACGATTAATATTGGTGTGGTGGGGAAATTTCCTTCCCTCGACCTCCTTTCGGTTGACACAAAGCTCGATAATAATTCTAATGATACCGTTCTCCACTTTCTCTATCGTGGCATCCTGAAATATTCTGTAAAAGAAAAGAAAATAGTAGGCGATATCGCGAGTTGTGGTCTTGATAGTTTCCCAACCGTGCGATGTACACTCAAACAAAATGCCCTCTGGAGTGATGGGGCAAGTATCGGAACAACAGATATCATCAACACTTATGAGTTTTTCTCGACCAATACACGGAGCGAGACAATGAAGAATCGGCTCGCACTACTCAATGTCGATGAAGATAAGTGAGATATCGTTTTTCACTTTAAGACCAATGACGTCTCATCCCTCGACCTCCTTTTTCTCCCAATACTACGCAAAAAAGATATAGCCAGTTTTGAAACAAATAACGATGTTTCTACTTTTTCATTTAATGGCCCCTATATACTCGATACTGTCGATCAAAAGAAGGGTGTCATTCTGGTAAAACAAAATCAATATTTTAGGGGTGATGCGGATAATATACATTATTTTGATCAGATACGTTTTGGTTTTGGTGAAGACGAAAATGCAGTTGATGATGTAGTGGATAGCGACATAAAACTCTCTGATACCGCATTTGCCTGAGGCAAAATATCAAAATACATTCGTCCTGTACTCTACAGCATTTTTATCAACAGTACGACTATTCCAAATACCCTCAGAGGAGCTATATTTAACGATATTTTCAATACTTTACAGATAGAAAAGGACGATACTCTCCTCCCAGAAGAAAATATATTTCTCGGAGAAATACCAAATAGCCCAAGAAAATCAACAGAAAGCCAATTTTTTAATGCTGTATTCAATCTCGGGTATAATTTTTGAGGGGCTGCACCACAGAAAACAATTGAGCCAACTCCTGGACATACCATCGCAGACTTTCAAAAACCAATGAAGTACTTCACGAATCCGAGCTCAGTTACACCGGCTTTTTCCGCATCTGAGACAGTGGAATTGAGAGGAAAAATACCAAAGTGAACTCGCAGAGTCGTCATAAATGATTATAGCCTACAAAACTTTGTACCTGGTAAAAAACAGTTCGTATACAACGCTAAGAAGTCTTTCAAAAATATAGTAGATGGAAAAAACACATATAAACTCGTTTTTTACGGCGCTGGAAATAAAATCATAGACCAAGAAACACTCACGCTCTACTATAGCGCTGACGATGCAGAGCTCAAAAAAATGCAAGCAGAATGGCTCAAAAGTGTAGAGCCAGCACCAGTCGAAAAGCCGACAACGACACCGGAACCGGCACCAAATCTAGACCCCAAAAAACTCTATAAAAATAACAAACCCCTCCGATTCACAATTATAGTACAAGCTGATGTAGCCCTTCTCGACACTGTAGCGCAAAGAATATCCGAAAAACTACAAGAACTCTGAAGTGAAACTCAGATCATGACTATGTCAGTTTCTGATATTAAAAAAAATCTCCAAAACCCAGAATTTAATTATGATATTGTATTGTCTGGTATCAATCTGGGTCTCTTTCACTACAATATCCTGCCATTCTTCCATTCAGGACAGGTAAAAGAAGGATTCAACATATCCAGAATCCGTAATACCTCCCTCGATACTATCATGGAGCGCATCTCAGAGCAGCTCTATACTAATTCACCAGATAAGCTCAGAGCTCTCGAAAATAGCGCTCAAAAAATACTCGAACAAGAGCACATCATTTTCCCACTGGCTGCACCCTACGAATATATAAAATCTAAAGATACTGTTCTGGGTCTTACACTGCCAGAATTTCTACCAGGACGAGAAACTCTGGTCGAGATTATCTCCAATAGTTATTTCAAAAAATGATACAAACGATCACATGAACCAAAAACATTTGCATGATTTTCTCTGTGGCTAAAAAATGAACTCTTCTCCAATATATAAGCATCTCGTCCATGCCTGGCAAGTAACACTCAATGGACAAAAAATACGACGATTCAATTTTCTTGGGTCCCTCCTGGATACCCTCATTCTCTCTGGTACCCTCATATATCAGCTCGGCTATGTCTGGCTTGATGTTATGGGACAGAAATCAGAATTTTTTGAATGGCTCCTAGCATTTATAAAAAATCTCCTATGACATCATGGGGCAACTTTTGTTTCTGGTGTAGTATTTATAGGGGTTTTTTATTTTCTCGTGAACTTTCTCATCAAAAATATATTTAATGCGGGCCTGGTCTACTTGATACGAGCTTTTAACAACAAGAACGAACGTGAGTACCGTATGATGTCAGCATTTACTTTTGGATGGAAAAAATCAATAAAGCTTGCCGAGTATCATTCTCTCCTTTTTTGGTCAAAACCCGTCTACATATTCTACATATTCTTTTGGGGCTACAGGCTCTTGGAGGGTAATTGGGGTATCATCTTTAGTATGGCTGGCATATTCGTCATCGCCCTCATTATAACACGCTTCCTCTTTGAATACGCACGGTACTATATCATGATGCAGGACACCGGTGTTTTCGAATCTCTAGGCCTCTCCCTCACGATGACACTCGAAAACATAAATGTCACGCTTCGAATCTTTATATCGCTTTTGGTGGTATATATCCGTGAAATTATACTGCTTTTTGGTATATTTTTACTCCCCTTTATCATGAGTTGGCTTGTAGCGCTTGGATTGGGACCTGTGTTTCTGCAGTGAGTTTTTATATTTATAGGACTGGTATATTTTGCTTTTTTGATTATAGTCTCAGCCATGAACGCTGTCATTGAACTCTTTGTGGAGTCTCTCTGGTATTCAGTCTTTCGTGAAAATACAGAGCATGCTAATCATGGAGGACATCACGGAGGTGACCACGGCCATGGACATGGTAGCGGCGGTGATCATCACGGACACCATTCACATACTCATCATTAATTTTTCCCTATGGATACCCCTCAAGTACTGACTGAACTCGCTCAAGGTTTTTTTGAATCACTTGGCATCGATTTTTCTGGACTCGAAGTCCAGACACAAGATGCTGAAAAACATATATATATAATAAAAATATCCACCACAGACTCCCCTCTTCTCATAGGGCCGCATGGCAGAACACTCGAAGAAACACAATGACTCCTCATGCAAATAGCAGAAAACAAGCTCCAAATGCACTGCATCATACACCTAGAAATCAATGATTACCTCGCAGAAAAACAAAAGAAACTCTTCTCTATCATCGATAGAAAAGTAGAGCTCGCACACAAAAATGGTATCGATCAGGTCGTTTATGATCTCTCATGATATGAAAGAAAGCAAGTGCACGCTTATATCAGTGAAAAATATACAGACATAGCGACAAAAAGTATAGATTGAGAACGAGGTCGAGAGCTCCATATATCACTCAAAGAATGAGTACTACCAACTGGCCAACCAGAGTCTCAGAAACCTGAAAGAGAAGTAAAAATCGATAGCAGTCTCGATCTCGACGGCACTAATATATAATCAAATATGAAAAAAATTATTCTCCCCCTCATCGTACTCGGATCAATCTGGGCTGCTATACCATGGACAAGTATATGATTAGAAAAGATAGATACATATCTCGATGATTATAAGCTCGGCCTCGACCTCCATGGTGGTGTAGAACTCGATTATCTCGTCGACTTTAGTAATACTCAAAACCTTACTCCGGAAAGAAAGACCCAGATTCTCGAAGATATGAAAACCATTCTTGATGGTCGTGTGCGTCGTGTCGGAACAACTGAACCAACACTCAATACGGCTTATTATGGTGACGAGACTCATATCATCGTGCAAATCCCTACACCGAGCGAGAACGATCGTCTATCACCAGTAGAAAGACAAAAAAAAGATGAACAATTTATCGTGGAAGCAAAAGAAGTGATCGGACAAGTCGTCAAAATCCAGTTCAAAGAACCTCGTCCAGAAAATGAATTTCAAGAAATACTCAAAAAACGAGGAAGTATCATGGCAAGCATAGAGAGAGAATTTAATAAGCATGATCCTTTTGATTCTTTTGCTGGAAAAATGGCGGATACTTATGAAAACGTATTTTCTCTCAAGAAATGAGAAATCGGTGCAATCACATGAGGAGCTGTCACTCTCAAAAATCTCAAAACTGCCCTTGGGAAAGACATAAAAATTTCTGGTAACTCTTTCAATGGCAAAGTCACTGATATTACCCTGGGGGGACGCAAAGGTGATGGCTTTATACAATTACAATCACTCGATAATAGTGTGATAAATGAGGATACTATTCTTGATGCAAAACTCCTCTTCGTGGATAAAGAACCATTGAGATTCAAGGCAGCACTTGGTAAAAACGGAGAAGTACTCGATGAAAAACACCTCATCAACACCATACCAAGTCCAGACCCTACCACAGGCCAATATATAGTCAATCTTGTTTTTGATGAGACGGGTAAAAAAATGTTTGGAGATATAACAGAAAAAAATGCTGGTGGAGTAATAGCTATTTTTCTCGGAAATCGACTACTTACTGCGCCTCATGTATCTGCCAGAATCGATGGTAATGCTATCATCACCTCTGGGAACGAACCAGATAGTAAAAAATGGGCAACAAGCCTCAGCAAACAAATCAATGAAGGTATAGTCCCAGTCGGCATATATGAACACAGTGAACATACAATTGGACCAAACCTCGGGCAAACCTCTCTCAAACAACTCATCATCAGTGGCATCATCGGTTTGATTGTAATATGTGTATTTTTATTCTGGAGATATAGGATGGCTGGTGTGATAGCTGGGTTATCTCTCGTCATTTACATCATTATCCTCCTCGCCCTAGTGCGTGTTATGGGTGTGACTCTGACACTCTCGGGCGTCGCAGGTATTGTCCTATCGCTCGGTGTTGCTATTGATAGTAACATTCTCCTGCTCGAACGAGTCCGTGACTTCCTCGATCATGGAAAAGATGTCCCCACAGCACTGAAGCTCGGTTTTCGTGAAGCATGGTCAGCTGTCTGGGATAGTAACCTCACAGGCTTGCTTGTTGGTCTCGTGCTCTGGTGGATGGGTGTCAGTCTTGTAAAAGGATTTGGTCAGATGACTGTCCTAGGCATCATCGTCAGTCTCTGTGTCGTAAAATACATCTGTAATCCACTTACTATTTGGATGAGAAATAAGATTGGCTAAAAAAAGAACATACTAAAAAACTCCACATTTGTGGAGTTTTTTAGCATTTAATAAACTATCTTTCTATAGCACTCCTCACACACCACTCTCTCGGGTCTATCTGGGGAATATGTGGTGGTGATGGGGCTCTGACACTCACTACAGTGTCTCTCGTGGAGTGTACGTGGGTTTCTGAGTTCCATTCTCTCTTTATGTCTCTGATCTGGATGTTTCGTTGGGAGAGGGAGATGATGTTCTATATAGAAAGCGAGCTCTTGTCTAATAATCTTAAATGGCTTCCCTGTGATTTCACACTTGATGATTCATGCCAGAAGAGCATCGATATTCTTCTGTGCTTTTTCGAATCACACCACTCGTTCATCGTACTCGGATATAGAGAGGGGTTTGAGAGTTTCACCATCAAAGGATTTTTCTGGTGTATTATACCAATTCCATCCACGAGACCGTACTTCTTCTTCTGTCATAGGGAAGTATTCTTGAGCGACTGTTTCATTGTAACCGAAAGGAGATAATTCATGAGGAAAGAACTCTCACCATTCTCCTGTAGAGATCATGTGATCAATAATCTTTCAGCATAGTTGTTCGTACTCTTGGGTGGAGTAGGGTTTGTTCATGATACAATGCTCGGCTTTTTGCTTGAGACCAGTGCAGAGAAAAGAGTCTTTCACACCCTTATTGCAATAGAGGCAATACCAGAGATTCGTCACATTTTCCCAACATTCTGAACAAAAGCTCACATTATTAGCGAAGTGTCCTACAGTAACTGATTCATAACAATATGATGAATTGATACCAAAACTACTCACATCATAACAATCATGGATAGGTCATTTTATGATATCGCAATAATGTATGTCTTTGCCTCCTATCACATCAAAAGAATTAAAAACATTTTGTGATTCAAAAATCTTGTCTCCAGATACATTTTCTGATTTTTTATTTTGATGTTCACGGAAAATATGGTTCAAAAAAAATGATTTTACTTTTGCTCGAATAACTGTGAGATGTTTTTCAAAAGAGAGTTCTGACATTCTCCTGAGGTACTCATCTTTTGAGAGCTGTTCATTAAAAAAACAATATTCCTTTTTTGAGAGATTAATACAGGCAAAACAATGCTGACAATCAAAACATGAATTGAGAAAATAGGAGTCACGACAATCTAGACAATCCTTACTATAAAAGAGGTTATTACATCGAACACAATCAACGATTTCATAACAAAATTCACAATGATTTGCTCATAAAAAATCAAGACATCGTTTCGTAAAGAGACAATCCTCTCCAAAATAACATTTTTCAGAATCTTCAGCCTCAAAAATCCAGTAACAATCACGTACATGACCAGCCTGATTGACGTAGTCGCAGTTTTCCTCAAGGAGCATCGATCGAGCGAGTTTTGGTACTTTTTTATCGAGTATGTGAAATTGAGTAAAGGTGGTCTGAGAAAAATCAAAATCTCACTGAAAATCAAATGGATTCCAGTCATCAGACCAATATTTTTTTGGTTGATATGAAACATATCAAGAAGTTTTATTAAACATCGACAGTCCTCCTTCTATAGACGAGAGCGTTAGCCCTCTATTAGTTCTCCAAGACCATCTCTTTCTTTTTCTCTCTTCTGGACACAATGTCGGACTCGGAATCTGATATTTTTTTCCCGCAAAAACAGGTGAAATTTTATCGTAAAATTCGAGATCTTTATCTGTGATAAAAAAATCCTTGCCCGAAAGACGACATTTTTTTGTTTCTACGATTTTTTCACTTGGTGGAAGCATACAAAATATTTTACAATAATAAGCGAACGAATCAATAGTACAATAATTATTGACAATATCAATATACATAAGAATATAAAACATAATATATTGCATTTAAAAGCGGGAAATTATATACTCTATTCTGTCATTATTTTCTGACAACAATAGTTATGAATACCTATTTTCATGATTTCTGACTTTCACCAAAAGAAGAAAAAATCTATCTCACCTGTCTCTCTCTGGGTCCGAGTCCAGCATCGATTATCGCTGAAAAAGTGTGAATCAAGCGGCCAACAGCCTATCTCCTCCTGGAGTGACTCATAAAACAGGGGTATATCTCTCAATCGAGTCGAAATGGTGTGATACAATTTAGTGCTGTCGACCCTGATGATCTCGCTGAAGTATTTCTCCAGAGACACCGACAAATGTCCAATAAAATCCAGTTTTTTCGTGAAAGCATCCCTGAACTGCGTGCAATCGAATCCAAGCGTACTGATCTCCCAAAAATACGACTTTTTACAGGAAAAGAAGCAGTGAAAAAGGTCTATGATTCCCTCTTTGATGCCCCAGAATGGTGTTCTTTTTTCGATATTTCTGTCTTCGAAAAAACTCATACACATGATGATCTCGAAAAAATCGTCTGGGACATAGGTCGAGAAATAGTCACCAAAAATAAAAAAGCACGAGATATCTTTGTTGATTGTCCTCTGGCTCGCAAATATCGTGAAACAATACGCTCAGAGAACTACGAAGTACGCCTGATGCCAAGAGGTACTCAAGCAGATAGTATCTTTTTTGATGAACACTTTTTCCTGATTTCCTATGCTGATAATATGCAGCTTCTCGAAGTACAAAATGCTGTCCTGACAAATCTCCAGAAAACTATGTTTGAATGACTCTGGAAATCCCTCGAACATCAAAACACTCCTACCGTGCAGCGATAGTTTGTACTACTTTTTGAACTACTGGATTTGCTATATTATTCGCCTCTATGCGTACTGATGTTTGATTGCTGAGGAGGAGAAGTATGTACTTGCCTGCTGGATCATCATATCTATTATTTGTTGCATTTTGAAGTTCTGGAAGAGTTTTTTTACCGTAGAAATATATACGAATAGCGGAGTCAGAAAAAGTTTCTGGAACATCCTTTGCTATACCGACGCTGTGTAGTGCACTTCCCTGCCCACCAAACCCAGAATAGTATACATTTGCCGGCACATCAAAACCGTAGCCAAAATGAGTGTTCTCGTAGTGATTTACTTTATCGTTTTTAGGGAGAGGAAGATCGACTTTTTCACCGTTATCGGAAACGGCGAGAGTGGGAGCTACAGGAGAAGGTATCACAGGACCGTCTACCTCAGATGAGAGAGTGGATTTCGTATCATCTGAAACCGTTGGTGTCATCACCACTGGTGTTGTACGCATAGGACGTGGTGCACCACTCGGAGTGATAGCTCACCATTTCATGCCTACCCAAAAACAACCAATAACGATAAGAATAAACGCTATTCATTGAAATATTTGTTTCATATTATTTTTTCTTAGATGGTAAATGATCTGTCACTCTTCGTACAATATCCGTCGGTATTTTATCTATAATAGAAAAGGCATCTTGAAATTTCTCAACCGTGTGTGCAAAGCGGTCAGCGACTCGCGACATATGCGCAAAACGACGAAGAATTATGATGAGATAGAGACCAACGCCAGCGATGACGATGGTAGATACGATGATAAGAACATCGAGAGAATTAAGAGGAGTCATGGTGAAATTATAACCCTTTTTATATGAAATCAAAATTATGAAATCTTTCTTTCTGGAAAGTAGGATATTTTTTATATGATAATGGAATATAAATGTTATTTTTATGACGGCAAAAGAGGAAATGTGGAATCATGTGCTGACAAAAGCACCTGCATTAAAAAAATTAATCGATCATTATGGAGACATGTCGCTGTGGGAGTATGCTCGCAAATTTTACACATACAATGGCTCGATATCCGCTCAAAGAAAAGGTGAATTTCTAGACTACATCGGAGAATACGTCCACGAACACCATGGCGAATCAATCAAACAAAAAACTCTAGAAAGTTTGAATATGAATTATTGCATATCAACTGCTGATCATCATGGTCCAATCTGACATCCTTTCTTTTTCCAATCAGCTATTCTCCGAGGGTTAACTCGGCCATGAGAAACAATCGTCAATCTCTGTACGAGTAATGTAAGTCTCTGAAACTCATCCTATCCACGATGATTCGTGTTTCATGAAAGTAACAAAAAATCGTATAGTGGCATACCTCTCTTCCCTGCGTATGAGCGAATGTCGTCTGTTATTGGTCATCAGAGTTTTCAGGAAAAAGATATCAAAAAATGCCTCTCCCTAATCAAACAAAAAGAAGATCAGTGAAGTCTCGATGAACAAAAATACTCTACACTATACAATTGGATTCAGCGTGTTCTACTCTCCAAAGAGATGCTCAGGAAAGAAACATATTCAGAACAAATAACGATGATAAATAGTGTACTGTGGGATGATATTTTTTGAACTACGATGCCATCATTTGTGTCTCTCGATGGTGAAAAAGTAGTGAGTTATATACTTACACGGCATCTAAAAAAAGATTTCTCCGTTCTTAAAAACATGCTGACAGAACTATCGTGGCAAGAAGAAATAGAAAAATATTTTGATACTTTGTGATGTTGTTTTGACCGAAAAAAGAATAAGGGGACCTATCTTTTTTGGTACAGAGATGCTCAGGGCAAGAGGATATCTCTCTGGAGAAGCAATGATACACTCACATCGAACGATAAAACAGTCCAAATCCCTCTCAATACCACAGCCATAATCAACGGTATAGACGAATGATATCTCATACCTTCAGGCCTGCTTATGTATTCGACTCTTGCCTGTTATTATGGCGTTACTTGTTTTGGTGGCTTCGCTCAGGGTACCTATCTCCCCCAAATATTTGCAGCCTATAGCAAAATCGCGGAAAAATCTGGAGAATCAGCCTCCATTCAGCCGGATATACTGTGCGAAGACATCATACTCGCGCTCGATAAAGAAGGTCGTATCATGACAGCTCTCGATATACTCACCGCGAATGATCGGGTGGATATCGAAAAACTGCTTCAGAATGCAAAAAATACGACTCTTCAGAGATCAATCGAGCTCATGCTGCCTGAGATTACTCGGTGCTTATAGTTTTATGCATGCAATATAGTACATTTCGTCAAGTATATTTATGCTCGAAAGTATTGTATTTATAGGGTAAATCCAGTAGTCTAGGGGTAGGAAAATTTTTTATAAATTATGCGACGAATTGTATCAGTTTTTTCTCTTCTGTGTTTCTCACTTGTACAACTATCACCTTTTCTCGCGTTTGCAGCAGATAAAAATATAGATGTAAAGGATTTTGAAGTCACAGCGCCAACAGAAGTAAAAGTAAATGAGGCTTTTGATATCTGAATCAAAGCAGTCGATACAACAGGTAAAAAGCTCTCAACGTACGAAGGTGCTGTTTATTTTGATGTTCGAAAAGGGTCTGACACAGACGTCACACTCCCCTCTTCTTCAGATGAGTGATATACATTTCAGCTTTCCGATCAAGGTGAACACACTTTCTCCAAATGATTCACTCTCAAAAAAGCTGGAGCCTATGAAATCGATGTCTACGAAATCGATACTCCTGGTGACGGCGTTTCAAAAACAATAAAAATAACTGCGGTCGATAAAGACACCCCTCCTCCAACAAAAGCGGACGTCACTATCGAAGAACCAGTCAACAAAATCACTGTCTCCACCAAAACAATACCTGTCAGTGGTACATCAAAAGCAACTAGTAGCATCAACATACTCCTCAATGGCAAAAAAATAACCAGCACCCAAACAGATAAAGATGGTAAATTTTCGGCAACCATAAATGATCTCATCGCTGGTGACAACACAATAGTAGCCGAAGTGCTCGATGGCAATGCGGCTGTCATAGGGACATCTCCAACTACAACTATCAAATATAGCACTGAAGCACCAAAGATTAATTCTCTCACCATCAAAGAAGGAGACGAGTTTTTCGCTGGGACAAGTATCAATTTCGTGGCAATTGGTGATCAAAATCTCAAAACAGTACAGGTAAAAGTAGGCGATCAGATGGCCCTCCTACAGGAAGATAAAAATAAATTAGGAACCTATACTGGGGTTCTCAAGACATCTAATTTCGATGGGGAATTTAGTGCAAATGTAGCGGTAGAATCACAACTTGGCGTCAAAGCAGAGATGAAAGATATGGCAAAATTCCGAACGGTAACAGCTAAATTTGAAAATGTAAAAGTAGAAACCACGAAAGAGAAAAAAGGACGTTTTACGTTTGACCTCACTCCAGACCTCGATCGCATCAGTTATTTCAAAATCAAATATGGTACAGAAACATGAAAGTATACTAAAGAGGTTATCACGTACGAGAAGAGCCAGATAAAAAAAGAAGAGGGTAAATATACGTGGTATATCCCTAATCTGGAGCCTGGAGAGTATTTCTCCACCATTATAGCTCTCGACAAAGACAGAAAAGAAACCGCTATCAATTCTGGCGAACAGATTTTTACTCTTGCCCTGGATGCTGCACCGACATGTACTATCGAGAAGATAAGTGGATTCAAAATAGAAAAAGCCACTGCGACGTACTCTATCCTCACGTGGGATAAACAGGATGATGCTGCCACATATCAAATATTCAAAAAAGATGCTGGGGGACAATTTGCCATGATTGATGAAATCACAGCGAATAAATACCGCATAAACGTGGACACAAGTGCTGGTCAGAAGATATTTGAAGACTTCAAAGTACGAGGAATCTGTAAAAATGGTGCTTACGTTGGAGAAGGTGCTTTTTCAGAAAGTGTAAAAGTTCAAACTGGTCCAGAACTCATCATATTTTTCGCCCTCTTTATTGCTTCAGGTGTAGCATTTATACTCGTGCGGAGAGGGTATATTAGCTAGAGAATAATCACTCTAGCGCACGGAGACATTCAGGAAGTACGAAACAGCCTGATGAACCATTGAGATGTCCGCCATCTTTTACAACGATGAGCTCACCTCCGAGTTGTTGGTGGAGATATTGTGCCTGTCTTAGCGGGACAAGAGGATCATTATCACCATGAATAACTACAAATTGTTTTGATGATTGTTTGATTGAGTTAAAATCAAAATTCTTTTCTAAAAAAGAATCAATTTTTTTGTTTGTATTTTTCTCAGCAGGCGATGATACAAGAATCGTACCATGAACACTTATACCATTTGTATTTTCCAGAAATCTCAGAATCGCTGGACCACCGAGTGAATGACCTACGAGATATATCTCATCTGTTTTGTTTTGAACAACGTGGCGCTCTATTTCATGTACCCATTCAGCACAGATAGGGTTTTCTGGCGTGGGCATAGGGAGAGCACACGCATATATATCTCGTTTCTCCAATTCACCCATGAGCCAAGGTCGCCATCAACCATTTGGACTTCCCTCAAAACCGTGAATAATAAAAACTTTTTTCATTGTAATTTGGTGCCCAAGGAGGGGGAAATTTGCCTTGAAAGGCAAATTGAGTCAACCTGAACACAGTGAAGGTTCGAGGACCTCTCTCGGAAATTTTTGGTGCCCAAGGAGGG
>CAYVZT010000014.1:0-20893 GCA_964456455.1 uncultured Candidatus Peribacteria bacterium | reverse complement strand
TCATGTTCCAGAAAAATACTTCCTCTATAAAGGGTCTATCGATGCGGTCGTAGCGGCGTACGAAGAAAGTCGAAAAGAAGCAGTTGCTGCCTAATAATTTTATCCTCTTATGATAATGCTATCAGAAACTCCTCACAATGAAGCAAGTTTTTGTTTAGTTGGAACTGATACCATAACCAGCATACTGCAGAAAACTCCATCACGAGTATTACATCTAGTACCAAGATCTGGCTGAGGATGGGAAGTAAAAGAAGAATTCACAGGAGAAAACTGGAACATACGCAGACAAGGACCAGAATTTTTTGTGTATAATACATTTAATGCTGGATGACATAAGGGCTGACACTGCTCTCATCCATTCCCCGCGTTCGACACAAACAAACTCTTTCAATAACTTCAATTATGCTTTTCTCTCTTATCTCAACGACAAAAAAAGTTCTCGATAAAACCGAGATTGAATCTGTGATTATTCCCACGATGAATGGTGAAATTCAGGTTCTCCCAAACCATCTCCCTGTTCTCTGAGTCACTCAGCCAGGAATTTTGAAAGTACAATACATCGGTCGAGAAGTAAACTATGCTCTCGGGGCTGGTATCTACGAGGTCGATGAAGGTGGAGTCCGTGTCATCGCAGATATGGTCGATAGTGGCGAGACTATAGATGAAGAAACTATTGCAAAAAAGAAAGGAGAAGCTCGAGAATTCATGAAGCAAGCGCAGAAAGATGGACTCCATACGAGTGAAGAGTATCTCGCCGCTGAAGAAGAAATCCTCAAACAAACAGCGCTTGAGCAACTCGCAAAACGTCGCTAATCTTGCTAAAAATCCAAAAAATATACAATCCTACGCATGAGTAAAGACTACTATTCTATTCTCTGAGTTGAACGAAATGCTTCTGCTGAAGAAATAAAAAAGGCTTACCGAAAGAAGGCTATGGAGTCTCATCCAGATAGACATGGATGAGACAAGGCAAAGGAAGAAGAATTCAAGGCAATCAATGAAGCCTACGCTGTGCTCTCTGATGCTCAGAAAAAAGCTCGGTACGATCAGTTTGGTAGTGCGGACGGTGGAAATTTCTGATGAGGTGGATTTGGTGGTTTTGATTTTGGAGATATCAATGTCGAGGATATATTTTCATCTGTCTTCGGAAATATGGGTGGATTTGGTGGCACACGTCGCACCAGAAGAGATGAAATAGGCGAAGATATCCAAAAAGAGGTACATATCACTTTTTCTGAGAGTTTTTCTGGCGTCAAAAAAGAAATTCATTTTGATAAAATGGTACACTGTGAGGCATGCAGTGGTCATGGAACAAAAGATGGCAAAGAACCAAAAAAATGCCCTACTTGTCACGGATCTGGTCATGTCACACGGGCAACTCGAAGTATATTTGGAGTGATGCAACAAACGGTCGTTTGTGATGAGTGCCACGGTGAAGGCGTAAAAATAGAATCACCTTGCAAAGAATGTCACGGGAAACGTCGCATAAAGAAAAAGGTAGAACAAATAGTAGAAATACCCGCAGGCATAGATAACGGCATGACCCTCCGCATGACAGGCGAAGGAAATGCCGGAAAACATAATGCTTGAGACCTCTATATCACGTGTCATGTGGACCAGTCATACGAGAATCTCATACGCGATGAATCAAACATTCTCACCGTATTACGTATAAGTCCTGCTGAAGCAGTCCTTGGGATACACAAGAAAATCAAATTTCCTCTTATAGGAGAAAGAGAGATACGTATAGCCGCTGGTACGCAGCATGGTAAAAAAATACAATTATCAGGCGACGGTATGCCTATTCTCGGTAAAAAATGACGTGGAGATCTCGTCATCACGCTCGAAATTCTCGTACCTGGAAAAATATCAAAAGACGAAAAGCATCTCTATACTCAACTTCTTGAAATAGAACAGAATTAGGTCTTAGATTTCTCTACCTTTATATAGATATCATCGAGTACGCTCGGCATTTTGTGAGACCAAAATGGGGTGAGACGTATATCAACCGATTTTACATACGAGTGGTTGAGGAGAGTTTTTTGTGCACGGTCCACATCCGCATCCAAAAGATCAGAAAGTATATTTTGCAGTGTTTTTTGACCAGTTAAGCTCGTAAAATCATACAGTATTTGTACTGGTATTTGTGCTGTGGCCTTCACCATAAAAGGATCATCAGTTTTTGTGAGTATTGCTATGATATCTGGCGGACTATTTGATATTTCTACGAGTGATTCTGTATTTTCCAAAAGATGATTTTGTGCTGTCTGAAGGAGTACTTTGCGAAGAGTGGAAACATCATATAGATATATCAGAAAATGTGCTTTACCCGAAAAAGCTATCTCATCTACCTGGGATCAAGCCTGTGCATCTGCTTCAACTGTCATATCCAAAGTACTCAATGCATCTGGTATAGGAAGCGGTATAAATTCTGCTTCATTATTATATTTATTTTTAGCATAATCACGGGCACCATTTGCTATTTCTTCACGAAATACTTTTTCTATTCGAGCATACTCTTCCTGGGTCAGAAGTGCCTTATGTGTATCATCGCCCCCTATGAAGTCGTCCAGTGCTGTCACTACAATATTTTCACTGTCTTTAGCTGATAATCATGGGAAGGTGAGAGGTGTATTTTTTGCTATATTACCCCGCTTACCCATGAGGACGCCATCAGTACCGAGAGCATCAGCCGTGACTGTAGTAATGATTTCTCATGGTGTAGAATCGGACGCTGGCGGTATCTCTATCCAATTTTCTGTACGAAATACAAGAGGCCCAGCTACGAGACGAGTCTGGGGTCGGAGACGGAAAGATTCTGTCGATCAGTTGAGTATCTTTATGCTTCATCTCGATTTCTGGAGTGAAGTGGGATCATACGTATTGACTCGAAATGATTTTTTGAGTTCAAAAGAAAATGTATCTTTATGAAGTGGTATTTGATTGGTATCGCCCAGAGCATCTTCAGGAACAAAAACAACATTTTTTACTGCATTTTGTATACTGGTCTGAGGGGTGATGATCACAGATGCATGCGGGCTCGTGAGGCTCACGATACCTATCATCAGCAATAAAACAATGATTATGCCCAAAATAAGCATATACCATGATGAGTGCTTCACTTCAAATACTCCTATTTTTCGCGGTTTGAGATTTTTGGTGATAAAAAAGAAACGACTCAAAAATCGTGCAACATGATAACGTACATATTCAAAAACACTGAGATTTTCCTGCAGTATCTGAAATCACTCTGGCAAAAGTCTATCTATATCCTGAAGCGAATGAGAGACTTTGTAGCCCTCTTGCTTCAGTATCTTTCTGACTCGCTCATCACGAGAAATAAAGAGGATATTTCTATGTGGAAATATATTTTTTATCAATCGTATATGAAACCATCCAACACTTACATTTCTCCCAACCACAACAACGATATCATCCTCCGATGCCGAAATAGCATCAAGTAATATCATGAAATCAGAAGTTTTTTTCCAATTATTTATCTGCATAAGGAGGGAGAAAGACAGACCGAACGAGTGCTATCAGGGGGTGTGGATGTACCGAGAAAAGCGGATCAAGTGTATTGCAATAATGCAACCAATGCTCATCCTGTTTTGCTCACAATTGACGACCAGTAGCATTTTTTTGAAGCCAGGGGGTGAGGGTTCATTTTTTTACTATATGTCCTATGACATCACTGGGTCATTGACTAGAAAAAGTATATTCATGAAAACTCCACTGTAGTCCAAACCGTTCAAAAAGAATACGGAGTGAGGAAGAAAGGAACTCTTGATACCAGGACCATGCTGGCAGATTTTTGAGTTTTTCGATATCATTTCACAAGAGGAGGGATTCTCTTTCTAGCGGTGAAAATAGATCCGATAATTTCTCATCAATAATCTGCCATCAAAACGGGAGGGTTTGTATTTCCTGGACATGCTTGCCGAGATGGAGTAGAACAGTCGTAGAATCATAACCGAGATGAATATGGAGATGATTATCGAGGAGAGTATTTTGGTTGCAAATATGATTCAAGAAAACAAACGGGAGAGGAACGCAGGTCAGAAGTTTGTACCCAGCAGAATGGATACTTCGAGAGATGCCATCGAGTATAGATTTATTCCCATAGAAAAAGAGACACTTCATCGAAATATGCCCTGCAATTTTACCAATCGGAAATGTGTGATGTTTTTTATCGAGAGCGAGGTGAGATAAAAAAAGTGAGAGGAGTCGCCTATCAGATTCATCATATCAAAAATCTTCGTGCCACAATCGACGAGACTGCTGCTCTGATTGATTCATAAGCTGCAGAGCATACCCATTTATCTCATCTATATCCACAGGCGTATCAGAGTTGGTACGTGTAAAAGTGTATCCAGTTGAAGTAACGAGTGATTCACCGTGGTCTAAAAATATACATACTTCTCTCGGGAGATCTCCTATTTTTTTCTGAAGCTGTTCACAACACTGGATAAAATTTCTCTCAAACGCTCGAGCACTAAAAGTACGCTCTTCTGGTATAAAAAAACTCCTCACGCATGTCTGAAGTACAGGTTTTCTTTTTTTAAAAACGAGGACTCACACAGTAAGCGAAAAATGATCGTAATCTACTACAAGATAGGACTGATCGTCTAAGAGAAAATTCGTACGAAACATATCATTTTACGCTGGAAATCACATATCGCTCATATGACTCTCTTTCCCGACTTTCGTCAGATATTCACGCGCTTCGTGTATTTTTCATTGAGTCAAGAGGGCCACGCCGAGATCCTCCATGATGAGCATATCATCAGGAGCGATGGTGAGGGCTCGTTCGAGGAGAATAATACCCTTTTTCACATCTCAAACCATCGTATAGGCCCATCAGAGATTTCTGAGCACTTCAGGATTATTGGGGCTTTTTTTATTTGATTGTTCGAGGCAGAGAATAGCTTTCTGAAAATCATTACGAATCAGAGACATGTATCATCGGAGATAGAGGCCAGTAGATGATCCTGTCTCAAGTGTCTCAGCGTAATCGAGAGCTTTTTCTGCTCGATTATAATCACCTTCATAGATGTATATATCTGCGAGTTCTTCATAGAGCTCATATCTCTGAGGGTATCGAGATATCGCCCCCTCTATCAAAGCACGAGCATCAGAATATCGCTTCTGTGTTTTGAGCCTCTCTACTTCATCGATGATAGGAAGATCGTGATTCATACTCCTGATTATAAGTATTTTCTCGTGAGCACAAATATATTGCAGTTGATTTTTTAACCCCCTATTCTCTTGCCAGATACTTCAGCTACTTTTTTCCCATCGACTTTGAGGGCGAGCTGACCGCAAGCCGCATCTATATCATCACCCATCGTATATCGAACTGTCGAAGGGATACCTCGTTCTTCGAGGACTCTTTGAAATTTTTTGATAATGAGAGACGGCGTTGGTTGCATATCATTTCCCATGATGCCTTCGCCAGCATTGTATGGTATAAAATTCACATGTCCGAGCCTTCCCTCCATGAGATCAGCGAGCTCATAAGCATAAGGCAATTTATCAGTAACCCCCTGAATCATGATATACTCATAAAATATTCTCTTATTCGTCTTCTCTACATACTCATCGAGCGTTTTCATGAGAACATCAAGTGGATAGGTATTATCGACCGGCATGATACTCTTTCGTGCTTCATCATTTGGAGCATGGAGCGAAATAGCGAGACTGACCTGAGGATGGTCAACCATGAGTTTTTTAATACCCGGAACAATGCCACACGTAGAGATAGTCACGCGTCGTTCTGAGAAATTGAGAAACTTCGGACCACAAAAAATCTCGAGTGCTTTGTTTACCTCAGGGTAATTCAAAAATGGTTCCCCCATGCCCATAAAGACGATATTTCTGAGCTGGAGTCATTCTTTTTTTAGATGATGAATGGCAATCATCACTTGTTCTACGATTTCCCCAACCGTCAGGTTTCGGAGAAGTCCGAGCTTTCCTGTTGCACAAAATGTGCACGCCATAGGACACCCTGCCTGACATGAAATACAGAGGGTATTTCGACCAGAAAGGTGCCGCATAATCACACACTCAATATGCTTATCATCATGCGTATCAAGGAGAAATTTTGTTGTCTGACCATTAGCAGAAGTCGTCACATGGCTCACTTTGAGAATATGTTGTGTAAATTGTGCTTTCATGGCATCACGGAGCTTCGCTGATATAGTGGTACATTCACCGATATCTTCTACGAGGTCTTTGTACAGTGCCTGAAAAATCTGAGTAATACGAAAAGGTTTCTCTCCTTGTTCTTCGAGAAACTTCTTGAGGGCAATATTATCGTAGATGGATTGCATATTTCGACTGGATTGTAAGAGAAAACAGGCTTTTGACAAATGAACGAAGAAAATAATTTTGCATTTTATCTCTTTTGCATATAGTTGGCTCCGTTCGGGTGATTAGCTCAGTTGGTTAGAGCACCTGCCTTACAAGCAGGGGGTCGAAGGTTCGAATCCCTCATCACCCACCATTTCTTCAATATATCAAAATCTTCACTATCTGTGAAGATTTTTTTGAGGGATTCGAACCCTGCGGGTTGACTCGAAGTGAGATTCGCTCACTTCTTCCCCTCATCACCCACCATTGAAATCCAAGCTCCAGTAATGGAGTTTTTTTATTGATTTTTGAGAGGTTCATATAGACTATATATATGAATACACCAAACACACTCAAACAGCACCTCAATAATGCTACTGTTATAGCGAGCATTATTCTCGGTTTTGCTTTCATCAGTGGACTCTGGATCTATGGTCAGCGACCATCGACTGATGAAGTCATCACTATTACCGGTTCTGCAAAAGAGACAGTCGTATCAGATCTAGCAACATATAATGCCTCCCTCGATAAAACTTATCCTGTATCAATGGGCCTCCCAAAGATGCTCGAAGATTTCAATAAAAAGAGTGGAGTGATTACTGGATATCTAAAATATAAGGGTATCAAACCAGAACAAATCAAGATGGGGGATATCTCTGTGCAAAAAATATATGAAATGAATGGGTATACAGTAAATACTCAAAATATTGTTTCCTATACGCTGAGTCGGACTATTTCAGCGGACATAACCGAGCTCGAGCTCGCAAAGAAAATAGGAAATGATGTCACGGCAAAAGCTGCTCAAAATGATATCGCCCTCTCAAGCAGTAATACAAATTACCAATACACTGGACTAGAAGCTCTTCGACCAAAACTTCTCAAACTCGCGACAGAAGATGCAAAAGTAAAAGCTGAATCTATGGCATCGAGTACTGGTCGAAGTATCGGCTCTCTGCGTGCTGGTCGCATGGGTGTCGTCCAGGTTCTTGCGAAAAATAGTGTCGATATAAACGATTATGGTTCTTATGATCTCTCAAGCCCTGAGAAAGATGTCTTTGTAACTGTTAATGTGACTTTTGAGCTCAAATAGTGTGATGTACCTCCTTGCTTTCGAATCTTCCTGTGATGATACTTCTGTCGCTCTTCTCCGAGATGAAGAGCTCGTTTCGATGCATACCTATACTCAATTAGAGCACATAAAAACATACTGAGTCGTCCCTGAAGTCGCTGCACGTCTGCATGCGGACCACATATTTGATTTGATAGGTAAAGTTATGACGGATGGAGGAATAACGCTCAATGATATTGATATCTTTGCTGCGACGAGTGAGCCAGGACTACTCCCCTCTCTCCTCATCGGTAAAACAGTTGCAAAAACACTGGCTACAACTCACAACAAACCACTTATCTGGGTAAATCATATCGAAGGACATATTTTTTCTGTCTTGCTTGAGAGAGATATGACAGATATAAAATTCCCCTCTGTCGTTCTCTCTGCTTCTGGTGGGCACAATGATCTCTTTTTCTGGAAATCACTCTATGACATCGAGCGAATAGGAAGTACTCGTGATGATAGCGCTGGGGAAAGTATGGATAAAGTAGGTCGAAGTATGGGTCTACCATTTCCTGCCGGTCGTCATATCGATGAATTGGCGGCCAAATTTGACCCAAGTAAGCATATAATCATCGATTTCCCTCTCGTACTCCCCGTAGATTGCCTCGATTTCTCTTTTTCATGACTCAAGTCAGCAGCCCTGCGAGAAATAGAAATCAGAAAAAAAGAACACGGAGAGATAACCGAAAGGGATATGATAGAAATCGCGTACAGCTACCAAAAAATCATCACAGACATACTCATTACACGGACACTCGAAGCACAGAAAAAACTCTGAGCTAAATCCATCTGTATTGTCGGAGGGGTCAGTGCAAACTCAGCACTCAGGAAAGCCATAGAACAATATTCACAGGAATCATGAATCCCCTACTATCTCCCAAAATCGATGAAATACTGCGGTGATAATGCCGCTATGATTGGGATACGGGCATACTGGGAATCTAGAAAAGCTTCATAACCTGATCGCGGATGGTTTCTTGGTATTTTTCTTCAAGTCATTCAAATAATCCCGCGACAGAGCTTTCTATCATCATGACGGTCGCATCATCCTTTGAAATACCACGAGAACGGAGGTAATAGAGTTTTTCGTCAGATACTCGTTCGATACGAGCGGCATGCCCAGCCTCGACATCATCAGAGTGTACGAGGAGAGAAGGTATGCCTCGGATATTCCCTTTTGAACCGAGAAAAATATTTTCTTCGAGAATGTGTCATTTTACTTTTGCAATATTTGCATCAATTTGCACAGTTCCATTGAGCTCAATAATGCCAGATTCCCCAACAAGTGAGAGAATATGAATATTGGTCACTGTATTTGAGCTCGTGAGTATCGAGTGAATATCGGCTTTCAACTTTTCATTTTGTGTTGCCAGGAGCAACATACGGATGATGCTTTCACCTGACTCGGTCACAAATTGGAGAGAATAATCGGCATTACCAGTTATCGCCCCATACCACGTAAGTTTTGTATTGTTGGAAATTATAACTTTCCGAGATAAGTGCACATCAGCTCTCGTCTTATCATATACGACTATCTCTCCACCTTGATCAAAGTGAAGTTCTGGCAAACTTTTTTCATCTATCAAGAGTGTCTCCATACTATGCGAGGTAAACTATAGTGCTTGTCAGCTTTTTCATCACTTCTTCATTCACATATCCAGCAGCCAAAATCGTTTGGATATCCTCCACGAGAGTTTCCTCTGTTCCATAGTCTGGGATAATGACATTTGCTATTTCTACTTCTGGGACACCTCTTTGGCCTGACTTTTTCATCATTTCATCATTCTTGTCTGGATGACCAATGACATCAACGATTTCGTACTTCAAACCAGCTTCATCCAGGAGTGAGAGAAGACGGATACAAAAAGGACAAGAAGGTTTGATATAGATTTTCATACGCATTGAATATACTGACGTCATTGTAATCAAATTCACTATTTGTCGAATGAAAGCCATCATCCTCGAAAATATCCGTTCACTCAATAATGTCGGTGCCATCATACGCACCGCCGATGGTGCTAGTTTTGATCGTGTCGTCTGCGTCGGATACACCCCAACTCCGCCCAGAAAAGAGATAAGCAAGACCGCCCTAGGAGCCGAAAACTTTGTTCCTTGGGAATACTATGAGACAATTGAAGATGCGATACAAACCTATAAAAACCTCGGATGTGAAATCGTAGTTATGGAAAAAAACAATATAAGTACGGATTTTTTCACGCTCAATTCTTGTGATCATATCGCTCTCGTCATGGGAAATGAGCTCGAATGAGTCTCAACAGAGGCACAAAAAATGGCAGACCATATCTGTCATCTCCCCATGCTCGGGCAAAAAGAATCTCTCAATGTCGCTGTTGCAGCAGGAATTGGTATGTATCATTTTACCAAAAATAAGTAAACTTTTGCTTGAAAAAGTGGGTCAATCGTATATTCTCTTGGCATATGCCAGCAAAAATATATGTAATACCAACAGATACCTGTATCGGATTCGGGTGTCGTCTCGATGATAAAGATGCTTACGAGATGCTCATCAAAATCAAGGGGCGGAACAAAGAAAAACCTATTGCAATCATGGTTCCCACCTGGGATGATCTTATCTATGAAAGCACTCTGACACCAACACAGATAAATTTTCTCAAGACCTACAAATTCCCATTCACCATCATCTCACAAATTCGTCAGGATTTCCGTGATGAATACCCAATTCTCGATGAATATGACTACAAAACAGTAGGATTTAGAGTTGCACAGACATGCCTCCCCCCTGAGACCCTCCCCTATATACAATCTCCGTTATTTCTCACCTCTGCAAATAAATCTGGGCAAGGTGAATGTTTCACTAGAGATGAAGTTAATGAAATATTTGCAGACGATCTCGATGTACTTAAATTCCTTCCTGGCAAAAGCGGTCACCAACCTTCTAGTAATGTTATCCAATTTGTATGAACTACCAACGATCTCAAATACATGAGAAAAAATTATCCTCGTACATAAAAATTTGAATCACTGTCGTTGCTCTGGTTATCTTTTTCTTTTTGTGGGTTTCATGGACTGGAAGCATACCAGTAAATGTCGATAGGACAGTAAAAATACCAAAAGGTGCTAACACAAGCACACTCGATACTTTATTAAAAGTAAATGTATCTCACACACGCTACAAGCTCTGGAAAACTTTTTTTGCTCCGAGCATCAATCTGCAGACAGGAGTTTTTGCTATACCTGAAAATACAAACACTCTTTCTGATTTTTTCATAGCCATGAAGAATCCGACACCGACAGAAGAAGACATCACACTTCTCCCTGGCTGGCACAAAGGTGAGATATCTGAAGCTTTTCGAAAAAAAGAAATCACAGGAGATCTCATAGCAGAAGAATCGAGCATTATCGCGGCTCTTTCTGGGAAATATCCTTTCCTCAATGGTAAATCATCTCTCGAGGGATTCCTCATGCCTGATACATACAGGATAGCCAATGGAACAGATGTCAAAACTATCGTCGATTCTATGCTTGCGAATTTTCAAAAAAGAATCTATGCGCCTTTTCTCGCCACAGGAAAGCCTGTAGATGCTTTTTATGATGTCCTCTCTCTCGCCTCAATCGTACAGGAAGAAGAAAATAGCAAATCACAGATACCGATGGTAGCAGATATTCTCAAAAAGAGACTCCGACAAGGATGGCAAATAGGTGCCGATATCACCGTATGCTATCCTGAACTCATCCCAGGAAGCGAATGCCAAAAATACGTAAATAATTATTATAGCCTGTCTCGGGAAGCTCGTACAGCCAAAAATAATCCCTACGATACTCGTGATAAAATCGGACTTCCTCCGACACCGATTGCGAGTGTCACTGCTGACACGTTTTTTGCCACTCTGAACGCAACAGCCGAAACTCCTGCGTGGTTCTATCTCCATGATAAAAATGGCGTCATCCATACAGCTATAACTGGTGCTGAACATGAACAAAATAAATCCACCTATCTCCGATAAATCCCTGGCCCGAAAAATAGTCCAAGAAAATATCTCCTCTATGGGACAAGAGGAAAAAAGCAAAGCGTCTGTAAAGATATGCGATAATCTGAAACATATAATCGAAGTGCTCCAGCCAAAAACACTCGTACTCTACAACCCTCTCTCTGATGAGGTAGATATATCAACGCTAGCAGACTGGTTTTCATCGCAAGGGACTGTCATCACAGTTGGTCAAGATGGAAGTTTTGAAAGTTTCAAAAATAGTTCAGAGACACTTGTACTCGTACCTGGAAGAGCCTTTACAAAAGATGGCAAAAGAATTGGCCGTGGAAGTGGTTATTATGATCATTTTCTGACGACATATTCACAGGTACAAACTCTTTGAGTCTGTTTTGAGTGTCAACTCTTTGAAGACCTCCCCGAAAATACCTGGGACAAAAGGATGTCTCAGGTTGTATTTAATGGAAATATTCTAGAATAGGGGTATGAATTTTTGGCAAAAAACAAAACGATTTATAGATCCTATTCGTGCGTCGAAGAAGAATTTCTCTATCCATATACTTCTGCACTGTATCTATGAAATTGGGAAAATAATACCCATTATCCTTCTCATACTCTCACAACATTCTGGAGACGCCACTAGGATTCTCTATTTTGGTATTATATACGTCGTTTTTGGATGAGTTCTCGTACAATTTTTGAGGCAATACTATTGGCTCATCCCAGCCTATGGTTATATGCGTCATCTCACGAAAGAATACATAAAAAATCTCATCCAGAAAAATAACCTCATGTATGAATCTATATGAACTGGTAGAATCATATCAATTGTAGAAAGGGGTATAAGTACATGGCATATACTTCTTACCAATATTTCGATTTTTGTAGTCAATACCATAGTCGTATGATCATTCGTGGTTCTCAGAATGACTGCGATTAACTGGAGATATGGCCTATGAATATTGATTATGATGGTGGTAATTATTTTCTGGATTATTTGGATGAATAACAGTGCTCTTTTTTGGAAAAAGGCCCTCAAAGAAGAAGAGAGTAACTATACAAGAAAAATTGTAAAAATATTCATGTCTAAATTTGAGATACTACAAAATAAGAAAATAGATTCAGAGATTTCTGGATTAGGATGAAGCATTACAAATCAGTTTAATATAGCAAATAAGAGAAACATCTATCTCGCATACATGTATGATATTCCTTATTTTGTCTTTTTATGACTGATTATAGGGATTTATGCGTTCGATTACTTTCACATCATACATATTCAGCATTCTTTTTTGATTGAGCTTATTGGTGTGTCTCTTTTAGCCCAATCGATGCTTTTGCCTTATATAGATGTGATAAAAGATTTTAGCAAAGAATTCATGCATATAGAGAAACTCTGGGAATTCATGGATAAAACCCCTCAAATAGAGGGCTACGATAGAGGTAATGAATTTAAAATTCGTAAATGAAATTATTCACTGACCAATATTTCTTTTGCATATAACATAAATGTAGAGGTATTTCGACAATTGAGTTTAGAAATACAATGAGGTAAGAAAACAGCTCTCGTAGGTCGGTCATGATCAGGAAAGACAACCCTCATGAAACTCCTCGCAGGATATATGAGACCAACCTCATGAGAGCTCATGATTGACGGTCAAGACATCACTTCTATTCGTCTCGATAGCTACTATCCCCACATTGGTTATCTCACCCAAGAACCATCAGTTTTTGATGGAACGATAGAAGAGAATCTCCTCTACGGTGCACGAGAAAAGCCATCACAAAAAGATATCAAAAGAGCTATAGAACTCGCAGAATGTCAGTTTATATATGAACTCGAACACGGCATCAAGACAGAAATCGGTGAGCGGGGGGTCAGGCTGAGCTGAGGACAGAAACAACGTCTCGCTATTGCAAAGATATTTCTCAAGGATCCAGAAATAATTCTATTGGATGAACCAACAGCGGCTCTCGATAGTTACAGTGAAGAAAAAGTAGCACGAGCATTTGAACATCTCTTTGAATGACGCACTGTTATTGTTATCGCTCATCGTCTCCAGACAGTAAAAAGCGCTGACGATATCATCGTACTCGAGAAGTGAAAGATAGTAGAAAGAGGAACTCATACTCAACTTCTCAAACTCTGAAAGAAGTATGCAGGTATGGTGGATTTACAGAGCGGAATAGTAAAAGAAAATGATGAATAATAGAAAAATATTTCCCGTATTGGCGATCCTAGCCGCTTGCACAATCTGGTGACTCAATGGTGTTTTTGTAAAATCACTTGATCTCCCTCACGCGCAACAAACTTTTTTTCGGCTTCTCGTGCCATTTGTCATCACTGGACTCATACTCGTCTCTCGAGGATGAGAAAAAATTCATAGACGATTTACCAAATTTGAATTTTTTACTATATCAGGAGCAAATGCATTGAGGATGTATCTCCTGAATATCGGTTTCATACTTACTACTGTGTGAAATGCAGTGATAGCACAACGGTCAAATGTGTTTCTCATTCTTATTCTCTCTTATTTTATACTGGGCGAAAAACTCACGTGGCAAAAAATAGCGAGCGTATTTGTCGGTTTTATGGGGTTAACTTTCATTGCCATTGAAAAAGGTATTCATCTGGGCAATGAGAATTTTCTCGGTATCTGTGCTATAGTTGGTTCCGCAACAATTTCGTCATATCTTAATATCCAGTATAAACAAAAAATTCACTCTCTCGGTTCGACCAATACCATCTTTCTTCAATCTTGCTTATGAGTACTCATATTTGGAATTATATCTTTCACGAATTACGGTCTTCCTGAGAATCATAAAATAATGCTGGCAGTAATTCACAGCTTTTTTATAGGTGTTGTCGGTTTTTATCTCTTCTTTTGGTGACTCAAGCATATGGAAGTATCAAAAGCGACTATTCTTACCTACTTTGAAGTACTTTCATGAATATTCTTCTGATATTTAATTCTCGGACAAATACCCTCATTCTATACCTATAGCTGAGTGATTTGTATTATTGCCAGTGGCATAATACTAGCACAAAAAAGTAAAACTCGTATTCTATAGCCTATGTCGCTTATACCCTCCCATCTCCTCCTCAAATCTTATCCAGACTATGAACTGCTCGATTCTGGTGATGGTATGAAATTTGAGCGTTATGGAGATTTCAGAATTGCCAGACCGGAATCTCAAGCTCTCTGGAGCCGAAAAAATGAAAACTGGAATTGGGATGCTTTTTTTGATAAAAGTGGTGGCGGACAAGGGCGATGGATGAAAACACCAGACAATGTGCGTGAGTGGACCATGTCCTATGGAGACCTCTCATGGCAGTGCCGCTGGTCGCCCTACAGACACGTCGGAGTCTTTCCAGAACAGGCAATGCACTGGGACTGGACACGAGAAGTGATAAAAAAATCTAAAAGGAAAGAACCGAAAGTTTTGAATCTCTTTGCCTATACATGAATTGCGTCGATTGCGTGTGCAAAAGAAGGAGCAAAAGTCACTCATGTCGATGGGTCAAAACCCACTATCGGTTGGGCACAGAAAAATATGGAACTCTCGGAGCTTCCAGAAGATTCGATTCGTTGGATACTCGATGATGTCGTCAAATTCGTCGAGCGAGAAGTGCGAAGAGGAAATACATACGATGGTTTTATCATGGATCCCCCTGTCTTTGGACATGGAGCCAATGGTGAAAAATGGGAATTTGATATTTCTTTTCCTCTCCTGCTCGAAAGCATCAAAAAAATCATCTCCCCAGATCCGATTTTCTTCCTCGTGAATACCTATGCTTCTAGCATATTCTCGACTACACTGGCAAATATTCTCGCAGATATCCTCCCGGAATGAACGATAGAACACGGGGAGCTCGGAATACAGGAAACAAACAGTGAACGCAGTCTCACAACGGGCGTCTACGCTCGATGGAAAACTTAATTACACTTGTCGGAACGCTATATCTGATTCTTTTTGCACGAGTTCCGTAAATGACTCCATGATACGAGCTTGTTCGGTGAGTTTATTTTTCACGTGTACGAGAACACGGATACGGAGCATGATTCCTCGCGGTTCAACTGTGACATGAATTTGCGGTTTGAGATCCTCATCTGTATAACCAAAAGTATTTTTGAAAACAGCTATTTCCCTGCGGAACTGATAGTAGAGAGAGATGTCTTTCTGATACACCACTTTCATAAGCATTTCTTTTGCTTTTTCTATATTGCTCGTATGAGTCAGGAGAAACTCGAGAGACATAAGTGAAAAATCCGATCCCCGAGACCAATTCTTTATATTTTTTTCAAAAATCGTTTTATTTGGAAATGATATGATTTTGCCAGTAAATCATTGATTACCGTATTCCTCGATATTGGTTATAACAGGAGTGATTTTATAGACACGACCTTGCGTACCATCAAACTCGATAAAATCTCATTCCTGATATCCTGACTCCGAACCGACGGCAAACCATCCTATAAAAGAATAAATGGCATCTCTGAGAGCGAGACCAATCGCGGTACCGATAATCGCTACAAAAGGAAGAAGTGATACAAATTCGGCTGCAAATATGATGAGAAATGCTCAAACAAAAAGTATATTAAAAATCCATCTATGTGCGAGCGTGAGGGCTTCTTTATGCGACTTTGAAAAATCTTTTGATAATCTCTTCATGAGACTTCGAGAAGCGATTTTGAGTATGTAGAGAGAAATAAAAACAAATAAATACCACCCGATTTGCTGTGCTGTGCGTGAAAGCTGTATATTTCTGACTTGTCTGAGTCGTTCCAGCTCGATATTTACTGTCTCGAGTTCTTTCTTTTTTGATTCAATAAAGTCATTATGTTTTTTTTCCGCAGCTGATATGGAAAGAGCAGATTCTTCTATATTTTTTCGGGCAAGCTTTCGAAGAGTTGGCAATTCTCTTTGTAGATCAATAAATGGAGTGCTGTTAGAAAATGGACCGACATCGAGTGCCTGTGAAAGAACAACTATTTTATTGGCAAGTGCAGCCTGTTTTGCATCGAGGTCTTTTGTGATTTTTTCGAGATTAATTTTTGCATTAGAAGCATCTGAAGAAGAGAGGGATAGCTCTATCTTCTGCATATTAATTTGAGACCATTCTTTCAGGAGAATATCTATATCGTGGAGTGTATTTTGGATCAAGTCTCGCTCCTTTACCTCATCCAGAACCCTATTTTGCTCAAGTGTAATAGTAGAAGTGAGTTCTATCCTGCGGGCATCAAGTTTTTTGATAGTGTCCCCCGTTGAGAGAAAGCTCGTGTTTTGACTGAGTGTGCTAGTATCAATAGCATCCACAGAACCTGACGCATCCCCATCTGCAAAGAGAGGAAAGGTCAGAGAAAAAAGAGTGATAAGAAGGAATAAACGACGAAACATATTAGTGAGTGTAATCAACAATAAAGACAGAGCCACGAATAAGTGGATTTCATTTATTATCAAAAATAATAGGGAAAATAGGGTCGCACGACTGAAATCCGGTGACTTTTGAAATTTGTGGACACACATTTTTGTCACAAATAGGCGTCATAGTATTGATTATTTTTCCTTTTTTGAGTTGCTCGACGAGACAAGAATTCAGAGAGGAAGTCGTTTGTGAAGACTTGGCGAGGGTTGGACATCCTGTTTCAGAACGGGCATATACTCTCGGACATACATCTTTATCATCAGAAATACCGTCAGAATCAGTATCTGTGAGAGCAAATATCATGCCAGAGAATGTGAGAAAAATGAGGAGAAGTTTTTTCATACGTTCATGCTATCACAAATCCGCTTCAAAATCAAACAAAATGACATGCAAAAATTGCTTTTCTTCTGTTTTTGTTAAGATACAGGCATGTCTATCAGGAATTTCTGAATCATCGCCCATATCGATCACGGCAAGTCTACCCTTGCAGATAGGATGCTCGAACTCACAGGAACCAAGGAAAAACGCGAAATGAAAAACAGCCAAATGCTCGACACTATGGAAATAGAGCAGGAACGCGGTATCACCATCAAGCTCACCCCTGTTCGTATGGCCTGGAAAAGTCACGAAATCAACCTCATTGATACTCCAGGTCATGTGGATTTCCAGTATGAAGTCTCTCGTAGTCTCGCTTCTGTGGAGTGAGTTGTGCTCGTCGTCGATGCCACCCAAGGTATCGAAGCACAGACGCTCTCCAATCTGTACATGGCTATCGATCATAACCTCGTGATTATCCCCGTTCTGAATAAAATCGACCTCCCGAGTGCTGACATCCCTCGTGTGACTCGAGAAATCGTCTCACTCATCGGATGTGATGAAGCAGATATTATCCCCGTTTCAGCGAAAGTAGGAACTAATGTGGAGAAAGTCCTCGATGCTATTGTCGAACGAATCCCAGAACCTCGATCGATAGCAGAAGGAGGGAAAATAATAGCCAACAATGCCGAAGGAAAAATCCCCGACTCAGTGAAGCTCGGACTCATATTCGACTCTCAATACGACTCCTATCGCGGTGTCGTCATCTATATCAAGCTGTTCTCAGGAGAGATAAAGCGATGAGATAAAATCAGACTCATGAGTACAGATACGGTCGTCGATATACTCGAGGTTGGCTGTTTCAAGCCAGAGTATCATCCACTCCCCTCACTCAAGTCAGGAGAAATCGGCTATATTGTCACAGGTATCAAGACCCTCCAAGAAGCGCGTGTTGGTGATACGATATTTGCTGGCGAAGAACGATACAAATGTGCTATTCCAGGATTTAAACAAATCACACCCTACGTCTTTGCGGGAGTCTATCCCGTTGATACTGAGGACTATAATCAGCTCAAAACTGATATCGAGAAACTGAAAATGTCTGATAGCTCTCTCACCAATGAACACGAAGTCTCTCCTGCTCTCGGACACGGCTTCCGTTGTGGATTTTTAGGCCTTCTCCATATGGAGATAGTGAAGGAGCGACTGGATCGAGAATTTGATCTCGATGTCATCCTCACAAGCCCCCAAGTGACCTATCAAGTGATGATGCCGGGAGACCATTCAGATGAATTCAAAAATACGCCACTCAAGCTCGAAAAAATCGGAGATAAAACCTACACTCGTCTCTGGATCAGAAATCCTGAAAATCTCCCTGAGCCAGGCACCTACGAATGGATGGAGGAACCAATAGTAAAGCTGGAGATCATAACACGCTCAGACATGGTCGGTGAGATGATGAAGCTCGCCCAAGAACACCGTGGTGTCTACAAAAATCAAACCTATATTGATGAGACTCGTTCTATTCTCACATACGAAATCCCCATGGCAGAAATCATCACCGATTTCTATGATGACCTCAAGTCTCGCTCCTCTGGTTACGCGAGTATGAGCTACGAACAACTGAATTACAAGCGTGATGATCTCGTGAAGATAGATATCCTCGTGAACAATGAGCGTATCTCAGCCTTCTCAACCATTGCGCACAGAAGCAAAGCCTACCATGTCGGCGTTGAACTCTGTGGGAAACTCAAAGAAGCCATCCCAAAACAACTCTTCTCTATCCCAATTCAAGCCGCTATCGGAGCAAAAGTCATCGCCCGAGAAACTATTTCTGCCTACCGAAAAGATGTCACAGGATACCTCTATGGTGGTGATGTCACTCGTAAAAATAAACTCCTCGAAAAACAAAAGAAAGGAAAGAAAAAGATGAAAGAATTTGGAAAGGTCTCCATCCCAAGTGAGACATTTATTGATATTTTGAAGAAGAAGTAGCCATTATTTCCATTACTCTCTTGACGACTGGTAATGCTGAAATGGGTGGTTTTTTATCTCACAAACGAGCAATGGAAACATCAAGTGGAGTTTGGAATTGTCGGACAAAATCATAGACTGAAGGATTATTTGTTTGGTCGATAGTGCCATAGAGATTTTTGGCTGGGAATAAACCATTTTTCTCTCGACTACATGGTGAATATACGAGCACTCGCCTCTGAGGTTTATCCCAATACAAAATATAATTACCGTTCATCTCAACTGATCTCCCTGTTTCGACGACTTCTGTACCTAAGACAATTTTATTTGGATCGAACTGAGCAGAAATACTAATCATCCCCTCGACATTTGAATCAGTGGAGAGAATCTCCACATCTCCTATATCTGATTTTTTTAGTGCATTTTCTGTGAGGTAAGGCGTACCACGCGTGATAATTCTGGTAGGTAATTCTCCAGATATCATACGGTCTACACTAGACTTATCAGAGATACAGAGTATCTCCCCTCTTCCCCAAAATAGAACGCCTGATAAAACCTCTTCATCAGAAGTGGGCAAATCAGTTTCTCGGAGCTTGCGAATCGTGTCAGTCCCCCCAACAAAAATAGACTCAAGGGCATTTCACATTTTCATGTTCGCCATGGTTCCTTCTGGTCACTTAACGAATTGAATAAGAACTACATTATTTTTTACCCTCACAACAGCGTAATCTTTTCTATCAAATATTTTCATCACATCTTCTTCTGAATATCACGACAAGGCTGCTAAGGAAGAAAAAACAATATTTTTGAGTCATTTATTCACCAAAACCTTTCTGAAATCAGATACCTGCAAATCAGACTCAGAACCAAAATAAATACGCCTTTCACCGAGTAATCATCACAAAAGAATCCTTACTCATCTCTGTTTTGACTCTCGTAAAAGAACAATTTGTTGTTCCCGTTTGATCTTCCCCCACCGCTCATCACGTAGCCCCGGAGATTCGATTCATGCGATTCATAGATACCGTGTTTTGAATTTTTTTCACGCCAAAGTAAATATATTTTCACCAAATGTCTTTTGTTGCTCTATTTCTGATATAAACATGCGCTGTGCTGGTGTTCTTTCTTGATTACTAAATGCATCAAATTTTGCTAAATTCCAATATACATCCGCCAATTCGTCGAGATAATATGGGACGAGCTGGGCTCTTTGGATAGCATTAGTTGATACAGACATTTTCTCACGTATTTCGAGAAACTCTCCCCACTCATTTTCTACTTCCAACCAGAGCTGTTCTGGAGTTTTTGATGAAGAAAGTGAGCGGGCCAAAGTAATAAGTTCTGAAAAATTACCAATGACGCCATCAAGCATCCAATACTTATCAACAGGAAATGCTGCTCCTGTAACATCATTATCATATTTTTGTAGAATTCGAAGGGCATCTCCAGGATTCCCTAAATCATAAACACCATTCATTCAAGTGGCTGATATCCGAAGTATTCACTGCTTCTTTGCTTCTTGTAAAAGAAGTTCTTGTGCTGTTTCCATAATAAAATTTGTAAATTAAATAAAAAAAATCCCACCTTTCATAAATTGAGGTGGGTGGAGGAGAAAGTGAATCTTTCTCGGTTTATCAATTTTTTGTGCGTGCGAGGACGCTATGATAGCCACCCATCCCGTTATGGAGCCAATGAGCAACACGTGTGATGGTAGCAGTACTTGCACCAGTATTTTTTGCGATA
>CAYVZT010000013.1:0-21444 GCA_964456455.1 uncultured Candidatus Peribacteria bacterium | reverse complement strand
GTACGCCGCTACGACCGCATCGATAGACCCTTTATAGAGGAAGTATTTTTCTGGGACATGATCGAGTTCGCCATCGACAATCATTTTAAATCCTTTGACTGTCTCTTCACGTTTGACGTAGACACCTGGAGTACCAGTGAATTGTTCAGCGACGAAGAATGGTTGAGAGAAGAATCTCTGGATCTTACGGGCACGTGCAACAGCGATCTTATCATCTTCTCCGAGTTCATCCATACCGAGGATGGCGATGATATCCTGGAGTTCCTTGTATCTCTGGAGGATTTTCTGTACTTGACGAGCAACAGTATAGTGCTCTTCACCGACGACACGAGGTGTGAGGACAGTAGAAGTAGAGTCGAGAGGGTCGACCGCAGGGTAGATACCGAGTTCGGCAATAGATCGATTTAATACGACTGTAGAGTCGAGATGCGCAAACGTATTTGCAGGAGCAGGATCAGTGAGATCATCTGCAGGGACATAGACTGCCTGTACTGAAGTAATAGAACCATTTTTTGTCGAAGCGATACGTTCTTGGAGTGTACCCATTTCTGTCGCGAGTGTTGGTTGGTACCCTACCGCAGATGGGATACGACCGAGAAGGGCTGAAATCTCTGAACCAGCTTGTGTAAATCGGAAGATGTTGTCGATGAAGAGCAATACATCGCGTTTTTCCTCATCACGGAAGTGTTCAGCCATAGCGAGACCTGTGAGGGCGACACGAGCACGAGGACCAGGAGCTTCGTTCATCTGACCGAAGACCATCACTGTTTTGTCGATGACGCCCGAGTCATTCATTTCATGATAGAGATCGTTACCTTCACGAGTACGCTCACCGACACCAGCGACGACAGAGTATCCTCCGTGTTCTGAGGCGATATTGTGGATGAGTTCTTGCATGATGACTGTCTTTCCGACACCCGCACCTCCGAAGAGACCTACTTTACCACCCTTGAGCATAGGAGCGACGAGATCGATAACTTTTACACCTGTTTCAAAAATCTCAGCTTGTGTTGTGAGCTCTTCATAGGTTGGAGCTGGTTTGTGAATAGGAGCTTTTTTATCAGTTTTTGGAGCTGGTTTTTCATCGATTGGATGACCGAGGACATTGAACATACGTCCGAGGACTTCCTCACCAACGGGGACAGAAATAGGAGCTTCGAGAGCCTTGACTTCCATACCTCTCTGGAGACCATCCACAGGATTCATGGCTATAGCTCGGACGACACTATCACCGAGTTGTTGCTGTACTTCGAGAGTGATTTTTGGATCCGATTGGACTTCGAGCGCGTCGTAAATAGCAGGCACGTAGCCTTCTGTGAATTCTACATCGATAACGACACCGATGATGGATTTAATCTTTCCTGTGTGCATAAAGAGAAAAAAGTCAAAAGTAATACCTGGGGATTATAGAGAAAACACAAATAATGCAAATCATCTTCTCTACAAGTACACCTTGCATTTATTCTTCTATACTTTAATTTGGAAATGGTGATGTGCCAGGTAATTCAGTATTTTCAAAAAATGCTCTTATAGTTCACTCAAATTCATCGTTCCTGATAGGAGAATTGAATTCATACTGGTACAGCTTCAAATCGCCCGATTCTGTTTTAAACGGATAAGTAAAGATGAGCCTGCTTTGATTATCATCTGTTGGATTTATATACGAAAGGATAAATTTTTTCCCATTTTTGGTCGTGTAAATTGTTTCAACTATCTTTGGGTCATCTGTAACAATAAAACGCTTTATAAACGCTTCGAAAGAAAAATCCTTTCACTTGTAGTATAAGCTCTTATCATAACCTATATTCATGTATCCATTGAGGTCCCTCATGGTATATATTTTGAGCTGGCTGTCTGTATGAAAATTTGGACCAAAAAAGGTTCAAATTTTTGGCAAAATAATCATGCTATCTATCTGAGTTGTCTCACTTATATAGAGCTTATCAGGGATGGTATAATTCTTGTAGAAGCTTGATTCATAAAACGCTTTTTTGGGCTCTATATTTGAAAATTGGACTTTTTTCCCTATATCCAAAGCCTTCATGTATATAGATGCATCCTTTTTTACATCATTAGCAAATATTCATATTGAGCAGTTTGGAGTTTTTTCGTTCACTATGCCGAGTGCTACAGGTTTTTCACCATTTTTATCTATCAATTGTTTAGTGAAAATTATGTGGAGACCTGCATCTTCCTTTCCTTGTATCTCGTTGATAGAAAGATTAGCTTCCGATTGAGTATACCATGCTATAGAATCACTGATAATCTGGGATTCACTTTTAGTTGAAGAGTATGCATCACGTGAGCATGAAGCGATGAACAAAACACGGTTTGTCTTGTTTATGAATCTGTAATCAAATATTTTCCCATCTCTCGATTCTACTGCACCTACAAGAGAGAAACCATTTTTCCCGAGATCTTTTATGTTAACATACTTTGTGGCAATAAGATTGGGATTTTTAGAAAGAGATTGTAATACTCATATATAACTCTTAAAATCAGTTGAAATTGGGTATTTGTATTTTTCTATGTTATCGGTTTTTCCAGAGAGGAATTTTTTTACAGTAGAATAGGGGATGATATATCCTATGACACCATTGTCTGAATTTGCACCATAAGGTATACCAACGAGGTTTCCTTTTGTGTCAAAAGCACCACCACCTGAATTTCCATGATCGATTGTGCCATCAAATTTATAATTCTCACCTTCTATACCCCCTATTTTTCATTCTGTACGGGTAATGCTTTCTCCTCCAATAGCTGGATAACCATAAACAATAGTATTGCTTCAGATGGGCATGCTTCGCTCCTGAAATGTCATCTTCTTTATTCCAGTGATAGGAGTGCTGAGCTCTAATACTGCGAGATCTGCAACAGAATCATAGGAAATGAGTCGTGCTGTCGTGAAACATACTGGCACTCATCCATCTGGTTTTGATCTACAAATTTCATACATCCCAGTTGGCAGACCATTATAGGCATTGACCACTACGTGTGCGTTAGTGATGATACGTTTTGAATCTATCGCAACTGCGCTTCCATACTGTATATAGATATAATTTTTGCTGATACTATCTTGCCCGTAGACTTTTATTTTTAGCACTGATTGAAGCATATCTCATTCGGATAGCCCATAAGCTCATCCTAATGATGTCCCAAGAATAAGAGCCAAAAGAAAGAATTTGATTATTTTTTTCATAAAAGTAAGTGAGAGAAGTAAATATTAATTTTATAGCTATGAAGCGCTGTATGCCTGTATCCATCATTCTATATCGCTCCGAGCCTGTCTCTGACCATTTTCGTCTTGAAGCAGTGTCGCATAGTGAGATATATCGCATTGAGCAATACCGAAATCTCGGCATGTTTGTATGAGGAAGAGGAGGATATCATGATGACATGTGGCATGATTGATAGTAATCGACTTCAGCACTTGGAAAAGTCTCGGATAGGGGAGTCCGAGAGGCAGAAGTCTATAGAGAATAGCGACAGACCAACCAGCGAGATCATAGAGATCATAGTTACCGCTCGGAGTAAATGATGTCGTTCGGTATATATTTGAGAGTGTGTTGTGTTCTTTTGTTCTGACTTGACCAGTAAAATGTGAGAGTGTATCAAGTCGGGTTGTACTTGGACTTTCCCGATGAAATATATCTATTTTACCATATTCGCTCGAGAAGCACGTGAGAACCACACGACGATCATCGATATGCACTTTTCTGAGAACGATTGCCTCGATAGGAAACATGATCTTATTTAGATGGGAGGATATGAATCTTGTTATCTTTGATGGTAATTTTTGTAGAAAATATACCACTTTTTGGGCTACCGAAATAAATCTTTCTGACATCACCGTCTTGTTCGACCGCCATATCTGTAATAACAACATTCGGCACATCGATTTGTCCTATATAAGTGACGTTTCTGACATCACTAAATCGTTTTGAACTTGGTACGAAGACCCAGATTCTATTATCTGAAAGAATGTAGATTTCTTGGTAGAGGTCACCAGCATAAATCTTTGTCGTGTCAGGATTGATATTTTGAAATGAATTTATACCAAGACCATTCATCACAATAGGTCGTCTCTCATAGCGAGGAGCTGTGAGGATTTTTTCGAGGGAGACAGGAGTGCTATTATTGAGAGTCCAGACACTTCCATCGATATCGATATCCACGATAGAATTTGTTTGGTTATCACTGATGACAAAACTACGACCAGAATAATTATTCTCTGCTTGTTTTCTGTATTTATAAATCTGTTTTGCGTCGGTGCTGAGGAGGTAGATATTTGAATTATAGACACTCATACCGATTGCCTTGTCCCAACCACCAACTTGTTGCACGTTGAGCGTATTGCTGAGTCATTTGTCAAAGAGATATATCTTATCTTTATCAGTTCCTATGTAGATACGACCCTCTCCATCCATGTCTGAGAAAGTGTATTTTTCTCCATTTGGTATTGAGCTCTCTTTTGCAGGTTCTCCTGGTATAAATGGACCAATGATACCTTCCTTACTTATGAGAGTAACTTTTTTGTCGTAGGTATAGATAGAAAAAGGGAGTGAATCAACTGCTTTTGTATAAGAATAGACCCCTGTGTATTCATCTTGTTTAAGAGAGGTGACTTTGTTAACAGCGCGTTCGAGTACGGCAATGTCATTTTCGAGTTGGGCTACGTCGAACTTGAGGACATCTGCCGCCTTGATTTTTGTGATAATGTCACGAACTCTGGTAATGGCAGGAGCAAAATTATCAGGCTGGTCTATCATACGTGTCGCATCGTCGAGACTCACGCGTGCTTCGGCCACCATGTCTTTATATTTCTGTGGGACAAAGATGGTATACTGTGAATTCATCACCGATGTGATGATGAAATAGAGGAGGACAACACTAATAAAGAGTCCACTGACTATGACCCAATTCTGTGTATTTTTTCATAAGTCTGAAAAACTAGATTGGATTTTTCGAATGCTCTCATCTCATACTTTTCTAGCGCTATCGATGAGTGCAGCTCATTTTTTTCTTGTCTCAGACATACGCTTTGGATTCCAGTGCTCTCTGGTCTTCTCCTTTTCCTCACCTATGCTCATGATGATGCTATCATCACTATAGGAGCGCTCTACTCGCTCCGCCAGTAATTGACAACGTTCTGAAAGAGGAAGATGCGAGAGGTTTCTACACTCAGATCCTATGATATGAGTATCGACTTTCGGAGAAAATACAAAAAGAGTCTCATTTTCACGTATATCACCATGAGAATCATAGACAAAATGTCATTCACCAGTATCCATGTCAGTAAATATATCTTCGATATTTGACTGAGATACAATTATTCCGGTGATTTCAGGTCCAAACATAGAAAAATGGACGTGCTTTCCTACGACGAGACCGATGAACAGAGAGACGTCACTTTTTTTGTGTTGGAGATAGAGCGTGTCGAGTTGATGATTGATGCCCTCCAATAACTCTGTGAATACATGTACAGCATTTTTAGTATTTGGATTGAGTTCGACGATATAATCAGTACATATTCTGTGAATTGCATTTGTCAGTGTGCTATTTTTAGCATGACATACACAGACAAAGCTTATCCCATCGTCTTTTTCTATAGAAAATCAAGCAGTGCAAGGTGAGGCATTATCCCCCAATCTTTGGATGTGAATAGTGTGCATAGAGATAGTCTATACATCTTCTATTTTCGTCAATATGAGTTCGAGTAAAAAAATTATACAGAGGAGCAAAAATCAGGTTAATAGAGACAATACGCCGTAACGTGAAAAAATATATGCACTGACAATGTATAAAACAATGAGAATTCCGTGACGAAATGAACGGAAAGCAGCAATAGGGTAGAGAAAACCACGAGAGAGGATTTTTTTGATCAATAATAATATGAGGCCCACAAGTGAACCACCAGTCAGGACGACAGATACTCCCATCATAATGAGAGAAAAAGTCGGATGATACATCGGATCAAAACCGAAATAGAGAATACAGCCAGTCAGGATTCATAAAAAACAGAGAATCACCATCATTGATACAAATACTTTGGTATACATAATTTATGAAAGAGAAAAAAATTGAACAGAGTTTTTCCAGAGAGTTTCTTCTATCTCGGAATGTGATTCAGTACGAAGAGAGCAGAGTTTTTCATACACTGAGAGAGAATAAGACGGTTCGCAATAAGCAGCGACTCATTTTTTATCTTCAGGAATGAGATATGGGGCATCAGTTTCTATCATGACACGATGGAGAGGAGCTTTTTGTGCTACTTCCTGGATAATTGTGGATTTTGGATAGGTGAGTATTCCGGTGAAGCTGATTTTTGTTTCTGCTGAGATGGTAAATATTTTTTCTGCAAAAGTCCAATCTTCACTAAAGCAATGAATGACAAATTTTTGGAGTCCTGACTTTTGTAGTTCAGTCAGAGTTGTTTCCGAACAGTTTCTCGTGTGTATGACAACAGGGAGATTATATTTTTTTGCTAATTCTGCTTGAGCATGGAACCATGCTATCTGTCTCTCTTTTTGTATTTCAGCTTCGTGAGGATCTTTTGAGAGGTGATAATGATCAAATCCTATCTCTCAAAATCAGACTATCGCATGTTGCTCGGTCTGGATCATTTTCTCGAGAGTCGCTATTTGTCCTGGTATTTGTTCAACAGGGATATCCTGTGCTTCGCACGGATGAATACCAACGGTTGCACGGACTATATCGTAGCTATGGGCTAGGTCGATGCAGATTTGAGAGGTTTCTATATTGGTGCCTATCTGAATCGTATGAGAAAAGTTTTTCTCTCGTAAATGAGTTATGGCTTCAGGAATATGATGCTGGAGATCACCGAGATAGAGATGTGAGTGTGTATCGATAAACATAACTAGAGATGAGTATACTGAAGGGAAGCGAGATAGGCAATACCCAGAGCATCAGCTGCATCATCTGGCTTTGGCACTTCATCCAGTTTAAAGAGGAGTTGCACGGCCCGTCCTATTTGTTTTTTTTCTGCCTTTCCATTGCCACAGAGAGCTTTTTTGACTTGAAGGGGTGTATATTCTGAGAGTTCTATATTGTGTTTTGTTATTGTTGCGATGATCACCCCACGACTCTGAGCCACATCGATACCAGTCTTGAGATTAGTGGAGAAATAGAGTTTTTCGACGGCTGCATGAGTGACTCAGTACTGCACGATGACTTCTTCGAGATCATGCATGATTTCGACGAGTTTCTGACCTTGAGCTGCCTTTGGTGTGGTATGAATCACTCAGAAAGTGAGAATATTTCGAGTATTTTTCACCAGCTCTATGACAGCAAAGCCGACATCAGTCGTTCCAGGATCTATTCAGAGAAATATGGACATAGAGGCAGTATAGACTTTTCTCTTTTATTCCAAAATATTCCCTCTTCCTTTTATGCTAAGTATTTGAAAAGTATTTTTAGGAGGCCCTCTTCCTCATAGTTTCCTGTGACACTCTCTCTGATAAATCTGGCATCCTGAAATGATATCTTTCCAGCATGGCGCTTTTCTCCAAATGCCTTGGTTTCTATGAGGTCTGTGAAGAGCTCCCAAAACTCTGAATCATTGAGGGCTTGTGCTATGGGGAGGGTATCCAGGGAAGAACGAAAAAGCTCTATCAAATCACCGCTTTTGCCCATGACGATACGCTCAAAAATCTGATATATTTTACCGAGAGAGAGACGAAAACCATCGTGCATGACCTTGTAGAGCGTTTTTTCGAGAAGATCATTTTTGCTTGGGTGAAGGCGACTTCGGTTGTGTGCGTCTCTGAAGTGCCGTGTCATGTGTTCTTCAAAGATGTTTTCTAGTATTTTTTGGTATACATTTGTGACCATGAGGGCATCGAGGTCTTTTTTGCGAGCGAGATGCTGAAAGTTTATCTCTGATTCGATGAGGAGGTCTTCATTTTCTTCTGATAGAAAGGGGATTTCTTCTCAGAAATATTTACGAATACGCGCCCGTATATCATCTTCTGATTCCTGGAGATCTTTTCGCGTTGCATGGACGGTTTCCTGTTTTACTTTTCTCATCCGAATTTCGGATACTTCTCTGCCTATCCACTGTTGCGCAATGGCGAGCTCAGCACGGAGTTTTTGGTTCTCGTGGATGAGTTTCTGGAGAAATTGTGAGTCAGGAGTCATACCTTGACAACACTATAACATTGTTTTTTAATTATTTCAAGAATTTGTCACTAATCAAAACCCCATCGAGGTGATCTATCTCGTGTTGGATGACTTTTGCTCCAAAGCCAGTTATCATTTTTTTCATTTTTTTCCCTTTTATATCGAGCCATTCTGCCTCTACCCAGAGCGATCTGACGACATTTCCACGTAGATTCGGGAGACTCAGACAACCCTCTTCGCCCACCTCTGTTTCACTTGATTTTTGAGTAATTTTTGGGTTTATCATGAGTATGAGTGGATACTCTTCGTCATCCTGTCCTTTTGGGAGTCCAACAACGACCATACGCTTATTGACTCCGACTTGAGGAGCTGCGAGACCGATACCATTGTGCTTTGGATTTTTTATATACGTCAGCATGGATTCACCGAGCACTCGGTATTTATGGAGCTCCGTGCTTTTTATCGGGGTTGAAACTGCTCTCAGTATAGGGTTTTCAGATCATGTTTGTACTGTGAGTCGCATGGTGTCGGAAGGAGTTTAGCAGTAAGAGAGAAGTGCCATCAAAAAGGCGTTTGTTTTATGGGGTAATTCTCATGATTTTTCAGCAATATCAACTGCTATGATGTTATCGTAGAGTTTTTTGAGTGCTTTTTGCTCATTCCGGAGCTTTGCTCCCGTCGTTTTTTGACCACGAGTAACAGGGATATCACCTATATTTGGAAATGTCGCGCAAATGAGTATCTTGCGAATCATGGTAATCATAGTGGCCATCGTGAGTTCATGATCAGCTGTGTCCATGAGTCTGTGCCACGTACTGACCACCTCGTGACTTTGATGATTCCAGAGAGGATCGAGCATGTTAAATGCATTTTCATCGCGATAATCTGGGAGGATAGCCTTGAGTTCGCTATTCGCCCACTCTTTTTTCCCTGTGAGCTTGAGTTTGGCCACTTCTTGATAGATATAGTCTGGTTTTCCGACAGTGACGACTTTCCCATACATATTTTCTTCATAAAAACCGAGCTGTTGGCAAAATATCTCCGCTTGTATGTCGGTGAGTCAGAGTTCCTGGATGGTATAGAGTTGCATCGATCTGGGGGTCGGAGGGGCAAATTCATGGATAGTCGCATTGTCTTCGAGCCAGGATTCGAGATCGCTTATGGGCTTTTTGTTGCCTATAAAAAGCAGAAAATTGGTATCAGGAAGAGATTCAAGCATCTTTATCCAGAGATTATCAGTATCCTCTGTTTTTTCTTCATCTTCATCGAGATCGATGGTTTTACCTGCTTTTTCTTCTAGATTTTTGAGTTCTCGGGGGGTTTTGGTCAGTTTGTCGCGAAATATCACCATACGTGAGCTCCCCATGAAGCCAGGAGCCATGCAATCCGTCAATATTTCTGGTGGTATATTGTCACGATCTATATCCAGCAAGTTCATTTCACCGTATTTTTGTACAAAACGTTCACGCCATGACCGAACTGTCTGCATGAGGTCTCTCGTGTTTTCACCGCGGAAAAGAAGTATATTTTTCCTACTCATGTGTTGCATGTTTCTTATGATGTGCTAGGTATTCTTCTATTCTCCAGTGTGATACTCATGAATGAGCATATTCGAGCCATTTATGAAGCACTGTAGGCTTTTCTTTGAGGCTAAAGGTGATGATATCATTATTATCTAGAACAGTATAAAAAGGTACTTTTTCATGATTTTTATAGATCTCATCTATACAGACAAAATTTGCAGGATCGAGATATATAGCTGCATCGAGCACTGTCGACTTGATGGGCATATAGAAGAGAGGCTTCTGAGGTGAATGGATAGGGATTTTTCGGGCTAATATGTGCTCTGTGACGCCTTTCATAAAATCTCATGAATCGGATGATGTGGCCTCATTGATGAGGTCGAAATCACGGAAGAGAACGGGGCCATATATGTCGCCCAGTTCTTCAAAAGTCTCATATCGGAGAACTTTTTCATAGGTTTTTTCGTCGATAATACGGAGCTTTAGGCGTTGCTTCCCCTCAAAAATTGCTTCGGTATGAAGTCCGGTATATCAGGATAAACGAGGATGATTGATGAGGTCGCTCACTCGGCCTACTTGGAGAAAATTCTCATCCTGGCGTGCTCCTATATCATGAAGTATGGCATAACAATCACTCGGTTCACGTACGACTATCTGTATCGCATACCAGGATTCTTCGAGATATGTCTTGGTCAGCTCGATAGAAAAAGGGGAAACAAAATCTGTATCATAATGGAGAATACCTCGTGACCAATTCTGTTTTTTGAGGTACTCATGTGTTCTTTTTGAGTTTTGTACCATAGATTGATGTCTGTTGGTGACAAAAGTCCTCGTTGTAGCCCATTTTTCGGGCTCAAGCACTTCGGCAGTGAGTCCATGCAAAAAGTGATACATCTCACGCAGGCCAGATCGCTTTGCAAGAGGTATATATATGTGTGCTGTTTCTTCCGCCATTCTCTGTTTTCACTCTGGTCCCATGGCGTCGATAGTGATCATGTTGTGTGACCGATCAAATATCTTCAAAAACAATATTCTTATATCTTTTTGAGAGGCAATAAGGATTTTTCTGATAGTCTCAAAACGAGCTTGCTCCTTCGAAAAACCAGATGGATCGTCGCGAGATGCCGATCGGATTTTCGTCGCTCATTCGACGATATTGGCAATATCTGGATGTATATCAAATATACTCTCATAGGTTTCCTCAGTATCCTCGAGGACATCATGAAGGAGTGTCGCAGAGAGGAGCATCGGATCTGGACGATAGGGCAGCATCATGCATGCCACTGTGAGAGGATGAGTGATATATGGTGCACCAGACTTTCTGAGTTGATTGAGATGACCACGTTTTGCTATAGTGTATGCTTGTTTGATGAGATCTTTTCATTCTCCTGATATATAGTCGCACTCTTGCAAGAGTTCTGAGAAGAGGTCATCCGGATCGCGCTTTTCATACTCCCTGTATTTGAGTACATAGGCATCATAGTCGGCAAAATAGTTGGCATTTTGTGTCACGTGAGTATTCTCTACCAAGATGCCAAAAAATCAACACAAAAGCCTAAAAAAACCTGTTTTTTCTCTCAAAAAAATAAAATGAGATGATTTTGTCATAGGCGTAGATGAAGCAGGGAGGGGGTCATGGGCTGGTCCCGTCGTCGCTGCATGTGTGTGCTGGTCAGGCAAAAATCCGATCACATGAATCCTGAAAGATTCAAAGAAAATGACTGAAAAAGATCGAAATAAAACTCATGATGAGATAGTACGATTGTCTCAAAAAAATAAGCTTTCCTATGGAATCGGTATCATAGATAGTAGCATCATAGATAGTGTCTGAATTCGAGAGGCAAATAGACGAGCGATGGAGGCAGCACTTCTAGCCCTAGAAAATGAAGCAAAATACCTCCTCATCGATGGTCGAGATAATTACTCCTTTTATATCGATCTACCAGAGCCAGAATATATCGTGCGTGGGGATTCAAAGGTGAAGCAAATCATGGCTGCCTCTATTTTGGCAAAAGTAACACGTGATCACATCATGATACAGTACGAAGAAAAATTTCCGTGATATGGATTTCAAAAACACAAGTGATACGGAACCGAGATGCACCAGAAAGCTCTCAAAAAACTCGGAGTTTCTGAGATTCACCGAAAAAGTTATAGACCAATAAAATTATCTTTCGTATGCAGTTCTTAGAGCTATTTCCATGAGTGTTATTTTACACTCTAATTCTGCCCACGTGAGCAGAGGTGTTTCTTTTGTGAATCATTTTAATTCTTCTAAGTTTTTAGCTACAAATTGTTCTGCATCTCTGTCTTGATGTTTTTTTGCCATTTCTTGTATTTCCCAAAGTCTATTCATGATATTTTGGCAGAGAATAAAAAATCACTGAATCATGATATCGTTACAAACTGTAAGGGGATTTAGTTCAAATATTTTTGTTATTATTTCTCATCAGCCAAAACATGAATAACTTGCACAGCCAGGAGAATCTCTTCATAAGACAGTATGTATGGCGCAACGACATTTTGTAGTCAGTTTACTACATACTTTTCAGGATTCTCCAGGATCAATAAAACGTCCGTTGTTTGATCGAGAGAGTGTATAACAGCAGAGCCCGGGACACTTATCGCACGAGACATTCCTAGAAATCATTAAATTATTATTAATAATAAATATATTTGTCAATATTTCTGAAAAGTATTTCAACAAAGACGTGTACAATGAGTCTATGATTATACGAAACCCTGAACAACGCGTTGCCGTCCTCGTCGATGTGCAAAACCTCTACTACTCCGCGAAGAATCTCTATCATTCTCGTGTGAATTTCAAAAATATTTTGCACCTCATACTTCAGTGACGAAAGCTCACTCGTGCTATTGCTTATGTGGTCGATACCGCAGATGAGACAAACAAAGTTTTCATAGAAGCACTCCATGAAAGTGGCTTTGAAATAAAACAAAAACCAATTACAACATTTGTCGATGGGTCCAAAAAGGCTGACTGGGATCTCGGTATCGCTATGGATGCTATTCGTCTCTGAACAAAAGTAGATTCTATTGTGCTCGTATCGGGTGATGGTGATTTTTGTCCTGTGGTAAACTATATGCAGCAGGCTCAAGGATGTCTCGTAGAGGTCATGGCATTTGGTCGTACGACGAACAAAGAGCTCCGAGATCTCGCCGATGAATTCATAGATATAGAAGAATATCCAGATGAGCTCCTTTTCCAGTCCAGAAAATCAGTTCGTCCACAGAGAAATGAGAAAAAACAACAGAAGCCACAAGGCAATAAAAATCATAATCAAAAACCTCAGTCAACACCTCCCTCACAGAATTCCAACCCTCAGTAATATGGTGCAGTATGATGATTTTTGAGAGACATTTGGCAGAAGTCGCAAAAACATGCACTGGGAGGAGATAGTCACACTTCTCGATAGCTTCGTGAATTCGTTTTCATGAAAAAAAACATGGAAAATAGCTGATATAGGATGTGGTAATGGACGCCTCCTTGGCCATATCGTAGAGAGTGCTATGAGGAGTGATTTTGAGAAACGCAATCTCTCCTATGTATGACTCGATAGCTCAAAAGTACTCCTTTCGCAAGCCCAGAAAAATACTGATTTTCAAGGATATTTCTCACCGCATTGGATACAAGGGGATATGCGTCAATCCGCACACTTACTTGCGGACTTTGCACCTTTTGATGCTTGTTTTTTGATAGCGAGTTTTCATCATCTTGAGTCCTACGAGGAGAGAGCAAATGTACTCCATCAGATAAAAAAACTGCTCCAGCCGCATGGTGTCATATATATGACAAATTGGAATCTCCTGCATGAAACTCAAAAAAAATACCACTCTTCTCGCTGTGAGGATTATCCAGATGGAAGTGCGGATTTTCTCATAAAAATATGAGATCATAAGAGATTTTATCATGCTTTTTCTGAGTCAGAGTATCGTCGATTGGCTGCTGACGTGCATCTGTGAATCGAATATCATTTTGATGAGAGAAATAGTCTCATCACCTGGAAGCTCCAATAAAAAATCCCCGTACGGGGATTTTTTATAAGAGATGTGCAGTACTTAAAACGGATCAGTAGCATTTTTTCATGAAGCTGTAGGGGCGGTTGTTTTTGGTGCCGTTGTTTCTGGTATATCTTGAGGAGTGTTGCCATTGAGTTGTGCGAGGACTTCTTTGAGAGTCGAGCCGCCACGCCATTTTTTTATGAGCTTGCCACTATTATCTACCTGTACAAAAGTGTACTGTCCTGTGACACTATAGAGCTCTTTGAGATCTGTCGCATCGTCATAGTTTACACGAAGAATGGTCACATCTTTCGGGATGTCTTTGAGATGAGCTTTGATATCTTTTTCGATAGCGACACATGTAGAACACCAGTTCGCATGAAAGAAGAGGACGACACTGCCTTTTGCTTGAGCGACTGCAGTAGAAGTGTAGGGGAGATAGACACCACCAGGAGCGATTCATTTTGGTGTATCACCCGGAGTGATATCAGTCGATGTAGTAGGTGTATCTGTTTTGGCATTGTCTTTTGGGAGTGTCGTTTCTCCTGACATTTTTTCATCTGTAGCGGTATCAGTTGAGGTTTCATCGGTGACTACCTCGGCATCAGTCGTGGATGCAGTTTTGGTCCATGGCATAGTTGGCATCGTACAGCTCGCGAGAACAACCGAGACAAGGATGACCATGAGGGGAGTTTTTTTCATAGAGAAGAAAAAGAATAAAGATACGTGCTTATGCTAAGCGAAAAACCTTTTCTGTCTACGGATTTTACTTTACTTTAGGAAGAGGATTGTATACTTTTTCCGATTATGCTCGCAGAAACTCACTATTTTCTTCATCGCACGATCGATGATATAACTCGTGATGAAATCCCGACACTCCGAGAAGTGATACAGTATCATCGTGCTCAATATTATAATGATAAACCTGTTATCACCGATGGAGAATTTGATACTCTCTATGCTCTTCTCGTCGCAGGAGAAGAGAGATTTGGTATGCATGATGAGTCGAGTCCGACACACGAAGTCGCTCGTCTCGATGAAGACAATCACTTCACCAAAGCGCCACATCTCCACCAGATGATGTCTCTCGATAATACCTATGACGCCGAGGATCTCAGAGAGTTCGAAGTTCGTATCCGCCGTATCCTCGATAAAGAAACGAGCTACACCGATCTTGAGTATGTCGTCGAATACAAATTTGATGGTCTCGGTATAGCACTTCTCTACGAACAGGGAAAATTGATTCGTGCTCTGACGCGATGAGATGGTCAGATAGGAGAGGATATCACCCTCAATGTCCGAGAAATCAGAAATATCCCACAAACCATACCATACACAGAGACGATAGAGGTACGAGGAGAAGTCGTGATGTCGAGGGCTTCATTTGATGAGCTGAATCACAGGAGACTTCAGTCATGAGAAAAACTCTTCGCAAATCCCAGAAATGCTGCGAGTGGGAGCCTCCGTCAGCTCGATCCGACAGTGACACGAGAGAGAGACCTCCTCTTTTTTGCCTACTCATGTCCTGATCTCGAAGAGCTTCACAAGACGAGTATTTCTGAAGAAGCGACTTATTCTTTCTTGATCCAAAAACTCGGCGCCTGGGGATTTCAGACATCGAAGCAGTGGCAAAAAGGTGAACTCTTTTTTGAGAAAAAAACTGGTATCGAATCTATCGTCACGATGATTCATGAGATGGGCAAAAAACCTGTCTGCCCGTTTGATATCGATGGACTCGTTATCAAAATCAATGACCTCCATCTCTGGCCTGTGCTCGGCATGACATCACATCATCCACGCTATGCTATATCATTCAAATTTCCAGCGGAATATGCTCGGACTCGCATCATCGAAATAGAGCATTCTGTCGGTCGTACGGGTACTATCACACCCGTCGCACACGTCGAGCCCGTGAATATCATGGGCGTCACTGTTCAGCATGCGACACTCCACAACTATGACGAAGTCGCGAAAAAAGATCTCCGAATCGGTGACCAAGTATTTATTCACCGAGCGGGTGAAGTCATTCCAGAAATTATTGCACCCATTATCGAAGCACGAACAGGGAAAGAAGAAATCATCATACCACCGACACACTGTCCTATCTGTGAATCACCGACACACAAAGAAGGAGAAAAAATCGCTCTCCTCTGTAGCAATCCCGCATGTCCTGCCCGTGAAATGCAGGCTCTCGAATGGTTCGTGAGCAAGCACGGTGTGGATATTGATGGATTCTGACCAAAGCAAATCGAGCTCTTCTGTGAGCTCGGTTGGGTCACCGATATGGCATCGATTTATGACCTCAGAGATCACCGAGATGAGCTCCTCCAGATCGAGGGATACAAAGAAAAATCTGTCGATAATCTCATGACCGCTATCGAAGCAAAACGCACGCTCACTATTGATCGATTTATCGGTGCACTCGGAATCCCATGAGTCGGCAAGCGTACAGCGAAACTCCTCGCACCACTCTTTCATAGCACGGATGATATTCTCCATTTTCATCTCAGCATCGAGACGCTCGAAGCAGTGAAGGATATCGGCCCAGGAACAGCAGGGACTATTAGTGCTTATTTTGAAACTCACAAACATCTCCTTGAGCGACTCCTTGCTCGCGTGACAATCGTATTTCCAGAAATTGTAGAAAAATCCTCTGGCGTCCTCGCGGGGAAAACTTTTTGTGTGACGGGAACATTTGATATATCACGTGATGATATCCATGCGATGGTCGAAGCAAACGGTGGGGAAGTACGTACCGCTGTCTCGGGCAATCTCGACTATCTCATCGCAGGAGAAAATGCTGGAAGCAAACGAGAAAAAGCTCAAACACTCGGTGTTAATATTATCGGATTAGAAGAATTTCAGGCGATGATAGCGGGCTAAAATTGCTAATTCCCCATTTTATATATTATTTATATATACAATGAAAAAATTAGACGACTTGCCAGACTCACCTCTCAACCAACTTGTCGCAGTACAGAGCGTCGATGATACCGATGCGACTGTCCTAGATACGATACAAAAAGTAGAACAAGCTCTCGGTCCTGAAAAATGATACGGAGATCTACCGTATGTGTTTTCGAGAAACAACAAAGACGATAGTCCAGATAATGAACACTGGCGGCAGAATGGAATGACGACCCGCCTCCTCGATAAACCAAGTATCACGAGTGATCTCATACAGCGTACTATCCTGCATGTGGAGGGTAAGCTGAGAAGAGTTCTCGGTACTTTTGGTGGTCTCAAGAGGGCACGACCCTATCTAGAACACAGGATCAATGCCTGCAAGCATCGTCAAAAGGCCACACTTCTCTCGTATCTGATACGAGCCTTCTGTCCTGATAATACCCAGGCTATCATACCAGAGGATTCTATATATCTCACTGAAGAAGATACTGCCACTATTATCAAATCACTCCCACTTGATCCAGATAAGCTGAATGATGAGACGCTTCAGAAAATCGGTCTCGCACCAGATGATTTTGAGACGTATACCCTCCAGGCACGCCGTCGATACAAGCTCTGGATACGGGAGAGATTTTTTCAGATGATGTCAGAGGCAGAAGTGCTTTCTTTTGATATAGGCCCTAGAAAACAAAAATCCACTGCGAGGATTCTCAGATTTCATGATGCAAAAAATGAAGAAATGATAGGAGCATTTATCAATACTTCAGGTCTCCATATACACATGACTCCGGCTCAGAGAAAAAGTCGACACAAAGTCATGGATACGCATTTTCGAGTATTTGAGAGCGAGGCGGCATTTATGAAGTCGCAGTCTCATGCCCTCGAAGCCATCGTCAGCAAGGGTGGCGTGGTTGGTTTTATGCTGGATTTCTTTGAGAATTATTCTGATTTTTCACGAGCAGAACAAGCAGAATTTATCATTGATACGCTGGAATATTTCTGGCATAAACATGGCTTTCACGAAAAGCGAGTCGCAGAATTTATACAGAGGCTTCCTCGGCAATCTCGTATGGCGGGGAATGTCGTGAAGGCACTTGAGAGCCTCGATCGTGATCTGACTGGTAAATATCACGAGCTTCGCGAGGTCCTCAGACTTTTTCGTCTTATGAGAAAAACGCAGAAAAAATAATTTTCAAAGAAAATAAACAACGTCAAGAATAAAAGTGAAATATTTTCACCTCTTTTACGTATAACACCCTGAGGCTCACAAAGGGTCTTTTCTGTTTATTATTTCTACACACTATGTCAGACACTACACCTACACCTGAACAGGAGAGCAAACCTGTCACAAAAAAACTCAACCGACTCGGTCAAAATATCAAACATGGTATCCAGCACATACACAAAAAAATCGGCGTCTACGGCTGGACATCCCTCGCCCTCCTTATCCTCCTCGTGGCTACTGTTCTACACTATGAAGCGCGGGATTTTCGTCGAGTGCATCGATTCGTACCTCGTCCGATGTATATGCGTATGGATGATAATTGGATTGGTGATATTGATCGAGACTTCCAGAATATGCAACGCCAGATGGATACCATGCGTACTCGCCATGAACGCATGATGCGCGAGGCATGGGGAGCACCGATAGATCCAGCTGCGACGACTTCTATCGTCTCCAACGGTGACTATCAGTATTCTGTGAATACCAGAAGCGGGAAGCTCGACGGATTTGTCTCCACCAGTGATGCCACCAAGGCAAGCACTCTCCTCGCGCAGATAAAAGGTCTCGGACTGACCATCGAACAAAAAGATAGTAAACTCTTCTTCAATGGTGATGCTCAGAAAATGAATGAACTTTTGAAAATACTCGGTAAATAAAAATATTTAGCTCGGAAATCCCCTCGTAGAAGAGGGGATTTTTTCACAACCATCAACGCATGCATGGGGAAGACAGTGAAGTTTTTGGAGGAGAATTTGAAGTAATTATCGAGATGATGTCCTCCAAATAGATTCGGCTAGATTTTTATCTAGCAGTCAGATCATGCGAAGTTCGCCTCTATTATTTATTAGAACTTTTATTTTCGATTTTTCATAGTTTATTTCTCAATTTTCTTGATGTAAATTTACCAGGAATAGTAGATGATAGACTAGGGGTAAGCCTCTTCTGCTCGGTGATGGCATACGATTAGTCCCAGTTTTAATTTGGATAAATTTTACCACCTCTCACTTTATTCATATTAAATCATTACCACTATCTTTGATGGGTGGTGCTGCTTGAACTCCATATTCTAGCAACTTCATTTGAGCAAATAGTTCTCAAATAGTTCATGTTCTAATTTTTTCAGGAAGATAATTCCCCATAATTAAAATTTTGTTGGATTTTCAAAAGTTGGGACCTGACTGTGTTCACTAAAAAATAATACTTCTTTTCAGAGTCTGCTCCTGTAAGCCGCCTGGTTGAAGGCGTAGTCTTTTATTTTACAATCTTTGTAAAGTGAACGAATTTCTGCCGTATCATCATATGATACAACCCAGTGAGCATTTTTTATTTTTTTAATCTTATCACTTACTTGTTTGTGGTCTTGATGCTTGTAGTGGCTCATGTAGAGAGAAGGTCAGTGCAAATAGTAAGGAGGATCAAAGTAAAAAATAGTATTATCACTATTCGCATGCTTCAAAACTGTGTCTACGAGCTCAAGTGCGTCCATATTGTACAGATGTATTTTGTCTTTGAATGTCGCAATTTTACGAATTCGTTCAATAAGTTCATTTTTATTGAAGCGACAATCTATTTTGTATTTACCCTTTTGTTCTCTGCCTCAAATCATTCCACCCTCGATTATACCTGAGACATTTGTGCGATTGAGAAAAAAAGTAGAAAAACCAAGATTAAATAAAGATGCGGAATTCTTATTCTTTTGAATTTTCTTGAACTTATCCCAATTTTTTAGAGTGATTTCGGTTCTTTGAATTTTTCTACAAAATTTCTCTGTTTCATTTAATACACAATACCAAAATGCATAAATAGATTTATCGTAATCGTTTATTGTTATTTCATTAACAATATTATTAAATAAAAGATGCAATGCTACAGCACCGCCACCAGTATAAGGTTCGACATAATGTCAATTAACTCAATTGCTACTGCAAAAATGAGCTATATATTTTGCGAGCTTATTTTTTCCACCAGGGTATCTAAGAGGTGATAAGAACATTTTTTACTTAAAATAAAATTCTAAAATGTCTCAGACTATTTTAGAAAGCTTCAGTATATTTCATTTTTCACTTGGGATGATTCAATGTGCATATTTACCGAATACACCTTCCAAATTTTCATTCCCTGAGAGCCAGCTATTAGTTAATGCAAGAAAGTTTTCGCTTTCTTTTCAAAGTTCCATTTCTTCCCTCGCTTTCTTTAGAAAATCCTTGTAGGCTTTATCGTTGTCTGTACCACAGATTTCCCTTCCCGCTACATCCAATAAAAGACGTAAAGACATTCCTACTATAGGAAGTTTGTGCTCAATTTTTTTATCATTCTTAAATTTCTCGTATATGTCATCCAAAGCACAATATAGATTATTTACAGAGCCTTTTTTTAAAGCTAACTTCCTTCAGAAGAGTATATCATCAGATTCTATTGTAGATGTTTTTCGTGTAAGAGGCTGAATATTTTTCGGGGTTCTTACTGTAGATTCACCAAAAATATTATTTACAGTGTTTTTATTTATTTCCTTATCAAATTTTTCATAATGTGTGCTATTTATTGAACGGATGTAGTCCTCTTTTTCATTATTTGTATTCAGAGATCGGGAATCTATTTTATTCCCTGAAAAGTCTTTTTTCTGCAGCACATTCCAGATAATTACTTTTAGTTTCTTTTCAAAATCATTGTCAGTAGATTTTATATTCTTCTTTTCGTCTAAAGTTAATCCAAATAGCTTTATAGAGCCTTCTATTATCCTCCAAAAAGTAGTTACATATCATTTACCAAATATTTGATCAACAATATCTTCTGGCAATCCTGATTTTCTAACAAATTTCTCAATCGCTGACTTAAATTCTTGTTTCTTAGTGGCATTGCCTCTTCTTATTTGGTAGTTGGTCCTTTCTGTTTCAACCCAGGGTACTTCATTATTTCAGCTATTATGTTTTCTATCTACATATCGAAGTGCTTCTGTTTGCAAACTAGTTATAACGCAATCAAAACACAAATCATCATTAATTGTGATTGTTTCTTTTAAATGAGTAAACTTTTCTTTGAGTTCATCTGTTGGGGCTAGTTCTGGATTATTTAGCAATTTATAAACTGTTAACCGACGATTGCCCTCTATGACAATTTTATTTTCCCCAGAGTCCCAAACTACAAACTTCTCTAATTGAGGTAAATCAAAATCCTGGACAACTTCTTTAGCAAAAGTTTCAATTCTGAATTTCTTATCAGAGCAAAAATGTTCAATTAGTTCTTTTTCTGGCTTGGAAAAATATTTATCAGTAAAACGTGCATTCTGATCCCATAAGAAAAGATCTTTCAGGGCTATTTTTTCTTCTTGCCATTTGCTTGAGGTCATATACTGTGATTTACTTGAATTATATTCATTCTTTCTTTTTCACAATCAAAAAACCCTCCATTGGAGGGTTTTATTTTACTTCCAAACCTTCGGTCTCTGTGCATTGATCTTTTCTTGCATTGCTTGTTCGAAGACATGACCAACCATGAGGACTTTTTCTTCTCCGAGTTTTGGTCCCATGATCTGGAGACCGACCGGGAGCGAGAGAGATGCGTCGTCAGCAGGTGCAGCGTAGCCAGCTGGGACAGAGAGTCCAGGGATACCAGCGAGAGCACCAGGGACGG
>CAYVZT010000012.1:0-22816 GCA_964456455.1 uncultured Candidatus Peribacteria bacterium | reverse complement strand
CCATACTTTGCAGAGAAGAATGCTTCCTATATCTTCAATGCTGACAAGATGATATTTGCTCTTCGAGACTGAATGTTGCAAGCAGGTATGCGGTTTACGCAGCTTCTCATATGGGTCAAAGACTCTGCTATTATCGGTCGTCTCGACTATCTTCCTCAGCATGAACTCATCGCCTATGGATGGTATGGAAAACATGCCTTCTATGGCTGAAAAGCAAAAAGTATTCTTCCTTTTGCAAGGACTCGAAAGAACACAATCCACCCTACGACGAAGCCAGTTCCGCTCCTCAGAGAACTCATTCTCAATTCCAGTAAGCGATGAGATACGGTCTATGATCCATTTGGAGGAAGTGGAAGTACGCTTATGGCTTGTGAGCAGACAAGTAGGAAATGTGTCACGGTGGAAATTAATCCTGTCTATTGTCGTGCTATTATCAAACGATGGGAGGACTACACGGGGAAAACTGCTGAGAAAATAACATAGGAAATATGAGCAATAAAAATATCAATTCTCGAATTCGAGAAGACAAAAATCTGCTCTTGGAGCACCTCGAAAAGACTCCCATTGTACAGATAGCCTGTGAGAAAAGTGGTGTCGGCAGATCGACCTACTATCGATGGCTTCAGAGCGATCTCATATTTGCGAAGAAAGCCAAAAAGGCACTTCAGCGATGAGTACTTCTCATGAATGATGTAGCTGAATCTCAGCTCCTCAAGGGCATGAAAGACGGCAACATGACTGCCATAATCTTCTGGCTCAAATCGAGACACTCTGCCTACGGAACAAAGCTGGAAATAGTGGATACCCCTGATAAAGAATCACTGACAAAAGCACAGAAAGAAACTATTGCCCGTGTACTCAAAAAGTACAAAAAAACTTAATTTATTACCCATTCTTGTATGCCTAAAAAAGATATTGTATCGAGCGATGCAAAGAGAATCCAAGATTCTCACTTAGTCCGAAGAGCTATTGCAGAGAAAAGCTTTGAGTTTTTCTTCGAGCTCTACTTCAACCACTATATGACTGCACCATTTGGAGCATTTCATAAAGAGATATTCCACTATCTCGAAAATGAAAACGAGAAATTCATCACCATTATGGCATTTCGGTGATCTGGTAAATCTTCCATCATTAGCACCGCTTTCCCTATATGGTCTATTCTCGGCACGATGCAGAATAAGTTCATTGTGATTGTCGCCCAGACACAAGCGCAAGCAAAACTGTATATGCGAAATCTGAAGGAAGAGCTAGAATCAAATATACTTCTTAAATGAGATCTCTGACCGTTCGAAGAAGACAGTACAGAGTGGAATAATTCATCCCTTGTTCTGAAGAAATTCTGAGCTCGAATCACGGTCATATCTGTCGACCAATCAACACGAGGTATCCGACATAAAAATCATAGACCTGACCTTATCATCGCTGATGATATAGAAAATATTCAGTCTATGAAAACAAGAGAAGGGAGAGATAATCTCCAAGAATGGTTTACGAAAGAATTGATACCGATTGGCGATCCAAAGAAAACAAAAATAGTGATTCTCGGAAACATGCTTCACAGAGACTCTCTCCTTATGCGACTCAAAGAAAGTATTGAGAAAAAGACTCGATCATGAATCTTTCTCCGATATCCACTCTTGGATGATAATGACATATGTATCTGGAAGGAGAGGTTTAGTGTTTCAGACTTAGACAATCTCCGAATGACTATTGGGAGTGATATATCTTGGAAAACAGAATACCTCCTTCAAGACGCATGACGAGACGGACAAATAGTTGATCCAGAATGGATTCATTGGGCAAAGACAGTTCCTGAGAAGCGGTGACCTTATGAGGGCGTGAACAAAATCAGAACAGGTGTCGATCTCGCCATATCCGAAGAAACGTGGGCAGATTACACGGCTTTTGTCACAGGAGCACAAGTTGGTTATGAAACACACAGGAAAATATATATTGTTGATGCTCTTGAGAAAAAAATGAACTTTGTTCATACGGTCGAAGCATTGAAAGTCTATGATGTTGTTCAGAAGAAAGGTTTTAATCTCTCTCGGCACGAAGTTCTCGTCGAAACTGTTGGCTATCAAGAAGCTCTTGCTCAGTATCTCAAAACAGATTCAAACATACACATAGAGTCGTACAAGCCCGGAATGTCAAAGACGGAAAGACTCACTCTCGTCACTGACCTTATCAAAAAAGGAATAGTCGTTTTTGTCAGAAATCCAGCGGTTGAGAGACTTGTGGAGCAAATTCTCGGTTTCCAAAAAGAAAGGCATGATGATCTCGTTGACGCCTTTACCATGATGGTCTTGAAATATATGTCTGAAAGAGGCAATTGTAGGGTTGTGAAGATCACTATTATCTAATTTCAGGGATTTTCATCATTTTCTTGCTCTTTTGCCTAGACTTACGGGTCGAAACATACATTAATGGTGGTATGGAAAACATACCTCTCAAATATTGCTTGTATGCACGAAAATCATCCGAAGCCGATGAAAAACAAGCCCTTTCGATAGATTCTCAGATTTCTGAGATGCAGAAAATTGCTCTCCAAGAGTGACTTCAAATAGTTGAGACCCTGACCGAGAGCAAATCAGCGAAAGCCTCAGGACAAAGACGTGTCTACATGCAACTTCTCGACGGATTACGAGAAGGAAAATACAATGCAATTCTGACGTGGGCACCTGACCGACTCTCAAGAAACGCTGGAGACCTCTGATCCATTGTCGACATGATGGATGCAGGAGTATTGGTGCAGATTCGCACACATGGATCAAGTTTTTCCAATAATCCGAATGAGAAATTCCTCCTCATGATTCTCTGTAGTCAGGCAAAGCTGGAGAATGATAATCGAACGAAGAATGTGAAAAGAGGACTCAAGAGAAAATGTGAACTCGGCATGCGACCATGATGTGTGCCAATATGATACGAACTTGTGAGAGGGAGAACTGTCAGTGAGAAAAGCCATGTAGAGATTGATCCGGTACGAGCACCACTTGTAAAACAGATGTTTGAATGGGTAGTGAACGATGGATTTAGTGGAAGACAAGTATGGGAATTTGCTCATGAGAAATGACTCAGAACGAAAAATGCGAAGAGGCTTACTCTCAGCATGATATTTCGTATGCTCGACTGTCCTTTCTACTATGGAGAATTTGAGTATCCGAAGTGAAGTGGTAATTGGTACAAATGAACTCACGAACCACTCATTACAAAAGAACTCTTCTTACGGGTACGAGAAAAGCTTAAAGTTCCTCCAAAGGGCATATGGGGCAGAAAACATTTCTACTTCAGCAAGATATTCAAATGTGGTTGTTGTGGATCAGGAATTACTGGAGAAGAGAAGTTAAATGGAAAATGAAAGCGCTATATATATTATCGATGTAATCGACATGGCTGAAAAGGAAGCTGTCACGAAAAGCACATCCGAGAAGAAAACCTCATTGAGTGACTTGTGAAGCTCTGTGAGTCAATGACGAGCTTCAAACCACAACTGGACAAGAAGCTCACCAAGGAAGTCGACAAGATCAATGCTATGCAGAAAATGATACATGGAGACAAGGCAAAAGTCACAACTAAGACAGAATATCTGAACTTTATATTTACAGGATGAACCGATGCAGACAAATGAGAGATTCTGAGGCAATTTGGGGAGAAGATGGTACTCAAAGAAGGATTGCCAGAGATTGTGAAATAAAGGCATTATTTATCATTGTGAAACATTCCGAATGAATATAATCGAAATATATCTTTCATTTAACTAAAAAGCATGGACAAGAATTTTATCCAGTTATTGTTGAAAAAACTACGAGTATGAAATAGAAGATCAATCCATCTGAATGCTAATACTAAGTGAAAGAATTGAAGATCTGTTGCAGGAAAAGTTTCACTGAGTGAGATTAATAGTGTTTTGCCCTGATTTAAAGAAAACTTTTTACATAATCTTACATCCAAAAAATCGTTTTCTGTTACGATAAAATTAGGGAAGAAACCTGGAAAGAATGATGATAATATGTCGCTTGAGGAAATCGGAGATGGTTCTACAGATAACAAGAAAGATAAAGCTGAAAGTCTAAAATTTATCAAACAGCAGGGTGATCTTGTTAAGCAACTCAATTACATTATTTCAAACGAGTATGATGAATTTCAGGAACATGGTGTAAAAAGTTTTAGTATCGGATACCCTCTTCTCTGTAGAAAAATAAAAAATGAAGTAGGCGAAGAAAAGCCCATTCTTTCACCTATATTTATTTGGAGGTTAGAGTTATCTAAAAATAATTCCTCCAAAGATACTTTTGATATTAAAAGAAATGAGGAAGAATTTCTCGGTATTAATGATATGTTAGCATGATATCTAGCTTACAATGAGTGATTTGAGATCCCTGTATTATCTGAAGAAACACTCGATGATTGAATCATTGATCAGACTGAAATAGAAAATTATGTTAAAGATTTATTAGTTAGATTAGGTAACAGCACTCCAGTACAGAATTTCGATTCTCAAATACCAGCAGATCCTGCTGAATATCTAAAAGAAATCTGAAAAAGTGAAATCATTATTTGGAATGGTGTTTTTGGACTATTTCGCTCTAGCAAAGAGCAGATTATCAAGGATATCGAAACGATACCTCTTACAGGTCTAGATGATAAAATTTGAGATGATAGTTTTGAGTATGAACATAGTTTTGGAGGCGTAACAACTGACCCTTCTCAACAGTTGATTTTGGAACAAATTGGTGAATCGGAGGGGATAATAATTCAATGACCTCCAGGAACTGGTAAAAGTCATACTATAACAGCAATAATAGCAAATGCGCTCGATAATAACAAAAAATGTATGATAGTGTGCGAGAAGAGAACTGCTTTAGATGTTATTAAGAATAATCTTGCAGAATTATGATTAGATAAATTTTGTGTTGTTATTGAGGATGTGCATAGTTCCAGAAAAGATGTTGTTGATTATGTTAGAAAATTGTGTGATGACGGTGTAGAATGGAGTTATTTTACGAGTAATTTAAACTATTCTCAGCTTTTAGGCAAAATAAAAAATGGTATTAAGGAAATAAAAAAATCTGATGAGATCCAGAAGAAAAAAATATTTTGAGATTTTAATTGGCAAAAATCTATTGGTTTGTACCTTAGGAATGCTAAAAAAGTACAGAATGATAGCGAATTTGACGAAATAACAGAGGCATTAGATCAGATTGATGACAATTTTTCGTATGAAAATTTCACTGACACAAAGAATGTAATTGGACAGGCTGTTGATTTATACAAACCATGAATGATAGATAGCGCTCTTTCAAAGTTTAAAAAAACTCTTTTTGAATGAAATTATCTTCAGACAAAGAAGCGTGTAGAGGAAAACATAGACAACATCAGAACAGCCATGAATCTATTGATTCAATGGAATAAAGAGATATATAAAGCCTTTGAAACGACCATATATTCTACTAAGTGATTAATACAAAATGTAGAGGATTTTCTACTTTATATAAACCAGCTGGAACAATATTTTGAACTAGTGTCTAATGTCACATGAAAAGTTAGTACGAATAATTTTATTAGTGAATTGAACACATGAGTAAAGAAGCTCGAGAAATTTCTACAAGGATTTGTTGCATATGCTGAAAACAATACTGACTATGATTTATGAGAAATAGAAGGAGTTTCTTCGACAATTGGTAAAAATCTAGAGAATATTAAAGCTAAATATGAATCAGTTAAAGAAGAACATGACCTGAAAATTTCTAATATTCAAAATATTTTAAAAGAAATCCAGTCCATATCGGATTTTATAGATAAAAATATTTCAAAAAGTGGGAAGTACTATGACCAAATTACTCTCTCAAATACCCTTAATATTCATTTAAAATGAATATTTCTAAAAACTTACAAACAAATCATTATAGATAAAGAAGAAACTGAGAAGAAGATAAGAGATTTGAGCCTGAAAATTGTAAATGATTGATTTCAGCTTGATATGGGAAAATTAGTAACTACTAATAGTAATAATGATAGAAACGCCCATCTAAAAAAAATTACGCTCGATCTATTAAATCTGCTTAAATCAGATCCAGCAGAGTATGATATAACTAATCTAAATACTGATTTAAAGTTATCAAATATTTCAACAATCTACAACTCACTTGTAGAAAAAATAGAAGCTTTGGATACATATTTCAAAGATTTTGGAGTTACAATAAAAAGAGGACATGTATCATTTGCGTGAGTGGAACAAATTTCAGATAAAATAGAAACGAAAATTACAGAAATTGCAGAATTGATGCCTATTTTAAATTCTTATTCAACTTGGAATAAATTTTACTCAGAACTGATAACAAAAAATAAAAAAATAGTTGATGCTTTTGTGGGAATAGAAGATTCTGAAAAGTGGCTATTGTACTATGAACTTTGGTTTATTAAATCCGTAATAGAATCAGAATACAGTGATGATATAATTGCTGACCAGCAGAAAATAACAAAACTCAAATTATTACTCAAGGATTTAAACGCAGAACAAATATTGAATATCAAGAAAAAATGGTTTCAGAGACAGTCACATCATCTGCAAAATCCAGCTCAATTAAAATCACTCTACAATAAAAGATGATCGCCAGGAGAACGCAGAAATTCACTCAGAAAAATAATAAAAACAGATTTTAACCAATTCACGGATTTTTTCCCTATAGTTCTTGTAAGTCCTTCTGTCTGTGCCTCAATTATGCCAGCAAAAGAGTGAATATTTGATTTAGTTTTATTTGATGAAGCAAGTCAGTTGAGGATAGAGGAAACGGCTTGAGCATTTATAAGATGAAAACAGAAAATTGTATGTGGCGATGCTCAGCAGATGCCTCCTTCATCTTTCTTTGCAACGAGTGACCTCTATTTAGAAGGCTCAAATGATGATAATGAAGAAAATGATGAAGACGATACTGTTTATAACAAAGCAGATCAAACCATATCTCTTGCCTATAGTGAGTCTTTATTAGATTTTTCTGAGAAAAAATGATTTAGACCACATATGTTAAAGATTCATTATCGATCAGAACATCCGTACCTTATTGATTTTTCTAATCATGCTTTTTATAACGGAAAACTTCATGCTGTTCCAGAAAAATTCAAACATAAGCCAATACGATTTTACGAAGTTTGAGGAGTATTTGATAAAGGCGAAAATGATAAAGAAGCATTGAAAGTGATTGAAATTTTAAGAGAGATTTTGGATGATAAATATATGAAAACATACTTTGACGGTAAATTACCCTCTATCGGTATTGCTACCTTTAATATGTACCAAAAGAAACTTATAGGAGAACTTATTAATGGAATAAAAACAACTGAGCCTGATTCTGATTTTGTTCAAAAATTACTTCGTTATAACGATACAACCTGGTTTATTAAGAACCTAGATACAATACAATGAGATGAGAGAGATGTTATTATTATTAGTACAACTTTTTGAAAGAAATTGGATGGGAAATTTATACAAAACTACGGTCCAATAAATCAGGAAAAGGGTTATAGATTCTTGAATGTTATGATCACGCGTGCAAAGAAACAAATACATCTGGTTACATCTATACCCGATGCTCATTCAAATGTTACAGGTAATTTAGTTGGATATAGTAATTATGAGGCTCAAATTAAGGCGTATGGGTGACAGTCAAAATCTTGAGCATGATTACTACATGCTTATATTACTTACTGTAAGGCGGTAGAAAATAACGATGAAGACTTACGCCAACATGTTCTCAGGACTGCCTGATGAGGTCACGGAGGTAATAATCTTGGATTTGTTGAAGGATGGTTGGAATCACCTTTTGAAGAAGAAGTGGCATCTTATTTATGAGACTTTGTAGAGCCATCAAGAATTAAGCTACAGCATAAATTAGGATGATTCAGGGTGGATATAGTCTTAATCTCAAAAAAGACTCAGGAACCCCTCATAGCAATTGAGTGTGATGGTGCGACATACCATAGCTCAGACCTCGCCTATGCAAATGATATTTTTCGACAAAGCATTCTAGAGAGTTACTGATTAAAATTTCATAGAATATACAGTACTAACTGGTTTAACGACCTAAATTCAGAGATCGAAAGATTAAAAGATTTTCTTATACAGGAGTGAGAAATATAAAACGATGATAATGAGTGATTTTCCGTTGAGAAACAGGTAGAATAGGTATAATTGAAATATATGACTCTCTCTTGGAATGAAATACGCACTCGTGCTACGACGTTTGCAAAGGAATGGGAAAATGAAACATCTGAAGATGCGGAAGCAAAATCTTTCTGGGATTGATTTTTTAATGTATTCGGTGTTTCACGTAGAAGACTTGCGACATTTGAAGAGCCAGTGAAAAAATGAGATCAATCACAGTGATTTATTGACCTCCTCTGGAAATGAATCATTCTCGTCGAACATAAATCTCGCGGAAGAGACCTCGACAAAGCATTTACCCAGGCAAAAGAATATTTCCCAGGACTCAAGGATGCCGACCTCCCAAAATATATTCTTGTCTCTGACTTCGCTCGGTTTCGTCTCTATGACTTAGAAACTGGTTCACATCACGAATTCACACTTGAGGAACTTCCAAAAAAAGTCGACCTTTTTGGATTTATTGCGGGTTATCAAAAGCGAGTTTTCAATCCTGAAGATCCAGTCAATCTCAAGGCTGCCCTCCTCATGGGGAAGCTCCATGATTCTCTCAAAAATATTGGCTACACAGGTCACTCTCTCGAAGTATACCTTGTACGAATACTCTTTTGTCTTTTTGCGGAGGATACAACTATTTTTGAGAAAAGACTCTTCCAAGATTATATTGAACAGAAAACAAACGAAGATGGATCTGATTTACCGTATCATCTCTCTGCACTTTTTCAGACACTCAATACGCCGAGGGAACAGAGACTCAAAAATCTCGATGAATCACTTGATGCTTTTCCCTATGTAAACGGAAAACTCTTTGAAGAAAATCTTCCCATTGCTTCGTTTGATTCCGCAATGCGTACGAGCATTCTCGATTGTTGTCGTCTTGATTGGAGTCTCATTTCTCCTGCGATTTTCGGTTCTCTCTTTCAGTCTGTGATGGACGAGAAAGCGAGAAGAAATCTTGGTGCTCACTACACGAGTGAAAAAAATATTATGAAACTTATCTGACCGCTTTTTCTCGACGATCTTAAAACAGAATTTGAAACTATCAAACAAGACAAAAAGAAGCTCGAAAAATTTCATGAGAAACTTGGAGCACTCACATTTCTTGATCCTGCGTGTGGCTGTGGAAACTTTCTCGTCATTACCTATCGAGAACTCCGTCGCCTCGAAACAATGGTTATCAAAGCAATATATCGCAATCAGCAGGTATTTGATGTTGCTCATCTTATTCGAGTCAATGTCGATCAATTTTATGGTATAGAAATTGAAGAATTTCCATCACAGATTGCGACTGTTGCTCTCTGGCTCATGGATCACCAAATGAATATGGAAGTTTCTCAAGAATTTGGTGAATATTTCGTCCGTCTGCCACTCAAAAAACGTGCAACTATTGTGAATGCCAATGCTCTCCAAACAGATTGGAAAGAAATTATTGTTCCTGAAAGACTCTCTTATATTATTGGGAATCCTCCTTTTCTTGGGAAAAGCCAACAAAATGAACAACAAAAAGCCGATATGGAAAATATTTTCAAATGAGTTCAGTGAGCAGGGGTTATGGATTTTGTATCTGCTTGGTACATAAAAGCTGCTCAATATATTCAAAGTGCCAAAACCAAAGTAGCATTTGTTTCTACTAATTCAATTGCTCAAGGGGAACAGGTTTGAATACTTTGGAGTGTTTTGTTTGGGAGTTATAATATCAAAATTCATTTTGCTCATCAGACTTTTAAATGGACTAACGAGGCTAAGGGTAATGCTGCTGTGCATGTTGTAATAATTGGTTTTGCTAATTTTGATATTAATAAAAAGAGCATTTTTGAATACGAAGACATAGGATGAGAACCACTAGAGTTGTTTGTGAAAAATATTAACCCATACCTTGTAGAAGGTAAAGATAGTATTATTTTGAAAAGAAAAAATCCGATCTGTTCCTCATTGCAGATGAGCTATGGGAGTATGCCAAATGATGGTGGATATTTACTTCTTAATGAAGAAGAAAAACAAGAGATAACTAGCAAAGAACCTTGATCTTCTAGATTCATAAGAAAATTTGTTATGTGAGAAGAATTGATAAATAATATTCCTCGCTATTGTTTATGGCTCGTAGATATACGTCCAGATGAACTTAATTCATTAAAAGAGATAAAACATCGAGTAGAAGAGGTGTATAGAAATAGAATATCTAGCAGTAGAGAAGCAACAAAAAAACTTGCATTATTTCCAGCTCGTTTTGGAGAAGTTAGACAGCCTATGACCAATTATATCGCATTACCGCGTGTCTCTTCTGAAAACAGAGTATATATTCCAATTACGATTCTTAATAAGGATATAATTGCTGGAGATAAAGTATATACCATTCAAAGTTCGGATTTATACGTATTTGGAGTGTTGTTATCTATGATACATATGGTTTGGATGAAGACTACAAGTGGTCGATTAAAAAGCGATTATAGTTATTCTGTTCAGCTTACTTACAACAATTTCCCATGGCCAGAGGTGAACGATAAAGATAAGAAAAAAATTGAAGATCTGGCTCAAGCTGTACTCAATGCTCGTCTCGAATTTCCTGAGAGTTCACTTGCTGACCTTTACGATCCTCGCACGATGCCACCAGCTCTTGTCCATGCTCATACCGACCTTGATCGTGCAGTCGATAAGTTGTACCGTGCGTCAGGCTTCAAAAATGATAGTGAGCGAGTTCAGTGGCTTTTTGGTATGTGGGAGAAATTGACCCATCACTCAAATTAAATGTGAATACTTCTATATCTAATTCATCGTTACTCAAAAAAATTCTCTCTGAATTTTTGGTTTTTCTTAAAGAAAATAACCTAGATAGAAAGATTACTTCATCTCAGGATATAGAGAACTTTTATTCTAAAACGGAGTGGGTGGTATTGGAGAATACTCGTGAAAATTTTAAAAGAGAACCCAGATATATAGAAAATCCTTCCCTAAAAGAATTATCAAAAGAAATTCAACTACAATATCCTGACCTACGATTGGCAGATATTTATAGTATTCTTCCTCAAATATTAGGTAAAATTTATAATTTTTTACTTTCCGAAAGAGAAGCAATTAACGTTGATTATTATTATATACTAGGCGATTACATAAATTTTATTCCTGAAAACAAAAAACCATGATCATTTGATCAATTTGAAGACCATATTCCATTTTTTGAAGAAGTTATCGGCAAGACATTAGAACATGTAAATAAAAAATATGCTGATTTTCAGTTTTCATTTACTTGGAAAATACCTTATTCATTTAAAGAAAAATGAGAACCGCTAGATATCGATAATAGGATTTTTATAAGAAAAGAACATAATTATATAGTAATAGAGTGAAAATATAATACCTGATACATTCTTGATAAATTTTACCATGCTGCTGATGATCTAAAAATTATTCTTAATATATTAGAAATCACTGGTTCTTATAGATTAGATGATTTTGATAAATCTTTTTGAGGCTGGTCTACTTATCCTAGTCATAAAGAATTTAGTCCGCCAGACTTTACTCATACCAAGTTAATAGGACATGATATAGGTCTTTATATTTCTTATTTTAAAGATCATCTTTCGAAATTTATTGTTTCTGATATTTTTTACATCAATTTTGATTATTTTTATCTCCTTTCTACGAAATTGAGGCAGACAAAATTGATAACTGCGAGTAATTTCTTTTGAACTCAAAGATACAGATTTGATAGTCAAGAATTCCTAAGTTATTGGCAAGCAATAGAGATTATGCTATGAAGCCCAGAATCGAATATCAAAAATGAACTTAAAGCAAAGTTTGAACTACTATTCCCAGACATTAATCCGATAGAAGATCTTTGGAAAATCAGAAATTGAATAGTACATAATGGGGTCTTAACTGTATCAAAAAAAGATATGGCTTTAGTGCAATCTGTATCAAAAAGCCTACTAATCAAGTTAATAACCGCAAATTATAAATAAGAATTATTATGCTTGATTGACTTTATGATGCTCAGAGAATAAAAACAGAAAATGAAGCTATTTTCTTAAAGAAAACGACTGTAAAATTGGAATGATTTTTATTGAGTGAAATTATTATGAGAGAGGATTTTGGTAGAGTTTTTAAACGTCTTGAAGATATTTATGCCACAAGTCCTGAAATGAAGATCGGTTTTCAGAAGAGAGAGTTAGATAAAATATTTAGTGATATTCATCGTACCTGATGTTCTTTTTTACCTTTAATATGAAAAAAAGGATTCCCGTGAATAATGGCTCTGAATTTACCAAAAAGTATTAAGTTTCTCAACATAAAAATTGATAAAATTTGTGCTGATTTTATTACATTACAGATCCTTGTACTTGTAGAGGATCAGATTAATGTAGATTTCAACAAGATTGTTTCAAGTTATCATTATCCAGAGGAGATTGAACAATATAATATCCCATGAAAGTGAAGTGGTTATAGCATAATTGATTGCCAACGTCGAAAGAAACAGGATGTACGGAATTTTCTCGATAATCTCAAAAAAGAGAGTCTGATTTTTCTAGAATCTATCATATGATTATGAGAATTTTTCAAGATGCAGAATGATGATTGGTTTGATAGCTTCCCAATAATAAATATTTTTTCATATCTTTGAGATAAGGACGAATTGACCACTAATAGGGGGTACCTAGACGTTGTTGGTTTCTCCTATAATCCTGTTGATATCTATAAGCATGAAGATAAATATTTGTTATCCCTACACGATGCATTTGCCTATGACTCTGATGAGGTAGTATTAAGTCTCCTTATAGATCAAAGCCAGTTTAAGAATTATGGTATTGATTTTAGTCCTTACGGTGCTTTGGATGATTTTAATTTTTATATGATTTCCTTGTATGAATGGCTTTATGTCATCCAAACATCTATTGATAAAATTGTAAATTCTATTCTTAATGCATCGGATAATTTTGATTATATTTCTGTGAAAAAAGAGGAACTTATACAATTATTAATTATATTTGATCGACTAAAGAACGTTGTTGCTCATATGAGAATTCGATCATCTGTATTTGAACGAATAGAAAAAATTGGAAATCTCGAATCAAATCTTGAAAAAATGTATTTAGACATGAGTAAACACTTTATGGAAACTCAAGATCCTATTATAAAACACACAAAAGAGAATATAAATAGTCTTTTTGACCTTCAAAATACCAAGATAAATATAAAATCGCAAAGAGTTACATGGCGTCTTACGGTAGTTATTTTTCTTTTAACAGTTGTACAGGTACTACTTCTGGAATACGATGAAGGTAAACACGTATATTCATTCGTATGGGATGGTTTACGTTCTCTTTTATCTGCAATTTTTTAATTTATATTAAAATGAGCTTTCTTATTACCAAATCCCTCTTTGTTGATTATCGTAAATTCCCAAAACTTGCATGGTTACGAGTTAACGATATAGCTCGTTATCGTAAGGCAACGAAAACAGAGAGTGATGACATGCAGGAATACATCATAGAACTTGGAAAAACTGTAGAAAAACTTGCTGGAGAGTATCTTGTTCGTAAACATGGAGTGGACTTGTTTAATGCTTTCCCAGATATTCCCGAAGAGGACTCGTGACGTTCTGATGACGATGATACTTGGGTTACTGATATGTCGTTTCGTGATAGGTTAACACAAAACCTTGCTCGTACCAGAGAAGCTATCCTGAGGTGAGAGAAGATTATTTACCAACCAGGCTTTCAGATAGGAGATTGTTATGTCCGATGAGATTATTTAATCCGTAATGAGAGTGGTAGATATGATTTGATAGAAGTAAAAGCAAAATCGAGTGTGAGAAAGAAAATGAAAGATAATGGCGAGGATAGGAGAATAGGCAAGATAGAAGATGAATTTTTACATGATGTGGCTTTCCAGAAGTACATTATCAATCAAGCCCTCAATTCTCTGTGACAGTGAGAAATTGATAAGATTTATATTGCCCACGTTAATTCTGATTACGTTAGACACGGCAGGATCAATATTGATGGCATAATTTCGTTTCAAGTTGTCTGAGGGATTTGAAGTATCTCAGTAATCCAGAATAGTAAGCCTAAAAATGTTTCTATTGATGATAGCCTAGAAACAGGATCAAATATCCAAGCGTACATTGACCTCATGAGAACTGAATTAGCTCTTTCAGAACAAGATTTCTGAGTTCTACATCCTTTTCCTGGGAATAGATATTTGGAATATTTTGGAGCCGATAAACCATTTGGCACTATTTATTCAATTCCTATTCATCATTCCCGTGCTCCGCTTATCGCTCAGGCTGCAAGAGAAAATCGTATAGATATCTCTGCACTTTCCCAAGAAGAACTGCACTGAATTGGTAAAGAAGCGGGAAATTTCATAGATAAATATTTTCGATCAGAAAGTGAACCCTGTATTGAAGAAGCTGAAATTGTCAGCGGTCTGACAGCTCTTCAATTTCCTATTTGTTTCTACGATTACGAGTCAGTCAGTACCCCGATACCATTATTAGACTGAATATCGCCATACCAACAGGCGGTTGTCCAATATTCTCTCCATAAACTCTACGCAGATGGGCATATTGAACATTATTGAGCAGTACTTGTTTGAGAAGGAGAACTTCAAATAACAGAAGTCACCGATATGAATGATTCAAATATCGAATCACAGAAAAATCGAATAGTTATTGGTAGCCAAAAGGATTTTCTTCAGTTGTTTTTGGCGGATATTGGTGATCACCTCAATACTTCAAGTTTTGTTGTTTGGTATAAGCCTTTTGAAAATTCTCGTAATAAGGAGATATGAGAAAGTTATCCTGATTTAAAAGACAGCTTCCTGAAAATAAATGATATGACCTATGATTTATACGATCCTTTCAACGAATATAAATACTTTGATCGCAGATTTCAGGGCTCAGCATCAATTAAGAAGGTTTTACCAGTTTTAGTACCTGGTCTCAGTTATGAGCATTTGAATATAGGAAAATGAGATAAAGCTATGAATAAACTCGCAGAGCTCATACGAGGAGATATTAGCGATATACATGCTAGAACGCAAACAGCCAAAGATCTCCTTGTATACTGTCGACAAGATAGTTGGGCTATGGTTGAAATATATAAGAAACTTTTATCTTAAAATTTATTTTTTGTAGGGTGACTGTGCTTTCGAATAATCTATCCGTTTTCCTGAGTTTGGATTCAGCATCTTACCATCATCATCAAAATCCAAGTTCTCTTGGTTATCAAATATTGGTTTCAGGGCTTTTATATTGTTGGCTTGCATAGAACGAATATTGAATTATTTCTGATATGGCGACTTTGCAGTACTAAAATCTATGCGTTTTGCTCCTTCTGGAGGAATAACGTTATTGTTTGCATCCAATTTTAAATTGGTTATTTTTTCAGGAATGTATTTAGATATATGAGATACAAGCATAGAAGCATTGTACTTATATATCACATTCTTCAAATCTTTTGATCAAGAATTGAAATATTTGAACTAGGGATTCGAACCCCTTTCTGGGATTAACAAAAGTGACTCTTTTTAGTGGAAAATTGATGAAAATGGAGCCTTTTGAGAGGTTTTGAAAAGGTCACTTAGTGCACCTCATACTCAGGAAAAACGGTCTAGAAAAAATTATTAAGAAAAGCAATCCCCTAAAGGATTACTGAGGTGGAAAATTGGTACAAAAAAACCCACAGACGTGGGTCACAATATGCCTTTAGTGTAGGTCATGGTTGGGGATGAGGGATTCGAACCCCCGCGTGGCGGAGTCAAAGTCCGCTGCCTTACCGCTTGGCTAATCCCCAACAATTTTACGTCTTCTCATCCTGTATTGGGGATGAGGGGGGAGAAATGCCTTGAATGGCATTTCGAGTCAACCACCGCTGGCGAGCAAATTCTTTGTCCGACCGCTTGGCTAATCCCCAGCACGTGCAAGTGAGTGTAGGAAAATTTGTTATTTTGCAAGTTTCTGATTTTTTTTAAACTTTCATGGCCTCTATTTGTTTATCATACGTTGCTTGACCACACGGTGTAGGATATTGAGCCGTTACACAAGCGAGACATATATGATTTACATGCATTTTGAGAGCCGATACGAGACTTGGAGGTGTCAAATACCTCAGACTATTAGCTCAGAAGGATTTTCACAGCGTGCGAAGTTCTGCTTCAGTCGGGTTTTTTATATCCTTGAAATATTTGGTGGCTTTAAGTGTTTCTACTTCTGCCATATTCATTCCGTAGAAACATGGAGCTATAACGGGAGGAGACGGTATTCGGACATGAATTTCTGATGGTTCGTAGAATTTTTTGAAAGCCTGAACAAGGTGCTCAAGAGTGGTTCATCGTACTATGCTATCATCCATGAGGACTACTTTTTTTCATTTTAAAAATGGTTTTAATTCAGGATTAAATACATATTTTTCTTTTACTTTGTCTTTTCGTGTCGCAGGATCATCTATGAATGTTCTTTTGGATTGAGGTTTTTTTATGATAGCCTGTACTCGTTCTATCCCGATTTTGTCTGCATATCACTTTGCTGCATCTTCAGAACTCGCTGGTATATCTACTATAATAGTATTCTCTGGATCAAATCGACCCAAGTCTTGCTCCGCGAGGACTTGTCAAAATCTGTATCTGTATGCAGAAGCAGCTTCTCACCAGAGTAGAGTTCGTGGATCAGCAAAGTAAACAGCTTCAAAAAAACATCGTTGTTTTGTCACCGGTTCTTCTATCTTCATTCTTTCTATTCTATGAGCCGCATCTCCTTTATTTATGAGGAGTATTTCTCACCCTGAAATATGATCCACTTTTTCACATCCTATTTTCATGAGCGCCGTGCTTTCACTGGCGACAAAGAGTAATCCATCCTTTATGCCATATTCAAGGGGACGGAACCCCCATTTATCTTTGGCAACGGCCATATCTCATTCCTTGTTGATAAGAATGATATTACAGCAGCCATCGATTTTATTATGTATGTATTCGAGTATTTCTTTGAGGTCTGTAACTCCTTCACGCACCTTCTTTAATATCATGAATTTGAGAACTTCTGTGTCGAGAATGGGAGTATGTTCAAAAACAAATCACTCTTTTTTTAATCCTTCTGCGATAATGTCTGCATTAACAATGTTTCCATTGAAAGCAAAAGAATGCCCCGTTTCTGATAGGCTTTCACTTTTCACTTCAAATGGTTGTAGCTTGGCGTCTCCTCACTCGTCCCCTCAGCTTGTGGGATAACGAGCGTGGCCGATAATGAGTTCAGTCTTTCATTTGTATTTTATTAATTCTTCCGAAACTCACGAAAGTTACGCGGACACGTGGCGAATGAGCTTTAATTCAGATAATACTGCTACCCCATATCATTTCTGTCATCTGTTACGGCTATGACGCAAGAGCGCTTCTAACTTCTGGGGAATATCTGCATTTTGCCCTTCTAATGAAAAAACACCAACAACACCACACATAGAAAAATATTGGAAATATGGTTTTCAATATGATTATAATCTATGTATCAAAAATTCAAATACTATTTATTTTTGAGCCACCAGAGCATTGCACGAGCGTTTTCTTTCCAGTTATACGTTGTCATTTTATGCGGAGCATCCAGTATGCTTTGCACAAAATAATCTGATCATGCATCCGAGAGATCTATCTCGTATACTTCCTCTTCACTCAATGCTATGGCAAGATGTGTCATCATCGGATATCCCGTCAGTGCGAGAGAGTAGGGAATATCACTTTGTATTTTTTCCAGCAGTGTCTCTCTCGTTTTTCATGATGCTTTTATCGGCGGTGTTTCGAGGGTGTATACGGGAGCAGTATGGACTATATCAGATGGGAGGAGAGATCGAAATTCATATTTTTTGAGAAATTCAATCAATGCTGGTGTATAGATCACTTCTGAGGCTTCTCGTCGAAAATTCATCGCATCAATATCAAATGGAACATCGGTTTTTATTTGTGCGAGAAATTGACTATGTTTCGCTGATTTTCCATCACCAATCATGGCTTGTAGCTTCGGAGAGAGTTCACCAACATGCGCTATGATATTGTCGAGAGTGTCATACTTTTCGAGCAGAGTGACAGCAGTTTTGGGCCCGATGCCTTTGACACCAGGGATATTGTCCGAGGTATCTCCGATGAGGGCGAGATAATCGACGATTTGTGCTGGATGTACTTCGAATTTTTTGACTGCTTCTTCTTCGTCGTAGAGTCGATCCTTCATGGCATCGTAGACATAGACATGTCGACCGATGAATTGAAATAAATCCTTATCAGATGAGACGATGAGGACGCGCTCCATATCATCACGATGCTTCACCGCCAGAGTCCCGATGATATCATCTGCTTCATAACCAGGTACTGCGACACGCGGTATTCAGAGGAGGTCTGTGACCTCAAATATAGCATCCATCTGACTACCGAGATCATCAGGCATGCCGTCACGATGAGCTTTGTAGTTTTCATCTGCTTCACTTCGAAATGTCTCACCACCGCTATCAAATGCCATGATGATATATTCTGCATCCATCTTCATGATTTGCATGAGTGCTTTTGTATAACCAAAGAGAGCATTTACTGGTTTGCCATCTCGTGTATGAAATGGCGGTACGGCATAAAATACCCGAAAAATCAGATTAAATCCGTCGATGATGATAAGCTCCTTTTTCATGAATTTACTGTTTTTTGTTTGGATATTCAGAGGAAGACGGCACGGTATTCATACGATCTATGAAATCTCTTTGCAACTCATCGCTGACGTGATAAAAATCAATCCAAATACTCGCATCTTGTAATTGTATTCAGACATGTTGCACTTCTTTTTCTCCGGGTTTTGTCCATCAGAATACAAATTTTTCTCAAAATTTTTGTTGCAGCTCTTCTGGTCATACTGTGATCTCTTTTCCGCCTTTTTTTGTTCTCTTGATGATTTCTGTGACTTTTTCTTCTGGTGATAATTTCTCAAATTCATCACGACTACATTCTTCTTTTTTGCATCACATCATCCATTCATTGGATATCACTACATATGGTTGTGATTCATCTCCAGTTCAGTCGCTCTTGAGAGTAGAAAATATGTAATGACTCGATCCTGTATCCATGTCACTACAACAACGAAAATCCCACGTACGTGGATAAGAAAATTCAAATGCGGGGAACATATATTTATCTCCAGTTGCATGGATAGAATCCCAATATTTTTTTGTTACTTGTGTCCATTCTTGAGTGGCTACAGGTGTATCTTTTTGGATCACTTGTGTTCTTCCTGTATTTGAGCTCGGGAGTTTTATACAAGAACTCATGAGCACCACGAGGCAGAGGAGAGGAAAAATTTTTTTCATACGATGAGTATACATTCTGACCCCTAAATGCAAGGTATTTTCGATGTATGCCCTTGTATCACATGAAGAGGCATTGCAAAGCCTCCCTTCTTCTCTATTATCTTATATATGTTTTCCTCTCTTTTTCATACAAAAAAAACTTCGCCCATTGATTTCTTTCGTACCTATCTTCCACAGATGGTCTACGGAGCGGTCGATGGTACTGTGACGACATTTGCTGTTGTCGCTGGTGCGACCGGAGGAGAGCTCTCGAGTAAAACTATTATTATCTTGGGTCTTGCAAATCTCTTTGCCGATGGAGCATCGATGTCTATCAGTGCTTACCTCGCCGCTCGGAGTGAAAAAATCTGACGAAAGACACCTCTCTCTATCGCACTGTGGACGCTCGCCGCGTTTGTGATCGTCGGTTTTACTCCGATGGTGCCATATGTTTTTGATATAGGGAGTTTTTTTCTGTCGTGTGTTATGACGGGTATAGCGTTTTTTGGTATCGGACTTCTAAAATGATTTGTTTCTCGGACCACACCTCTTTTTTCTGCTTTTCAGACACTTGTCCTCGGTACTGTCGCTGCGCTTATCGCATACGGCGTCGGAGTATGGCTCTCTGGTCTTTAGTTTTTTCATGGTTTTCCCATGCTCTTTTGTATTTCATTTCTCGCTGGAATACTTCTCTGAGATATATGGATGCAGGCAGGATTTTTTCTTGTCCTTATGTTGATACTCATCGGATTTTTCTGGCACTGGAAAACACGCCGTGTTTGTATCATAAGTAGTCTACTTTTGTTGCTGTGATATGCGTATGCTCTTTTTTGTCTCTCGATGTATGAGCAATATCGTACATCATTCTGAGAAAATGTCGGATGGGATAATCATACACATACTCTTTCGTGAACGGTAGGGGAGCTCTTGTCTGTCTCTGAGTTTTCACACCGTTTTCGTGTTATTGTCACTTCGATTGATGCCAAAAAGGACCAAAAATATCAGGATATAGCTCTCTCCATACCACCCAATCTCTCACTTCTCCCAGGAGATACGGTCAGTGCTGTGTGAAAATTTTCTTTTCCCCGAGATGGAGACAATTATAGAGCAGAAAAACAACTCTGGAACCACTGAATTATTGCAGAATTTCATGCATTTCATACCGAGAAAACTCCACCACAGAAGTATTCTATTTTTGTTCGTATGCGTCAATGGTTTGATGTTTCTCTGTCGCAAGTATTTCCCTCTGAGTGACATGATCTCCTCGCGGGCATACTTCTGGGACAACGATCTCAACTGGATGTGACGCTGCGTGATGAACTCAAGTCATCAGGTCTCATGCATATCATGGTTGTCAGTGGTGGTAATGTCATCATGCTGATTATTTTTCTCTCACTTTTTATACGAGTATTTCATCCCTGGATACGTATAGGAATCGTGATTATGACACTGATGACTTTCGTCATGCTCGTAGGCAATGATGCTGCTGTCTGGCGTGCAGCTCTTATGGGACTCATAGGATATGGTGCGAGTTTATGGTGATATACGTTTCCACGTTTTCTCCTCCCGCTGTGAGTGGCTGTATTGATTGCTCTCTTTCGTCCTCTTTCGCTGGCTTATGACATAGGATTACAGCTCTCGTTTTTGTCTGTACTCTGTATTATCGCTTGGTGAAAAAAATTGACTCGAGTGTTTGCTTTTCTTGGACCGTTTTTTTCTGAGGCTTTTGCTCTCACGTTTGCTGCAACTCTCGGTACATTTCCTATTACACTTTTTTATTTTGATACTTTTTCTCTCGTATGACCGATAGCAAATCTCTTTGCTGCTCCGGCTCTCCCTCTCCTCATGTATAGTGGTATACTGACATTATTCATGCATGCCTTTTCACACACAGCATCATATATTATTTGATACATTCCTTGGATTTTTTCTCTCTATCTTTACAGAGTGATCCATATATTTGGATCACCGTCGTGGTCCATGGTACAGTTTCACCTCGGTACGTATGCGACGTATTTTATTATACTGGCCCTGGGCCTTCTTTGAGTGGCGTTATTGGCATCGCAAAAAAATCATCAATCTTAATACCCTGAATAGTGAGTATCATCTTTTTCGTGACTCCACGAGCGACACGAGCTGCATCACCCGGAGCGATATCGATACCACGATCATAGAGAAAATGAGCGAGTACGTGAGCACAGAGTTTTGTGAGCCCTTCTTCGTGTGTCGTATTCATCATGTCATTGATTTTTTTGGTGGATGTTTGAGAAGGATCTATCGTGATACATCCTCTGAGAGCTTCCATCCAGATATTGAGATGCTTGGTGATCTCAGGAGAGAGAGGCTCACTATATGTAGTCCGAGCGCTAAATGGTGTAATACTTGGTATTTGTACTGCGGGGAGACCGATACTGTCTCGCACTTTTGTCATATATTCATCCGAGAGAGGGAGGAGATATCCCAAGAGTAGATGTGATGGACATCTGGCATTTAGGAGTGGTACGAGCTGATTGATGACGTGATCGTAGACAGAGCTTTGGAGGAGTTTCTTCACGAGTTCCGCGAGCCAGATATCATATTTTTGTGCTTTTTTTTCATCTTTTTGAGAGCGTGCTATCCCTGCGAGGGCAGCCGCCGCTTCTTCGCGTTGTTCCTCACTCTGTTCTGCCACCTTGCCAGAGAGATTGAGTCAGTCTAGATTATCATTTCACGTATTGAGAGACATAGACGTATTATATAGCTAGTATTTTATGAGCAAGTTTTAGAAAGTTTTTGTAAAGGTTATACCAGGTACAAGTTTACTCTTTGGGAATGCTCCAGGACGTTCTTGTTCTTCTATAGTGGTGAGACCGACGCTGACTCGAGTTGTTTTTTTCTTGTTTTCCAACGTGATACCAGTTGTCGAGGAGCGCATTGTTCCACTGCGGGCTTCAGTTGTTCAGAGTCCTACTTCCCATTTTTTCTCTTTTTTTCATTCTGTTTTTGGCTCTTCTTTCTTTGTTTCTGGCTTTTTTGGCTCTTCTTTCTTTGTTTTCTTCTCGGTTGTCTTCTTGAGATTTTCTTCAGATTTTTTGTTTGCTTTGGTGATATTTTCCGGAGTTTTAGCACTCGGAGCCTCTTTTTTTTCTTTACCAGTAGGCTTTTTTTCGACATTTTGTGTTGTGTTTCCCATGAGATATTTTTTTAGACACTCACACTCTATCATATATATATCTCCACTGCAATAGCTGACAGATGCAGAACACATTTTGTACTCGTTTTTATTTTTTCACCCATTTTCCTCTCATAAAAAAATCACAAAAAACTCACAAATACTGATTTTTTCATTCAGATTTCACAAGTCAACAGG
>CAYVZT010000011.1:0-24139 GCA_964456455.1 uncultured Candidatus Peribacteria bacterium | reverse complement strand
CATTGACGACGATAGTATAGTCCATCGCGCCTGCCTTTCGGAGTTCTTCTGTGATTCGTACTACTTTCGCATCTTTTTGACCGATAGCAACATAGACACAGATCATGTTTTGACCTTTTTGATTGAGAATCGTATCGATAGCGATCTGGGTCTTACCTGTCTGACGATCACCGATGATGAGCTCACGCTGACCTCGACCGACTGGTACGAGAGCATCGATAGCCTTGATACCTGTCTGAAGTGGCTCATGGACACCCTTACGGCTCATGACGCCTGTAGCAACACGTTCTGTCGGATATTTTTCGAGAGCTTTGATAGGACCGCGACCATCGATAGGATTACCGAGTGCATCGACGACTCGACCGATGAGGGCATGTCCGACTGGGACTTCCATCACACGACCAGTTGCCTTCACTGTTTCACCTTCGTGGATATCTTTAAATCCAGAAAGGACGACGACTCAGACTGAGAATTCTTCGAGGTTGAGCGCGACACCAGTCGCACCAGATTCGAATTCTACCATCTCGTTGTACGCGACGCCAGAGAGGCCATCGACACGAGCAACACCGTCTCCGAGAGAGACGACGATACCAGTCTGGACTTTTTCTGGAATCATATCCAGAGACTGGATTTGTTTGGTGATGTCCGCGAGGACTGAGTCAAATGAAACAGGAGACATAAAAGGAAATAATGAATGTTTAAATTTTTATCTGATTAAGAGAGAGTTCGACCATCTGATCGCCGTAAGACATTCGGACACCTCAGAGAAGTTTTGGATTCACTTGAAATGTAGGTTTTTTCGGAGAATCAAAAACTTTTTTGTAGAGAGCGAGGAGATGCTTCTCTTCTGCTGGTTCGATAAACTGACCAGAAATGATGAGTGCTTCTTGTTCGCCTCGGACAGCACGAGCGAAAAGTTTTTCCGCACGAAGTCGAGATATCTTTCTGAGTTTACGAAAAATAGCGAGATATTTTACGAGATTTTTTCTCTGTTTCGGATTATCGAGATGTGGTATTTCGAGGTCCATGATTTATTTTTTTACGACGTCATCGAGATGTGCTTTCATGAAGTCTTGTCGTGCAGTATTTGACTGTCCGAGAAGTTTCTTATTGAGAGCAATAGCAGCTGTCATGACACCTTCTTTCATACGCTTTGAGAAGGTTTGTTCGAGGGCCTGGATTTCTCCTTCAGCTCTTTCACGGATAATTCGTGCTTGTTCTTCTGCACTCGCTATGATATCATCAGCATTTTTTGCAGCATTTTTTGCAGCATGTTCACGCATTTCAAATGCCTTTTTATGAGCTTCTGAGATGAGCGCTGTTGCTTCTTTTTCTGCATCTTTTCGTATTTTCTCCACAGTTGCGTGGACATTAGCAATCTCCGCCATGTCTGCTTCGGTTTTTTCGACCATTTTGAGATATGGATTAAAGAGTGCTTTTTTCAGAACAAAAAGAACAATTGCCAGATTTATGACTTGGATCAACATGGATCCAAGGTTGAATGCTTCCATGAGAAAATATTTAAGAAACGAACACTATTATTTTACGAACGCGAGGATAACAGCGATGATACCGAGACCTTCTGCGAGGACCATCGGGAGGAGGATACCGCTAGAGATTTCTTTTGCAGCGCTAGGATTTCGGCCGATAGCAGCAGCAGCTGAGAAACCGATAAGACCGATAGCAATAGCAGAAGCGAAAACTGCGAAACCGAAACCGAGAGGACCAAATGCAGAAACTGCAGTAGTCGCTTTTTCAGCAGTAGCAGTAGCTTCTTCAGCAAATACTGCGAGAGGAGCCATGAGAGAGATAAGAGCTAACTTTTTCATAAAAGATAATTAGGAAATAAAAAGGTTAGTGATTTAGTGATGCGTATCAGACGCTTCTTGGAAGTAGAGAGATACGAGCAGTGCAAATACCATCGCTTGTATGAACCCCACAAACATTTCAAAGAAATAAAATGGGACAAGGAGGATATTTCAGAGTGGGAGTGCTGCAGTGCCAATCTTTGCTGTGATCCAGAGCATGACTCCGAGGAGGACAGCTCCAGCAAATATATTTCCAAAGAGACGAAGCGAGAGAGCCATGATACGGACGACTTCACCGATGATGTGGAGCCAACCGACGACGACATTGATGAATTTATCGACTATTCCGTGACCACTAAAGTTAAAGACATAATGAAGGACATATCCGATAACCCCTCGAAAACGAATCATAATCATATGCGAGATAATGATCATGAGAACAGCCATACCGAGTGTCGTATTGATGTCGGAATTAATCGGACGGAGATAGTCATGCCATGTCTCTGGTGAAAAAGCGAGGAGCCAATCGAGGAGGAGACTATAGAGATTTGATCCGAGGATGTAGATAAAAACACCGCCGACAAACCAGAGTGTTTTGTGTATCGGGAGATTGTGTCCGAGAAGAGGTTCAAAAAATGCCTTCAAATGCTTCACAATGAGATATCCAGTTGTACGAACAAAACCTGATTTGCCTCGTGAAGCAGTGTAGAGAAATACCCCACAAACCGCTACTATAAGGACAAATATCCATGTCGAAACAACAGTATTTGTCACATAAGACCATATCCCACTTTCCGCAAGTGCATGCGGTGGAACGGACAGAATATGTGGTGCGTTATGTGCTTCCATGTTCGCGAAGATTATAGATGAAAATTTTGAATTGCAAGAGCTGTGATTTTTTCGCTCAGGATAAGGATAATCTAGACTTCAAAATCTGTCGAAATCGGCGAATACGTTTTGAGATTTAGGGCTATGCTCGCAGCAGAGACATCCTGAACAGGCTTAGAAAGCTTTCGGTGTACATCTCCCGCAATTTTAGAGATATGGCGAGCATATATCTCAAATCTTCCACCCTTTTCTGGGCTTCCGATAAATATATTTGTCGGTTGTGATTCTGCGAGAATTCGACGAAAGAGTACATCCACAGAACGAAACTCAGAAAGCTCTGCCTCTTCTCTCTTTTTTTGACGCTCGAGATAGAGAGGGCGGAGCTGTCGAAAGAGTTTTCGGCCCATATCGGTACGCAAGAGCTCTCGAGTAATCTCATCCCAGATATGGACACTTTTTTTGTGTTCTGTAGTGATTTTTTGTGAGAGCTTGGCGATTCTTTTTCGTACATCTTTATTTCTCTGAATATGGATTCATTGTGTCTCAAAGAGGAGCTCGAGACGACGCTCAGCATCGAGCATAGCTGGTGTGTGACGGACACCTATCGTGTCTGCGGCTCGATCTTTTGTGGCTTTGAAAAGTGCAATAGTTCACTTCGTTCCAAAGAGCGTATCCATGTGAAGCTGTGGTTCACGAATGGCTATCTCCATGCGATCTATGTCTTCATCCGAGATGGCTCATTCGTTTCCTGGGGTGATGATGACAGCAGTGCGTTTTCGACTATTGCCGAGAAGAGTGATAATCCTCGAACCCAGACTGTTCACGGTGAGTTCTATCACTTTTTTGGGAAGTGGGATTTGTTCTGTGTGGATGTGACCTGTAAGCGGAGCATAACTCTCCGGGAGTGTGATGGTATGTGTTTGCATAAAATAAATAAAATGAAATAAAACGGTCGCAAACACAGCAACACCAGAATTCGAGAAATGAAGTAGAAGAAAGAAAAAACATAAAAAGATACTAAAAAGCCCTCCAACTAGGAGGGCTTTTGAAAAACATTTACAAAAAACTCTTCCTAGCAACAGCGAGGATGAGTACAACAGAGAAGAGAAATATTTTTTGTCATTAATGTGAGTATAGATATTTTTATAATTATTTCAATTACCCAAGAGCTACAAATCGTGTCACTTCGCTCTCAAAATCAGAGGCTTTTACAGAAGCTGAATCTGATTTTTCCACTGTTTGTCCGAGTTTTGCGAGAAAATCTGCAGCCTTTGCACCAAATGGCACAACCACAGATGCTTCCCATGTTTCGACAGTTTTCCAGAGTGATTCACTTGCTGGGAAGATCACCATATCCTTGTTATTGAGATCACGGAGTGATTCTAGACTCTCAGCAGATGTCCCCTCTGGGAGATAAATAAGGGTTTTTCATTCAACTGTGACAATATAGAGAAGATTGGATCCTGATTCCCGTATTTCTACAAAGACGCCTCGACGCTCAAATTCTCCTGGGAAATCCATGATATAGTCGTCAATGACGATTGATTCAGGATTGAGAACAAAATTTGCATCACCGGAGTGAATTTCGATGTGATTATTTTTAAAATTGAGATTCATAGTAGAGGTACATTTAATTCGTTTAATCTGTTTTAATGAGTTAAACAGACACGGGGAGTATATGAAAGTAGTCACAAGTTGCAATATGTAGGCAACAAATTCATCTCATCAGATTATTTGCACAAATACAGAAACGAGAGTCCGAGAGCAAATACTGTCTGAGCGTCATGAAAACAGAATTGAAGCTGGTAAAGTGAAGAGCGAGTTTATTTGCTTTCGGCAGTTTTGCGTACTTTTGCTGTCAAAAGTACCAGAAAGCCTTACATAAATCCCCTGTTTTCCTCCACAATTTCATAGACTGCGGGTTTCATTTTTACTTTTTTGAGTTGCTCTGGAGTGAGCCAGACGAATCCGACGAATCGTTCTTCTTTTTGGACGTGGGGTTTTTTTGTCCCCATATACTGGACGAGATAGAGATGGACATCTTTATCGATAGTGGGGTGACCAGTTTTATGACGAGCTGTGAATGAAAACGAAATAGTTTTGATAAATTTTTTGATCTTGAGCATCGATGCTTCGAGGCCCGTCTCTTCTGCTATTTCACGGATAGCGGCATCAGCAGGAGTTTCATCATCTTTGGTATGTCCTTTTGGCAATGTGTAGACTATCTTGCCTCCTGAATTTTTCCACTTGAGCAAGAGCACTTCAATAGTACCCCCATGACGGCGATAGACTATGCCTCAGGCGCTTTGCTCAAACAGATGTGACATGGACACAGTGTATCACTCTTCACGAGAAAAACAAATAGGGTAGTTTGACAGGAATATAATTTAAATAATATATATTACTATACTTTAATATTTACGTACATGGAAACTAAGCCGAGCATTTGGTGATTCTCTGAGCGTCGACTCTGAGAGCTTGCACATAGAGAAAAACTAGCCTGGTTAGAACAGGAACTTCCTTATAGAAAACGTGATGTAAAGGTCAGCAAACTCTGAGTTACAACAACTGTGCTTGCTGCACTATATGCTCTTCTGTGAGAGTCGGATGCCGATGCAGTTGTCTCTGGGCCGCAAATTGCGACTGCTGTTAGCGTGCTTGCTGCTCTCTACACTTTTTGAGCTTTCAGGGTTGCCAAAACAAAACACCAACAGCTTTTGGACATAATCAGTCAACGTAAAGTTTCGGCGTCTTAAATATTCAGATAAGCAAACCTCTCAATCCCGCGTAGATCTGCAAAAAACGAATATTGAAGTCCGTGTTTCTGAAAAATAGTCTCCGCGATATCTCTCTGCCAGAGTCAGAACTCTATGACGAGATGGCATTTTTTTGGTCGATTTTTCCATGCGAGGAGCTGATCAAAAAATCGCTCATAGAGCTCAAATCCTGTCTGCACTCCTCCGAGAAATGCCATCCGTGGTTCGTGAATGAGTCATGAATTAATTTCCTTTTCACGAACATAAGGGAGATTGGCAGTGATGAGTATTTCTTCTGAAATAGTATCTCAAAGATACGAAATAAGCGGCTCAAGCAGATCTCATTGAAGAAAAGCAATTTTTGTATTTTTCGTTTGAGCATTTTCTTGTGCGAGACTCAATGCTTCGTGGCTCATATCTGTCGCATAGACCTTCAAAGGTCTCTCTATTTTTTCTGCGATAGAAATAGGGATGATGCCACTTCCCGTGCCGATGTCAGCAACAGTGACAATATTGGAATTTTCTTTTAAAAGTTTGAGACAGTATTTCACGAGTTCCTCTGTTTCGAGACGAGGAATGAGGGCACGTTTATCGGTGATAAATCGACGACCCATAAATATCACATAACCATCGATATATTCTTCTGGGATTGGCTGGTGAGATGTCATAGATTATCTCACGAATAATTTTATATCCCAAGCACCTCCGGGGAGTGTATATCCGAGAATCCATGGATTCAATTCTCTGAGCTCCTGATAGTCTATATCATGATCGAGACACCAGACTCGTAGATCGAGAATCGGTCATTCTATCGTCATTTTTTTTGTTGATGGTTCTTCAAATATATTTCCGAGCATTTCTGGAGAGAACAGCTTCCATCGATTTTGCATCAGATATTTGATAGCGATGATGCGATATATATAATTACCTGTTTCACTATTGAGTACGAGATTGTAATAGGTTTTGGCTGCTGGCTGTGCTGCTTGGTCTCGCTGCAGTCCGCTTTCTCCCCTGTTATATGCTGCAGCAGCGAGAGTCCAATTATTAAATATCTGGTGCAGATGGAGCAGATATGCTCCTGCAGCACGCGTCGCTCGCTCAAAATGCAGTCGCTCATCTATCTCATCGTCCACACGAAGACCATACCGGCGTGCAGTATCAGGCATGAGCTGCCAGATGCCAGCAGCACCTGCATGACTCGTAGCATCATTTTTCAGGCTACTCTCAGCGACTGCGAGGTATTTGAAATCATCAGGAATATCTACTTCATGAAAATACGAATCTATATAGGGGAAATATATGTGTGAGTATTTGTGGTAGAGGAGAAATTGGTACAGTGTGAAATGTGTGACAAGAAGCTCTTGTTCGAGTTTCTCATATCATCGCGGGTTGACGAGTGGATCAATCGGGAGTCTCTCTCCTGCAAAATCCAGATTATTCATATCGATCTCAAGCGGCGTGAAGCTAATCTTGTCACCCGTATAGCTCATATATGGAAGACGAAAGAAGAGAATAGCAACTATCACAAAGAGAAGTGTTATCAACATGATAACAAATATTTTTGATCGTCAGATGAGAAATCGTTCCCAGGACATAGTGAAAGTATATGTGTTTTTTAGAAAAACACTACGGGTCTACCAAACAGCACTATCGTAATTCTGGAAGTGAACCAGAAACCAATTTCCAAGTATTAGTAAAGTCCCATGTATTACCAGCACGAGTATAGACAGCATGTGTACCGTCCTGAAGGGAAGCAAGGGTGACTTTACTACACTCTGGTCGTTGTGGAGATGATTTACCTGCACATTCTTCGCTATAGCTGGTATAGTAATTATTCTCAAATGTATCAGAATTTTTCGTATATGTAAATCCGACGATACCACCTATATAGTCAGGATAGCCCTGGTAGAGACCAACTGCATCAGTATATGATCCTGCGGAGAAATTATCAACAAGCGCGTATGGTTGTCCAGCATATTCAGCGATGTATCCCACAAAACCACCAACACTATAATCTGACTGATGATTGAGAGTGATAGTGCCACTTGCATAGTTTCTGCGGAATGCATTTCATCCAGCCATACCTACAAAGTTTCCAATGTATGACGCAGCCACATCATGATTAAGATAAATATCAGAAGTGGTATAGTTATCAGTAAACGTGCCTCCTACACCAAATCACAAGAATCAACCTATATAGTAAACTTGAGGCCCTTTGCTATTTTCACCTCATATTGCTCCAGTAGCAGAATTTTTTGCAACAATGGAATTATCGATACGTCCTCAGAATCCTCCGATAGTTCCACGAGTATTTCATTGGATACTGTAACTTGTTTTGTTGTGAGTAAACTCAGAACTAGTTGCTTGTCCTACGAATCCTCCTATGCCTTCTACAGTACCGTTTCACTCTGCGAGGATTTTATTACTTCCGGCTGGTTGTGCGATATTATTCTGAGCTCGTATATAGCTACCATTCCCGAGCACTCACCCGACATTTCCAGAATTGGATTTAACTTTAATATTTCATTTGATAAGATTATCATGGATTTCGAGATATTTCGATGGACCACCATAGAGCAATCCTACGAGACCTCCGATATTACCTCATTTAACATAGAGATTTACACTTGATTCACTATAACCGATTTCTAGTGGCTGTCACGGAGCATATCCGAGCATACCACCTATACTACCCGCTCATTCAGCGGCAGATTTCATAGAATCGGCACTTGATATACTTCCGGCAACTTTTGAATAGAGAATTTTAAGTTCATAGCCAGCTTGACCGATGAGACCGCCTGTAGCATTTTTTGAACCCGTAATCGCTACACCTGTGGATTCTACACCACTGATGATGGCACAACCTCCGTATCCAGCGAGCGAGCCACTGATGATATCAGGATTTTGGATGCGAGTATTATTGAGTTTGAGATTATTGACCCAGAACCCTGGCCATGCGGCACCATTTGCCTGACCAAAGAGGCCTGTATATTGATCAGGGGAATTGATGCTGAGATTCTGAATCTCGTATCCATTTCCATCGAGCGATCCCCAGAAACCACCGTGCAATGTTCGTCCAATAGACTGAAAACCTTTCCCTCCAAACCAGCTTGCAGCATTCGTAAGGTCAATATTTTTACCGAGACGGAAATGTTTCCCTGGTACATTATCGATTTCCTGAAGCTGCTCTGGCGTACAAATACGATATGGATTATTGAGTGTTCCTTGACCTGTTGGGAGACATTCTGGGTTAAATGTCGCATTACCTTGCCATGCGTTACATTTTTTAGCATCGACTATATCGCCTGCATCACAGAGTGTCGAAGTATTTGCAACAAATGGTCCAACAGAAAATTTCGTATTATTCTGAAATGTCGTACTACTCATACAAGAGAGACGGTCAACTTGAGCGATGGTTTCGCCTGTATACCTATACTCCGCTTGTTTGCCATTTGCAGAAGATCCAAGAGAAGAACAACTCGAACCAATCTTGACACTATATATACGACTCTCATCTTTTGAGAGACTGTTTCGCTCATAGAGATCGACTTTTGGCATATCACGAGTGGCAGAGACGGTCTGGATAGGAGAACCACTACATGTGGCACCAGAGTAGAGATTGACGACAGAACCCGCAGGAATATCACCGACAGAGGCATATACTAAGAGCTGTGGTGTATTATCGAGTCCAGCACAAGAAGGCGATTCAGCGGTACATGGAGCTCCGACAAATATTTTTGGTGCACCAAAAACATAATTAATGGTTTTTTGAGTGGCAGCGAGGTTATTTTTTGGAGTTCCTCGTGTCTTATCTTGTGCTTTTCCTGCTGGGAAATCTACTGTTATAGTGGCAGGATTTTTGATATCATCGACTTCGAGATCGATGCTACAGACTGTACGAAGAGCATTGTCAGCATCAGTACTATTGGTACAGTCGAGATTAGTCGGTGTTACCTCACCCGTGATGACAAAATCATCGAGAGAGACGCTGGAAATATTGATAAGTTTATTGAATACTGCCTTAACAGGTATCGTGGTCGAACTTGTGTTGGCCTGAGTGAGGAGATCGACAGAGAGGTCACGAGGATCAACATACGCCATGATATACTTGAGTGAGCCCGGTGTCAGATTTGGTACTCGTGAGAGTGGTTTTTCAGTACCATTCGTTGTGTTCGCAAATTTCCCTCCTGTAAATTTGAGTGTGCCTGCTCCTGTCGCAATAATAGTAGATACAGAGAGATTGAGATTCACAGTAAAATCACCATTTCCATCAATAGTTGTCTGGTATCCATCACCGACAGCACGACAGGTAATCGTATATACCTTTTTTGCTACATCTGTCTGAGTTACTTCGGTTTGTGAACATGCATAAGTACCAGTACGAGTAGAAGAAATTTCTGCCTTCGTTACATTGATATCTGAGTGACCATTTGTCGCAGAGAGTGTCATCTCGTAGGTGAGCTCCTTGATATATGCATCTCCTTGTGAGCGAAAATTGAGAGCATATACAGATTCGTTGAGGTGCATATCTTCTTTTTCATCTTGCTCGATGAGTGTACGAGAGGTAGCCCCACTATCAGTCAATACTGCCCCCGAGAGAACTCGTGGGCCAGCGTTGACAGAGTCCTGACACGCAGCATACCCAGTCGTGAAATCGAGTTTATTTTTACGGAGATTGAGCTTTCGCTGACACGCAGCAATTTGGATACTGCTCAGAGAACTATTGATCTGTCCTCCTACTTCACACGTATTGAGAGTTATATAACTATTGAGAGCTGCGAGGTCAGTGACAGATTTCTCGTATTCTGCTTTGTTTGATTGGAGCAGTGCCGTGCTACAATTATCTTCCGACAGTATAGCAGAACGCAATCCCAGAAAAGAGAGGTCCATGCCAGAAAAATACACGGCTCACCCGAGAGCTAAGACAGCGACGATAAAGAATGTTATTTTTTTCATAATAAAGAAGTTAAGCGATGAAGAAGGAATTACCAAGTATTAGGTCGATCGCCTCGAGCGAAGCAACCATAAAATTTTGTGCCTGTAGTTGGTATGTTCCACGTTCTTGCCCCTTCACTATAGGTTCTGAAAACGAAAAAATTTGTAAGTTGTGTACTCGTATTAGGAGTGCTACCATCCGCAGATGTCCAGAGAGAATCTTCATAACTCAAGATATTTGTCAGTGTTGATGTTGGTGTCGGAGCGCTCGCACCGTAGAGCAATATCTCATCGAGGTATTTCAGCCCTGAGTTAGCTGATGATTGGTATCCGATGAGGTCTCCAATTGTGATTTTTTTTGTAGCATCACCGAACCAACAATCCTTCGCTCCATCGATTGTTACAGCACCAGTAGTGAGTTTTGGACCACATGTTGCAGGTTTTTGACAACCATTCGTATCGAGACCGCCATCAATAATCTGACCACCCGTACAAAAATTTGCTGCTGGAGCAGTATAGACAGGACAGGTTACCGTGTTTTTTACACATGTGAGAGCTTTTGGACAACCATTTGCATCCTTGCCTCCATCCACGAGTGTTCCATCGGTACAGGTCGGGGTCGTATAGAGCGGACAAACAGGTGTTGTGAGAGTCGTACTGGTGAGTGTGTTTTGAGTACAAGTTTTAGCCTTTGGACAACCATTTGCATCTACACCATTATCAGTCAGTGTTCCGTTTGTACACGTCGGAGTGAGCACTGCGGGACAACTTGGTTGTGTAATCTGAGCTTGTGTACAAGCGCCATTGGTATAGAGATATCCTGTCTGACATCGAAATGTACAATTCTGGTATGGACCTGTCGGACTTCCATCATACGTCCATGCTCGTGATGCACTACCAGCACCAGCATTGATAACTGAATTTATGGGTCGAGAACCAGTACAAGTAGCCGAAGCAATAGTCACATTATTTTTACATATATTAGAACAGCTATCAGAATTATTAGTATTTCCATCGTCACATTCTTCGCTTCATTCTTTTTTACCATTTCCACATCGAGGAGTAGAACATAAATTTGGATCCAAAGTACAGATATCAGGCTGTTCAGCGGCAGCCAAAGCTTGTACCAGGTAATAAAAGTATTCTCCGCGTGTAATGGCAGCATTCGAAGCAAATCCAGAAGCAGATGAAATCAATTTTGCTTCGACTGCATATTGCAAAATCTCATTCATGGTGTGATTACCCTCTGGCATAAGTTTTACACTATTGAGAGCGAGACTCACTGCTTCAAATTTTGACAGCCTATCATTTGGTCGAAATACACTGGAAGATCATATTAATCATGCTTTTTGAGCTAATTCAGCTACACGACATGTAGGAACTGTTTTCCCGATATCACTAAATACACCAGTACACGCATAGGATGATTCATTTTCTAGTACCCCTCCGCGAGCATTTGCTGCAGCACGTATAGCATCATATCGAGTGAGGAGGTCAGCAAGGCGATATTCAATAGGTTTTGCTGAAAAATCTGTAATAATACCATTTCTCGCCAGCTTATTAGCGGCCTGAAAATAGAGTGCTCCATTTTCTTGACTACAAGTATTGCTACAATCGTCACCATTTGTGGTATTGCCATCATCACACTGCTCATCTCATTCTTTTATTCCATTTCCACATACAGATGTTTGTGCGGATTGTTGATCATAATAAAAATAACACTCTGTAGATGTATTATCAGTTCCAGGAACAATGTTATCAGCAGCATTTTTAAAGAGAGAAACAACTTGGAATCGTATACCATAAATAGGAATATTGCGGTTAATCGAATCCGGAATCGGTCATTTTGTGATAGAATTACCACTCTTCATGGTAGCCCAAGCCCATGATGTATTTGTTGAAGAACTCTCCACAAGATTAAATAAATTTGTTATATTGCCTGTTGGTGTAACCTGTGCGCCCTGGTATTTTTCAGCAGTAATAGCACTTTGGTTCGTCAATATGACTTCTCTGCTACCTGTAGGAATACCCGTGCGAGGCACGAAAACATTCATAGCTGAAGAAGAATTAGGGAGGCTGAAACGAACACATCTATTACATGAATTCGTGCTCACGCCTGTTATACTCGAACAGTTCACGGTCGCACCGCCACCACCTGTACTGCCTACTCCTACCACAATCGTTTTCGAAACTTCCGCACCTTCTTTTGGTCGAATAGTCACCGTCATCGTGCCTGCTTTTGAAAATTTGATTTCAAGATTTTTTGTCGCTTCACCACTCATCATACGGAGTGCGCCTGATGGAAATGTAGCATCATCATCTCATGCAATGATAATAAAAAATGGTTGAGTGTAGTTATAGTTCATAAGCCCGTCTTTTCCTGTGGTCATTACGCTGATCTGGACCGGCTTACCAACTTCAGCCTTTTCTGGCATCATGAGGGAGATTTCATTTATATTTTGACCTTCTTTTAGACATACTCCATTACTACATCCATTTAGACATGATGTTTTTTCTACATGTGATGCATCATCTTCATAGAGACCATTCGTACACTTAAATTGTTTTACTTCATTATCTCCACATGTATCTCGGAGAGATGGACTTGGAGCATAGAGCAATTTCACTTCTCCACTTACATACGGATCATTCGTTGGATCATTCGTAGTACATACTTTGCCACGTATACCCTCATACCATGATATATAGAGAGTGGTGAGACGGATATCGTTTGTGAGTGTATTGATAGACTGTGCGAGTTTTTTTATTTGGTCTTTGGTAGCGACGACACCGACATCACTCGTGAATCATGAAGTGAGGTAAGTATTAAAATCATCAGTTCTTGCGAGAGACATGCTGAGGATTTTTTCACCTGTCGTATTGAGACCATTGGTACCTGTACCTCAGAAATTGCTTGTTTTCAAAGTATCGATCAATTTATTTTTATCCGTAGTTCTAAAGGCCTGGATATTTGGTATACGCTCTAGAGAATCCTGGTATACCTGCTCCAGGAGAGAAAGCTGGTCAGCAGTGAGAGCAGTAGGGATAGCCTGTGACTGAAGCCCCTCCATGATTCGCATGGCTTGAGCCAATCGATCCTGAGCGGACTGTGGAGCACTAGTTTTCCACCATACAAAACCACCCAATCCGACGAGGACGAGGAGGAACACGAGAACTTTTTTGTTCATAAGAACGATGTAAAAGAGTAAAAACTTTCTTGGGGTGAAGTATATAAAGTAAGAATAAATAAGTCAAGAATTCTCTTCGGTAAAAGAACAAAAAGAGTACAAAAAATATTCAATGTGGTATAATATATATTATCGTATTCATCTTGTGATACAAAAAACACTCCCGAACGGGAGTGTTTTTTCAGAAAATAATATTATTTCTTTTTTGACGTTTTCTTTGCTGGAGCTTTTTCTTTTTTTGTTGTCTCCTTTTTTTCAGCTTTTGCTTTTGTCTTCTTTGGGGCAGCAGCAGCTTTTTCAGCTTTTGCAGTTGCTTTGATACCATCGAGTTCTTCTGTTATTTTTTTAAATGCTTCTGGATTTGTCTTCTGGAGGTAGTTCTTGAGACGACGACGCTTCTGGACGAGACCGAGGAGTCCACGACGAGAGTGATTGTCCTTCTTATGTTCGTTGAGATGCGCAGTGAGTGCATCGATACGGACAGTGAGGAGTGCTATCTGCACTTCTGGAGAACCAGTGTCGCCTTTTTCACGAGCGTACTTGCTGATTATCTCCTTTTTTTGTTCATGCTTCATAGTATAAAAAATGAGAAATTAAAATCCGAGTGAAGCCTCAGACGAGCGCATTGTAGGTTTTTTTATTGTTTTGCAAATCGTTTGAGGATTTTCAATATCTTTCCTTCAGTGGCTTTGATGGGGAGAGATTTGATATCGCGAGATTTTTCTATGGCCGCTAATTGTTTTTCTTCCTCGACGATATGACGGAGAAGCTCGACTTCTCGGATGATCGTACCATAGGGCTTATTTGACTCTGGTCGGAGGAGGAAAAATATAAATATCATCCATCCTGACATCATAAACAGTACTGCCAGAGCCTGACCTCCGAGAGCCGCAAATACATCGACACTTGAGTGTACCACCGCTGCCGAGACAAGTCATACGACGGTGATCACAGCCTGCAGGAAATATTCTTCATATCTGACGAGCCAACCTGAGAATCGGCCACGAGCACCACTATCGATCCAGAGCATCTGCATAAAATAACCTCGTCCGAATAAGAGTGCAATAAGACCAGTAAAAAGACCATGTCCGATAGCTCGTAGGATAAATCCAACCAAGACATGAATCGCTGTCGAAGAATAATATCCAAAGCTTTCCATAGTGGCAAAGCCGACACCTATAGTAATACCCGTCAGCACTATCTGTCTAATAGAGTTTGGTTTACTGATATGAAACGCGATGAAAAAAGCGACAAATTTTATAGCTTCTTCGAGGATGCTATGTCCCACGAGATAGCTCACACCACGCAGAGCCTCCGAAGAAGTCTCACGCAAGAGCATGTGCGTGAACATCATCATACGATCACCGACATCCTGTCCTACGACTGTCAGTGTGAGAAACCATGCGTCGATGGTTGTCTGCGCTCCGCTCATGCCGACGATTTTCCCCACTGATATGGCAGCGAGACATCCGAGTACATAGGCAAATATGTATTTTATAAGTGTCATCTGGGCATATTGTGCCCTATTTTATGATAAAATGCAAGAAATTTATCTGAAGAAAAAGCATCCGGCCCCATTGCTGGGGCCGGTGAAAAAGGAGACAATCTTCAGGACACTGATCCGAAAACCGCTCCCAGGAGACCAAGCAGAATCATTGCTGGAACTGGGGGCTCTTTCATGAAAGCCGCAATTCCAGCACCCACAATGGCACCAATGAAGGCGCCAAGACAAGCTCCCGTGAGGGAATGATCATGTGCCGCCAGGATTAACGCGTTTTGCATAGCGTTACTCTCACGTTCAGAATGGCTTTCTTCTTTCCCCAATCTCCGCATCGTATGATGCTGTCAGGATGAGAAAACAAAAGAATTTCTGAATTCGTCCTTATACTCGTGAGTATAATTACTGTATATATAAAAAAATACTTGTCAAACAACTTTTGCTTTTGTCATATTTTTTACTATCATACGACGCATGTCGTCACAGAATCATAAGAAAAATCTCATCCTCCTCGAAATACAGGTCGACCGCATGAATGAAAAGGGGGTTTTTATTGCGTCGCAAATATTGAATATTCTCCACGATTCTCTCGAATACTCTCGTATCAAAAAACCAGTACGTCCTGTCTTTCATTTTGAGATAGCAGCCGTCGGAGGAAAGATACGATTTTTCATCCTCTGTGCGCGTGAGTATGTCTCATTTGTGACCAATCAATTCTACGCTCAATACCCTTCTATCGATATCATCGAACGCACCGACTATATACCAGAAAAACTCTGGTACTCATCGATGGAACTGCATCACTTCACCTATGATCCTATCAAGATATACACAGAATTTAGTGAAAAAACTGAACAAGAAGTCGTCGATCCATTTTCAGCTCTCACAAGTGCACTCATACCAGACAGTAAGAGAATGGAGATTATTCAGGTGAGCTTTTCTCCCCTGGATAATCGAGAATGGAGAAATGACAGTCAGGTCAAGCTGATGTCATCGCATCTGGTGCCAAAATTTATCAAACGCTGGTTCGTCGGTGAGCAACATCCGCTCATGCGTCAGATAAAAAAACCTTTCGCGCTCTTTCTCGGACTCCTCGGACACAGTCATCATGAAGAAGAATGAGCTGAGAAAAAACCCGAGAAAAAACCAGCCGGAGTCACCAGAAAAACACAAGACTTCGGTTTCGCGGTCTCACTCGCTGTCGCCTGTACTGGACCAGACGGCATAACAGCCAAGACGCGAATCAAGGAAATCGCTCGCTCTATCAATATCTTTGCTTCGCCAAAAGAAAATAATTTTCACGCACATCACATCCACCACGATACTCATGGACATATCAAACACAGAAGTCTCGCACGCAAAAATATCCTCGCCGCCAGTGAACTGGCTGGACTCGTGCATCTCCCGACTATCTACGTAAAGACACCCAATATCAACTGGATGATGAGCAAAAAATTTGAACCCCCTCACAATCTCCCTCTCGTCGCAAACGAGCCCGCAACAGTCACTCCTATTGGTCGTACGAATTTTCGTAATATGGCACGAGAATTCTGATCACGTCCAGATGATCGTCGACGACACTTCTATGTCATCGGTAAGACCGGTATGGGTAAATCGACCCTCCTTGAAAATATGATTTTCGATGATATCGCCAAGGGGCGTGGTGTCGGCGTCATCGATCCACATGGTGATCTCGCGGATAAAATCCTCGATTTCATACCAAAAGAGCGAACCAATGATGTCATCCTCTTCAGTCCGAGTGATGTGAAATATCCTGTAGCTTTCAATCTCTTTGAAAATGTCAGTCGTGAACTCGCTCCCGTCGTCGCGGGTGGATTTGTGAATATTTTTAAAAGAATGTTTGAGGATAGCTGGGGGCCTCGTCTGGAATACATCCTCAGAAATACCGTCCTCACACTGCTCGAAGTACCAGGAAGTACGATGCTCGATATAACAAAGATTCTCACGAATAAAGACTACCGAGAAAAAATAAGTGAAAAAGTAAAAGACCCTGTTCTCAAAAAATTCTGGATCGAAGAATTCAATGCATGGACACCAAAACAAATGCAGGAAGCTGTCGCACCGATTCTCAATAAAGTGGGACAATTCCTCAGTAGTTATATGGTCCGAAATATGGTCGCTCAGCCGAAGAATTCATTTGGTCTCAGGTGGGCAATGGATAAAGGAAAAATCGTCATTATGAATCTCTCAAAAGGTCTCATCGGTGAAGATGCGAGCAATATGCTCGGAGCGATGCTCGTGACGAAATTTCAGATCGATGCGATGAGTCGTGCCGATATCCTCGAAAAGGATCGCAAAGATTTCTATCTCTACGTCGATGAATTTCAGAATTTCGCGACATCCAGCTTTGCTACTATTCTCTCCGAAGCCCGTAAGTACAAGCTCAATCTCACGATGGCAAATCAATATATCGAACAGATGAGCGAAGAAGTCCGTGGGGCAGTATTTTGAAACGTCGGTACACTCGTCACATTTCAAGTCGGACATGAAGATGCAAAAGTCCTCGCTCCCGCTCTCGGAAACGAAGAACTCATCCTCCCCGATGACCTCATGAATCTCGCGAAGTATCAGATATATACGAAATTCTTGATTGACGGCATGCCTTCGCAAGTCTTCTCAGCGAGAACAAATCCTCCTGTCGATGTCAGCAATCGAGAAAAGTATCAAGACAAACAAAAAATCATCGAAAACTCTCGTCAGCGCTACGCAAAAGATCAGACAAAAGTGGAGAAAACTATCAAGTAAAAATATTACAATAAAAAATAATTTGACAGAGTTATAAAACTCTGTACTCTGCACGTTAGATTTTTCTAGAAAATCGAGTTTTGGAGTTTTGTTTTATTGTTTTTCCGAGTTGTTGTTGGTGCTAAGATTATAATATTAAATTGTAATTTTTGCGCCGGCAACAACCGGCTCTTAACATGAAAGCAAACACAAGCGGCAAAGCCGCATCCAAGACGACGCTCCTCGGAGCACTCGCAGTCATCGCGATCATCATGATGACATCCGCCACCACGACGCAGGCCGCCGAACACAATGGAGGGAAAACGGGCAACGCCCAAACCTCTGCGGTGATCGGCTCCACGAACAACACGCAGCAGAATGCGTTCGAGTTCAATGCGAAGACGGAAGCGGTCGGCATCGGTGTGATCATGGCCAAGAAACACACCGGTGTCAAAATCTGGACCTACAACGTGGGCAACCGGATCGGTGGAGACAGCGTGGCGTTTACCAATGGTGTCGGCTTCGGCAACCAGGTGGGCGTCAACACGGCAAACAACAACGGCGCAACCTACACGAAGACAGATGCGCTCGGTGAGAAGAGCAATGTGGTGACCGTCGGCAACTTTGGCCTTACGACGAACACGCACACAGCAGCAGACGCGGCACAATATGGGACCATCGAAGGTGGCCTCCAACACGCGAATGAAGTCTTCGGTGGCACGGTGCAGGGCTTCTCAACGAGCGCCTGAGCCTGCCACGCCCTGACAGGGCGCCCGTAAGGGGAAATGTTACTGGACTCCGGGTGGCAACACCCGGGTCCTTTTTTATATATTTGACAAAAAATATATAATATATATCATACATTTATCTCAACCTGAGAACGCCTCCGAGAGGATGGAAGAATCAGCATTGAGATGAGGTGAGAGTGTTCTTGTCTATCTTCTGTTTTTCTTCTCTTTTTGTTTCTGGTTTTTCCATGAGTCTCGTGTTTTGTCGTTGGAATAATCGTTGAGTGATACTGTCCGCAGGAATGTGTGAGTCATAGTTTTATAGGCTCATAGATTCTTGCGGATGGACTTCATATCCTACCCGCGAGGTAGCCGGAGGCGCAAGTCTCCACATCATCAACAACTCGACCAACAACACCACTCAAGACCATGGCCAAACAAAAATTGTCCAGACGTGCCAAAGACCACCTTGCTCGCCAACGTGGAGAAGAAAAAGATGCAAAACGGAAAGCAGAACGCGAGGGTAGGCCCGTGCAAAAACGGGTAACCCTTACCCGTGAACAACGCGCGGAACGGGGTCGCAATAAGCACCACCGTCACCACCGTCACTGACCTGAGCATTCGCTCCTCCTCATCCTGACCGCGCTCTGCACTTGTGCAGGCCGGTCAGGACCCTCCTGAATTACCTATCAACTCCCTCACCGGGAGTTTTTTTGTGCTTTCATTTGCAAAATAATTTTTATCTGTATAGTACAAAACAATCTCAACCTGAGAACGCCTCCGAGAGGATGGAAGAATCAGCAAGAGATGAAGAATCAGTGCGTTCTCGTACATCATTGTTCTTGGCTCGAAGTATCTGTCTGCAGGAACCTGTGAATTATGTTCATAGATTCTTGCGGAGAGATACTCTCTGTCTGCAAGGCGAAAATTGGAGACGCGCTCTCCTAATACATAACCTACTGACAAGAACAAGCCATGGAGCAACAACTCGCCATCGACATATTGAAACAAAAAGGCATCCGCCACAATCGTGAAACAGTTGTCGTGACCCCCAAAAGAGGTCGCCGTCACTTGGTCACCTTCGTGAGCCAGGGGAAACCCCGAAAGATGATCTTGCGTTTTGACTTGCCGTTGGCAGCTTAACACACTGATCTTCCCTGTCCTTGCCCGGCGCTTCACAGCCCGGGCAAGGCAACCCCTAAAAATTTTATAAAACTCCCATTACTGGGAGTTTTTTGTTATGTTTGAAACAAATTATATATCCAAATTTGCTACACTCTTCGCGCGAGACTGGATAAATCGGCGACGTGGTGGAACTTCTGAACCCATGAGGACTCGGAAGACTTCGTCAGCTGCTTCTGCATCATCGATAGTCACGAGTGCCATGACACGACGCTCAGGATCCATCGTGGTCTCCCAGAGTTGTTCTGGATTCATCTCACCGAGACCTTTGTAGCGCTGGATACCTTCTGTTTTGACGTCATTTTTTTCGATGATTTCGAGTTTTTCTTCTTCACTATACGCATACCAAACTTCTTTTCCTTTTGCGAGCTTGTAGAGCGGTGGCTGAGCGATGTAGAGGTAACCTGCATCGATGAGCGGACGCATAAATCGATAGAAGAATGTGAGGAGCAGTGTACGAATATGCGCACCATCGACATCGGCATCCGTCATGATGACGATACGGTGATAACGAGCTTTGGTGATGTCAAATGTATCACTGATTCCACAGCCAATAGCGGTGATGAGATTTTTGATTTGTTCGTTTAAGAAGATTTTATCGATACGAGCTTGCTCAGTATTCAATATCTTTCCTCGAAGTGGAAGGATAGCCTGGATATCACGATTTCGACCCTGCTTCGCAGAGCCACCCGCTGAGTCTCCCTCGACGATGTAGATTTCGGATTTACTTGGATCTTTTGATGCACAGTCAGCGAGTTTTCCTGGGAGCGTGAGACCTTCGAGAGCGCCTTTACGGATGATCGTTTCACGAGCTGAGCGAGCAGCCATACGTGCACGACTCGCGAGGAGACATTTATCGATGATAGCTTTGGCTGTTTTTGGTTGTTCTGCGAGGAAATCCCCGAGTGTTTCTGCGACAGATTTGTCGACGATACCACGCACTTCTGAGTTACCAAGCTTATCCTTGGTTTGACCTTCGAATTGTGGTTCTGGGACTTTCACAGAGATGATTGCTGTGAGACCTTCTGCGACGTCTTCATTCGTGAGGTTTGAGTCTTTTTCTGTGAGATAATTCTTCTCACGAGCGTATTTATTGATCGTACGAGTGAGCGCTGTACGGAAACCCGTCATGTGTGTACCACCACCTGGGGTGATGACATTATTGACGAAGCTCGTGAGGTGCTCTGAGTAGTCTTCTTTTCGATATTGCATGGCTACTTCGACACTGACACTGTCGACGACATTGTCAGTACAGAAGATATCACCGAGAGATTCATGGTGACGATTGAGATACGTGATATAGGACTTGAGACCTCCTTCGAAATAATAACGAATTCTATCTTGTTTTCCGCTTCGTTCATCGATAGCCGTGAGCGTGATACCTCGTGTGAGATAGGCTCGTTCGCGGAAGTCTTTTTTGACATAACCAAAATCAAAGACGATATCCTCAAAAATACTATCATCAGGCCAGAACTCGATGCTTGTTCCGTTTGCATGATCTGTTTTGCCAATTTTTTCGATTGGACCATCTGGTTTTCCTTGCTTATAAGACTGTCGATATTCGACACCATTTTGCCATACTGTTGCAACCATTTTAATCGAGAGAGCATTCACGACAGACGCACCGACACCGTGGAGACCTCCTGAGACTTTGTAGCCTGAGTTTTCACCACCGAATTTACCACCGGCGTGAAGGACGGTCATGACGGTTTCGAGCGTAGAAACACCTGTTTTTGGATGGATATCGACCGGGATACCTCGACCATTATCTTCGACCACACAGCTTCCTGACTCAGTGAGTCGGAGCGTGATATGTGTACAGTGACCTGCGAGGGCTTCATCGATAGAGTTGTCGACTATTTCCTTGATACAGTGATCACGACCACGTGCATCGGTCGAGCCGATGTACATACCTGGACGCTTGCGGACTGCTTCGAGACCTTCGAGGACTTGGATCGAACTGGCACCATATTGTGCTTCATCTTTTTGATCGTCTTTTTTTGACATAGAGTAAGAATAATAATTTATTGAGCGAGACTATCGATATAGTCGATTTCTTGTTTGTAGAGGACTTTGATGATGCGACTGACGGTATAGAACAATTCACCTCGAGTGATTTTCTCATCTGCAGCGAGCTTGTCATCCGCGAGGATACCAAGTGTTTTTGATGTATTCATGACAGTTTCTTGCCATGGTTTTGTATCATCAGCTTTTGGCATGAGCTTCACGGCGGAGAGCATCATCGCAATAGCTTCTGCCCGAGTTATATCAGCCTCAGGGCGAAAATGCTTATTGTTCGTCGTTATAATACCCGCTTTTGCTGCGATTTCAACTGAGCGACATGCCCAAGAGTTTGGCGTATTTTGTTTTACATCGAGAAATGTATTATCACACGTATATGGATCAGGCAGGGATATGCTCTCTACGGAGCGAAAATTGAGTCCCGTGAGACGTATAGCGATACCGACGACTTCTTGTCGGAGGACCTTGTCTGCGAGAGCGTAGTTTTCGGCTGGACGCTGTCGGACAATCACATGTTTATCAGCGAGATACTCTGCATAGTTGAGATAATTGAGGGCGTAGACCGAGACACTCATGATGATGATACCGGCACAGATAAAGAGAATTTTTTTCATAATTTATGTCTCCGCAGTATATGATTTTTTAGCATGTTTCAAGCCTGAGAAACACCATCTCCTTCTCTCTCAAAAAGAAAGTTGCCCCAAAGAGAAAAATAGTCTATAATATGACTATGAAAGTCATCATTCTCATCGTCGTTCTCCTCCTCATGGTATGGCCCGTCATCAGCTGGATGTCCTATCACATCGCTGGATGGAGCAAGTGGGAAAAGCTCTACCAACGAGGAATCACCAATGATAATGACCTCGCATCCTCAGTGGGTCTGAAGAAATTTTGAAATTATAATCGATGTGTCAGGGTCGGTGTCGAGGATTATGGTGTTGCTTTTGAGCCAACTTTTTTTCTCTTATTTCACAAATCGTTCGCTATCCCCTGGGTACAAATCCTCTCATTTCAGTATATCCCTGGTCGAATCTCCAATGTCTGCGTGCTCCATACAGCCCAAGGTGATATCCGTATCTACGGAGACGTCGCTGAAATAGTGGCACACGGGTGTAGCCACCATTATGTAGCACAGGTGGGATAGATTATTTTTGTGCGTTAAAAGAAGCCATCATCTGGAGGATGGTTCTACGATTTGCATCCCAAGAGGCCTGTTCTGTAGAAATAGCGATAGTATAGGCATGCTCGCGTGTTACGACGACTCCTGCATAGCCTTTAGCGACGTCAATAGTACCATTTTTATTCTCAGAGTAATCAAATTCTAGAAGGCCATTAGACGCCTCTCTTAGATTGAATCATCCTGCCTGAAGATTAGATTTAAGATTTGCATAAAATGTATCGTATTGATCGACACACACATCTACACAATCGATCTGTGAAACTTCGAAATAGATATTTCCACCGCTCGTGCTCGCCCCCTCTCCAGCAATAGCAGTTGTATAATTTCATTTTGCGACATCCTCTTCTGTCACAGTGAGATTTGATGGGAAAGTGAATTGAAAATCGCCTGATGCTGACTTGTAGGTCTGGGTACCATCACCATTATTTTTGAGGATGCTCTGTCCCGGAGCATCAGTCGAAGCTGTCCCATCTTCTTTGACGAGAACTTGGTATACAAAACCGAATACATCACTGCGGGTCGCAGGTTTATTTGGGATAAAAACTTCCTCTGGAGTAAAATTATCTGTGTAAGCATCGATGATACCGTTGACGTGTGCTGATTCGATGACATCGATTTGCCATTGTGGTATTTTTGCACTATAGAGTGCTCTGATAGATTTACCATTTGAGCCTGTATCTACATTTGGTGTTATCTCATATCCCGCAGCTTTCATGATGATAGCGAGGGCTTCTATGCGGGTAATGTTTGCTTTTGGTCGAAACTTGGTATTCGCACGGGAGACGATACCCTCATCTGCTGCCGCCTCGACACTTGCGCACACCCAGGCATCTGGATGATTTTTAGCAAACTTTGCATCAGAAAAATATCCCTGGCACGTGTAGCCATCTGGTGCATTTTTGCCAGCCATTTTCATAGCTATACCGACAACTTCCTGACGAGATATCTGCGCATCAAGACGATATCCTGATACTTCATGACGATAATCCTTGATGATGCCATGTTCTGCGAGATAATCTGCTGTTCCCACATCCCAGGTTGAATACCCGAAAACACTGGAACATAGAGAAATACAGAGGAGGGAGGCAAGAGTTTTTTTCATAAGAAAAAGTTAAAAATGTAGAAAAAGTATACCGTGAAGACTCAGAAAGCAAGAGTGACAGAGTTTTGAACACTTGCTTCTGGCAAATACTGTTCCATAGGTTTTAAAATACTAAATTAGCACCTAAACACTTTTGGTGCTAAAAATATTTGCATTGGTAAAAAAGT
>CAYVZT010000010.1:0-24688 GCA_964456455.1 uncultured Candidatus Peribacteria bacterium | reverse complement strand
TTTTTGAAGTCTCTTTTTTGTGACGCTTTTGTCACACCGTAGTAATACATTATTTATCTTAATTTACATTTATGAAACCAAACAATTCACTCCCCGCCTCACTCAGAGGCGAAAACTACGCTATAATTGCCAAAGGCAATCATGCCCATATCTACCCAGGAAAGCTCGTACGAGCTGCGACACTGGAAGAAATGAAAGCACTGCAAACTCCTGGAAAGGTTGTCACATTTCTCGCTCCTTCTCGACTCATGCAAGAAGCATGACGGACGGCTATCGGTGATGAACCGATACTCGCTCTCGTCTCTAATGTGCCATCAGTTCAATACATGACGAGAGAAAAATTAACTCGTCTTCTTCAACAACATGGTGATAATTATTTTTCTCTCGGAGAATCAATTCCGAGCATGAACGATGATATATATGCAGATAAAGTCCGAGAAATCCAAAATCATATCCGTGATGGTGATATCTGCCAGACTGTTCTCGCGCGTCATTTTATGTCTCCTGTTACTGGTATGAATGCTGAGAAAACTTCTCTCGCGATGCTCTATCGACTCCTCATGATACAAGGGACCTATATGACAGCTCTTTTTCGCACTTCTGAAGCATCCTATCTCTATGCGAGTCCCGAGCGTCACCTGACCATACGAGATGGTCGAGCAATCACCAATCCCATTGCTGGAACCATGAAGATTGGTCGTCCTGAAACGTTTGAAGAACGACTCGAAGAATTCGCTTTTCGCAATGAAAAAGAAGCAAAAGAACTCGCCATGCTCCTCGATGAAGGGACAAAAATTATTGCCGAATTTTGTCCGCATGGAGAGATAGAGTGACCATTTCTGCGAGAAACAGGAGCCGTCATACACACAGAATACAGAATATCGGGGAAAGTCGTCTCGGGTACCCATGTCATCGATGCACTCAGGAAAACTCTCAACGCTCCGACACTCACAGGAAGCCCTATTAATCGAGCTTGTGAGATAATTGCGAAGCTCGAAGAGATATCACGAGGATACTATGGTGGGGTCTTTGGAATCTACAAAAACAGTGGCAATATAGACACCGCTATTGCTATACGTGGTGCTGTCTTGGACCATAGAAATGCCACCCTCACACAATCAGCTGGTGCTGGCATAACCCTTGATTCTGATCCCTCTGCAGAAGCAGAAGAAACGAGGAGTAAATCCGCAGGCGTCAGAAGAGTATTGACCCATGAAATAACCGAAACAAATCCCCTCCATCTCTCACCCACCTACGCGCGTGTCCTTGAGCGACGGATGAGGATGCAGAGAAATACACATCTAAATTCATTTCTCCTGAGAAAACAAGAAAACCTCGAACCATCCCCAGAGCTCATGAGTAAAAAGGTCACTGTTATCAATTTTGATGATAATTTTGCTCATATTTTGGGTGTCATGATACAATCACTCGGAGCAGATGTACAGGTCATGTCCTATAATGAGTATGAACCAAACGAAGATATCCTCGTCTTTGGTGGTGGGCCAGGCGATATCAATGATATCAGTGACCCGAAGATGAATCGTCTCAGAGAAATTCTCGCATGACGATGAGACACTCCGCTTCTGGGGATTTGTCTCGGATGCCAAGCCATCTGCCAAGATCTCGGATTGGAGGTAAAAAAGCTCCCTCAACCACTCCAAGGGGTTCAAAAAGAAGTGATCATTGCGCCTGACGGAACAGCAGAAAAAGTTGGGCAGTATAATTCTTTTGCTGGTTTTGGTCTCAAAAAAGGATGTGATATCACGATGAAACCTGACGGTAGTATCGATATGATACACTGTTCAGAGAAAAAGATGCTTGGAGTCCAATTTCATCCCGAATCTGTGATGACGGAGCATGGACGAGAAATACTGAAAAATCTGCTCCTCAAGCTCATAAAATAAAATTTTTTACTCCTCTTTTTACAAGAGGAGTTTTTTCATAAGTCTTTTTTGCAAAAATCATCTTTTTCGATATCCTGGTGCCGTGATGGAAGCCATGAGGCAACCGCATGCAAACAAGTGATATGGCTCCGTGGTGGAATGGTAGACACGATGGACTCAAAATCCATTGAGGCGACTCATGTCGGTTCGAGTCCGACCGGAGCTACCATATACTTGTTCTCTCGATTTTTACGTAATACCCTCTTATGCACATAGAACTCGATTCGGATACCCTATTTACCGCGATTAAAACTGTAGCCCACGCTGTGGTCAATAGTCCGACAACGCCGATACTCGAAAACGTGCTCCTCAGGGCAACCAATGAAAAACTCACTGTGATCGCAAATAACCTCGAGATGGCCATAGAATATACGATAGAAAAAGACATCGAAATCAAAGAACCTGGCGACATCACGGTATCATTTCGTTTTCTCGCGTCATACCTGAACCTCCTCGATCCAACTCGTCTCAAGATAAAAACAGACACTGGTCATACCCTGAATTTCACAGCCAATAAACAAAAAATGCGCTACAAAGGTCTCGGTGCTGATGAATTTCCGATGATACCAGTCACACGACGTGATACAAAATTTACTATCTCAGCAGATATTTTAAAACGCGCATTTTCAAAGACGCTCTTTTCTTGTGCAAGTGGCAATATCCGTCCAACTCTCGCAGGTGTCTATATCCAGGTCTACTCTGATTATGTCACATTTGCTTCGACAGACAGCTTCCGACTCTCAGAATATCGCTACAACTGCAATACTGGCATCGATAAAAAAATCGCCATCATTCTCCCTGCTCGAAGTGCCAATGAGATAATGAAGACGCTCTCCGATGGTGTCAGTGTCGATATCTACTTTGCGGATAATCAGGTACTGCTCGTCTACGAAAATGTCCTTCTCTATTCGAGACTTCTCAATGGTCATTTTCCTGACTATGGAAATTTCTTTCCAAAATCAACAAGTATCAATGCTCTCACTGACAGATCAAAGCTTATACAGGCTCTCCGTCAGGTCAGTCTTATCGCACGAGAAAACAATTTTAATGTGAAAATGTGACTCGAAGGTACGGGTGTAATTCGCCTCGATTCTGGCGATACAGAGCTCGGAGCGAGTGAGACAGAAGTGCCAGCAGAAGTAGAGTGAAATGATCAAGTCGGTCTCAATGCGACGTATTTTATTGACGCTCTCCAGGTCGTCGAAGGTGATGATGTTCGTATAGGTTTTGAGACCAGTCTCTCCCCTATTCTCATCCAGGGAACCAGTCTCAATACGAATGAAGAAGATTTCCGACATATTATCATGCCTCTTAAGATATAAATATGGGAGTAGAAATGAGTGACATGGTCGAACATATCGACGGGGCAATGTCTCCCGAGAGACAGCTCATAGCTCAGATGAGGAGACATGCTCCAGCATTTTTACATAATCCAAATCTAGATGATCCAAAGGTAGGTATATCCTTATGATATGCTCATCATATAGGAAAATGAGCGGAATTTTTGGCACTGATAACCGATGAACAAGTCACACAAATACTTGATTTACTCGAAAATTCTCAAGAAAATGTCACCGCTCTCTGTGATGGTTTGTTGGATAGTATTCGAAGGCAGCATGGCGAAAGATTGGCTCGAATAGTTGGAGGCTTTTTATGGCAACATGGTGAATCACATCAATTCGTGTCCCACGCTACTGCTGCTATTATGGAATTAGCAATGACGAGTATGTCGAGTGAAGACGCTTCAGCAATTTTAACACAACTCGGGTGAAGAGCTTTTGTGCTGTCATAAAATGAATCTCTCCCTCTATCAATTCAAGCATTATTGAAATACAACTCTCGCATTAAAAGAGTCTCTTCAGGTTGTCATCGGAAATAATGGTTCTGGCAAATCAACCCTCTGTGAAGCACTCTCCATCCTCATCAATGCGAGCAATCCACATCACACGAGTTGGGAACAGAAGAGCTCCTTTGCAAAGGAGCCGTCCGAGCTTGTCGAGGACTGAGGATTTTCTAGCTCAAAATCCCCCTTATTAAATTCCAACGTACCATCCCCCTTCACAAAGGGGGTCTGGGCTCTGAGGTTAGAGCTCGGAGAGATACTTTTTCAGTCTATTTTTGATGGGAAAAATCGCTCACCAAAGTGGTATATGAGCGAGCAATCCTGCTCAAAGCCAAAGTATGAAGACAAGATGCCCTATCGAGCTTTTTGGATACAGAGTGATCATCTCCGCGTCATCTCAGGAGAACCGAGTGAGCGACGAAATTTCCTCGATGAAATGCTTGTCTTCGCAAGTCCTATCTATGACAAAATCCAAAAAAACTATCGCACCGCACTTACGTCTCGCAATAGAGTTATCCAAGCCATTCTCGATAAAGAAGCGGCAAAATCAGACCTCTCTTCTTGGAACACTCTTCTCGCAGAATACGCTGTACAGGTAATCCATGAACGAAGGAAATTTTTCACATGGTTTCAGAAACAATCTCTCAATCATCTCGACCTCCCTGGACCAGTCAAAATAGAGCTCCTGGAAAGACACCCCTTGAACGACGTCACAAAAGAACAGTTTTTGAAACTCCTCGCTGATTACACCGAACGAGATCTCGTTGTCGGACGAACCACCGTTGGTCCACATCTCGATGAAATTGGATTTTCTGTCGAGATAAACGCTGGTTGGCAGTCGACCAAATACATACTCTCTCGTGGGGAAAATAAGATTCTGCTTCTCGCTTTTATTCGTCTGCTTGGTCAGTATGTCCTGGAAGTCTCTGGGAAAAAACCTCTCTTTCTCCTCGATGATGTTCTCTCAGAACTCGACACCGACCATACTGAGATTCTCTGTCATCTCTTTGAAGATACAACGACGATTATGACCACACAACCAAATCACGTAGCATGACTCAATGGTTCTCTTTTCAAAATTATTCTATAAATTTGACAAATGTTATAAATTATTATTATAGCATAACACTAATCTAAATTTATGAATTTTCCAGCATTTATTGCACCCACTGAGCCTTGTCCAGGATTATCTACTTGAACATTAGCCAACATGAGTGCATCACTGGTAGCAGAGCTTCTCTCACCTACTGTGAATAATGACCATACTCATACCGTTCGTGAGCTTGGTAAAAATAAGATTTGGTCAAGTATTCCACCAGAATCATATCAGCCAAATCAAAATATAAATTTTCTGCATATCAAAGAAGACGGTACAATTGTTATCACTGTTTTTAAATCCAATACAAAACCTCGACATATTTACGTAAAAATAAAACCTGAGGAAGTGGCCCAGGTTCGACAGAAACTACAATGAATGCAACAATGGGATAAGGTAGATGAAAAGGGCTGGGATAATGCAAATGGTGAAGGAAATATCGATGGGAACACCTATCACTCTCATAGAAAAGTGATGCTCTGAGATGATGGATTTGAACTCCACTGGATTGTAAATCACAAAAATGTGGGCAATCAGGTGCTTGTGGGCGATAAGCTCTTGATAGCTCGAGACGGAACAATCCTAGCAGAAGAAAGTCCAGAGGAGGCCGTGGAGAACTAGATTGCTCTACGATAAAAAATTCATACACTAGCGTCAATTCTCTTTGACGCTTTTTTATGCACTCACTTATCATCACCGCTCATCCGAGCTCACATGGCTTTACTCATGCCATAGCACAGAAATACAAGGAAACCAAAGAAAAAAATGGTCACTCTGTCGAAATTCTCGATCTCTATAAGAGCGATATCCACTTAGACTTTCTCCACTATGAAGAGAAATCTGAACTCAAACAATTGAGCGATACTCAAAAAGCCATACAAGCAAAAATCACGGCCGCGGATGAGCTTGTTTTTGTCTTCCCTATTTGGTGGGTCAATATGCCCGCTATTTTGAAAAATTTCTTTGATGCAGTACTCACTGGGGGTTTTGCTTATCAATATATGCACGGAAAGATGTTTCCAAAAAAACTCCTGACAGGGAAAACAGCACGTATATTCTGCACGTGTGATGCTATCGGATGGATGTATTGGCTGATTGGCAATCCTCTCCGAGTCATACTCCAGATAGGAACTCTCGGTTGGTGTGGCGTCAAAATAAAAAGCTACACCGTTTTTGATAGGATGAGAAAGCGGACTCCAGAAGAATGTCAGAAAATGCTTGAAAAAGTACAAAGAATAGCTGAATAAAGGACCATATTGCTCGTAGTTTTTTCAAAATATTTCTATTCATAATAAAGAATAAAAATGCTTGCAAAATATAGTTTATATATAAACTATTCACTACTAAAACAATATGTTTTTCACAAAAAAATCTTCACCAACTGAAAATCAGGTCATGGATTTTTTTAAATCCCTGATGGAGGCAAGCCATGCCGTTCATCTCTTTGTAGAAAAAGTATTTTTCGCAAAGAGCGACATCACGATGATCCAGTTTGGCATCATCAAACAACTCATAGCAAAGGGCGGAACCGTGGACACGATGACAGATCTCTGGTGTGATCACCATACGACTCGTGGCAATCTCTCTGGCGTCATCGATCGTATGATAGAGGCTGGATATGTCTCTCGCCGAGAAGACCCTTCTGATCGCCGAAAAAAACAGATCGCCCTGACAAAACTGGGGCAAAAAAAACACGATGAAATAGAGACAATGATGCGAAAACATATCCCCGAATTTTCTAAAAAAATCAGTGAAATACCTCTCGAAAGTGTCACTACGTCACTTCAGATGATACGTGATATACATATCAACGCTCTTAAATAATTCTATGAAAAAGAAACTTATCATTACCGCCTTTTTGGTGCTTGTTCTCCTCATCATCAAAAACATGCTCAGCTCGTCAAAGGAAGTATCCCCAGTGGCTACCCCAGAAAAGGAGTGAAAAATCGTTGAAACGACCATAGTAGGGGAGAGTCTTTTTGCAGAACAGGTTCATATCACTTGAAAGATTTCAGCTCAAAAAGAGGTATCCCTCAGTACTCAAACAACTGGGTTTATGGGGCTCATATCAGTCAATAGCGGTGATGCAGTACTCGCAGGGGAAACCATCGCTCAGATACAGGATACATATGGTACAGCCAATAATGGTGTTCGCGAGGCTTCGATAGGGGTCAAAACAGCTCAGTTATCACAAGAAAATAGTCTCGCTTCTTTGGACCAAGCGGTCGAAAGTGCTCGCATAGCATACGAAAAGGCTCAAAAGGATTATGATGCAGCGGTGCTCAAGCCGAGTAAAGATAGTACTTCTATTTCAAAGGCAAAGCTCGATCTCGAAAACTATATCACTGCTCAAGAAAAAACACTCCAAGGATATGAAACAAGCTACTCAAATCAGCTCCAGATTTTTCAATCATTTCTCGCCAATGTCATCGATACTGCTGATACAATTATAGGCGTCACAGATGCAAAAAAATGAGCCAATGACAGCTATGAATATCTCCTCTCCGTGACTGATCCTCAGAAAAAAAATGATGCTGTCAATTCTCTTTCGAGTCTTCTGGAATATAGGAACTGGAAACCTGATACAAAACTTCCACTCGTCGATCGTGTCACAGAACTGCAGAGAGTATATACTCTCGCCAGTAAGGTATTAAGTGATGTCCAAGTAGTACTCAATAACAGCCAAACTGATGCTTCGAGCTTCACACCGACGACACTCGCATCTCAGAAAACCCTTGTCACAGGATATCAGACACAGTACAATACTATCTCAACAGGGCTCGTCACGTTCGTGAATACAGCGCAGTCTTTCCTCGCAACATATGAAAAAGAAAGGAGTGCAAAAGAACAAGCAGCCGCTACAACAGAAAGTAACGCAAAATCCACACTTGAGCTCGCAAAGAAATCCTATGACACCGCTGTGAAAACCCGCGATATCAATCTCCTACAAATCGAACAGTCGCTCGTCTCTGCAAACATAAAATATGATAATGCAGAAGGGAATCTCGCCAGACTCTCTGTCGTAGCACCATTTTCTGGTGTCATCATAGCCAAAAACACAGAGACTGGATCTCTCGTAACACCGGGGATGTCCCTCTTTACCATCGGTGATACTTCGACATTCATTGTCAAAACTGAGATGACCGCCGAACAACAAAAATACCTGCACGTGACCCAAGAAATACCCCTTATCATCCATGGACAGACAGTCACAGGCAAACTCAAGAGTCTCTCCGCAGGGCCAGATCCTATAACCCATCTCTACAAAGCGGAAATAAGCCTCCCGAAGGTACATCCCGATGTAGCCCTGGGGGATATCGTAGATGTGATTGTCACAAACAATGCCAAAAAGGACCAAAAAGATGCCAAAAAAGATATCGTAGTACCTTTTTCTGCTCTGAAAAATCTCGGACAAGAAACCTACGCTGTCTACGTGCTGACGCCTGATGAAAACGATCCTCATGCTGGCACTGTCCATGAGCGTGAAGTCAAGATATGAGCGACAAATGAGACAAGCGTCACTATCGTGGAAGGACTCAAAATAGGTGAGATCATTGTCTCCGTCGGCACTCTCAATGTCGAAGATGGCGATTATGTCGAAGAAGCGACATATGAAGAAGAAACACCCTCCACCACAATTCAAGTCCCAAAAACTGTACCAAAACTCCTACCAGAAGAAGAAAAGTCTCTCTAAATTTCCACTATGTCCTCTGATAATAAATATATATCCAAGCTCACCTATGATCCAGAATTAGAAAAATCCTGGTTTACATTTTTTACAGATAAGTTTCGAGTAATACTACTTTTTATTCTGGTATTTGTGGTAGCGGGCATCATCGCGCTCAAGTCTCTCCCGCTCGAGAGCACGCCAGAAGTCGATCTATGAATCATCTCTATCAATGTGGCCCTCCCTGGTGCAAGTCCGGAAAGTGTCGAAGATCTCATCGTCAAAAAAATAGAAAAAAATGTCAGTAAAGTAAAAGACATAGACAAAATGACGTCGACGTCCCAGAATAGTTTCGCCAGTGTCACACTCCAGTTCAAGACAGGTGTCGACATGAAAAAAGCTCTTCAAGATGTCAAAGAACAAGTAGATTTGGCAAAGAAAGATTTCCCCGAATCCGCAAAAGAACCCTCAGTGAAAGAGCTCAATTTTCGTGATACTCCTATCTGGGTTTTTTCACTTGCTGGGAACAAAACACCGCTAGAGCTCAATGAAATTGCTAAAGACATAAAAGAAGAAATAGAAAAAATACCAAACGTCTCCAGCGTAAATATCACGGGATGAGATGAGATAGAATTTAGTATCACCTACGATCCCAAAAAACTAGAAATGTACTGACTCACTCCTGAACAGATCAATCAAACTATTCAATCCACCAATACGACTCTTCCAATAGGAGATTATGTGGTCGACAAATACAAACATACCATGAATGTCGACAATCGTTTTTACAGTGTCCAACGACTACGTGATATAGCCGTGGCAAATATTGGCGATCCTGGTGTCATATTTCTCCGCGATGTGGCTGATGTTCAAGAAGCAACAAAGAAGCGAGAGACACGGTCACGCCTCTCTCTTCGTGGAGGAGAACCAGTCCCGGCAGTCACACTCTCAGTGATAAAAAAATCAGGAGGATCTATCATTGATCTCGTCGATGCATGACAAGAGAAAATCAGAGAACTCCAAGCCAGCAAAATCATACCAGATGAGGTTCGTGTCAATACCACGATGGACTTGTCAGAGCAGATACGGAGTGATCTCAGTGGCTTAACGAGAGATTTTGCTATTACTCTGGTACTCGTCTGTGGAACCCTCTTTCTCTTCATCGGTCTCAAGGAAGCATTTGTACCAACTCTTACTATACCAATCGTATTTCTTTTGACCTTCGTTGTTCTCAAGCTCGCTGGGCAGACGCTGAATTTTCTCTCTCTTTTTTCTCTCGTTCTGTCGCTCGGTCTCCTCGTCGATGATGCTATTTTGATAGTGACAGGATTTGATCAATATTATAAATCAAACAAGTTTACAGCCCGACAGGCGATGCTCCTGGCACTCAGAGATTTGAAATGGCCAGATATTTCGACAACACTGACGACCACGTGGATATTTGCCGCGATGCTTTTTATGACCGGTATTATTGGAAAGTTTATTTTCTCGATCCCATTTGTCATCATGACGACACTGCTCGTCTCGCTCGTTCTATCACTTACCATAGTACCATCTCTGACGCTCTTTTTTCAGGGTGACAACTCTCATAAGCATGGAAAGAATGAAAAAGAAACTTTTTGGACAAAAAGGTTTGTCTCTTTTGAACCACTGATCGTAAAATATGAAAATTTTCTTGCGTATCTTCTCGCTTCTCGCGGACGACTGTGGAGATTTCTCGGGGCTGTCGTTGGTCTCTTTTTTGTCTCAGTTTCATTTCCAATTATAGGGCTTCTGAGGACAGAGTTTTTCCCAGCTGATAACCAGGATATCGTCTATGTGAATCTCGAAGCAGAGCCAGGTCAAAAATTAGAAGTAACAGACGCTCAGATTGCACAAGTAGAAAATCTTCTCCGGAAAGAAGATCCTGAGATCGTGCGAAGCTTTACGACTACTGTCGGAAGTGCAGCTGCGACAGGGAATATCCGTGCTGGAGGGTCAGGCTCATCGACCAATCTCGCCAACATCACTATCAATCTCAAGAAAAAAGATGAAGACCGCTCCGAGACCTCCTCACACTTTGCTGATCGATTGAGAGCATCTCTAAAAAAAATACAAATTCCCGGGGTAAAACTCACTGTCGTCGAACTCAAATGAGGCCCTCCAGCTGGTGCCGATCTCGAAGTCCGTGTCACAGGTGATGATGCGCATAAGCTGAATAAAATTCTCAAAGATATAAAATCAATCGCCGAGACCATACCAGGCGCTGTCAATGTCGCCACTTCTGTCCAGTCGACACCTCTAGAATTTAGTTTTGAATTTGATACCCAGAAACTCCAGATAAATGGTCTTTCTGCTTCTCAGGTAGCATTATTTTTGAAAATGGCGATCGACGGTATCGACGTGACAAAAGTTTTCAAATGATCCGATGAAATAGTGGTTCGTGCATGGTATGATAGACAATCAGTAGACACTCTGTCGAAGATCAAAGGTCTCAAAATAAAAAATCAAAAAGGGCAGTATGTTTTTTTGGGTGATCTCATGAAAAACTCGCTTGAATCTTCTGTGAGCTCTATCACGCGTATTGATCAAAAACGTACGGTCAGCTTAACCGTCGGAGCTGATGCGACGACAAATGCTGGTGGTCTCTTGAAAGAATTCAACACAAGAAGCAAAGACTATCAAGCCAGTGTAGCAAAAAATCTCAAAGGGTACCAATTCATCATCGGTGGTGTCAATGATGAAAATGCCAAGTCCATCCAATCCCTCCTCGTCGCTATGTGTTTTGGGCTTCTCTTTATTGTCGGCACTATCGTTATGCAGTTCAATTCCTACAAACAAGCTGTTCTCATCCTTGCTCCTATTCCGCTTTCTCTTATCGGTGTCTTCTTTGGTTTGACTCTCACCCACAACACCCTCTCATTTCCATCGTTGATAGGCCTGGTAGCTCTTTTTGGTATCGTGGTGAACAATTCCATAGTTTTGATAGACAAGATCAACCTCAATCGAAAATCAGGCCTGTCTATCGATGATGCCATCCTCGATGCAGGACGAGCACGTTTTGAACCGATATTCCTGACATCATTTACGACTATCATGGGAAATATTCCGCTTGCTCTCGTTCCGGGCACATGGCAATCGCTCGCGATTACGCTGGTTGCTGGTCTGACGACTTCCGGAATACTGAAACTCTTTATCGTTCCAGTACTCTATAAACTTTTTGTGAAAGAGGGAAAAATGAAATAATTTTTGGGAGAAATAAAAATATTTTAGTACTAAACTAATTCTCCTTTGTTTGATTTCAGAGAGTTACTCTTATAATAAAATTATGACATCTATCTTTAGTAAAATTATCGCTGGTGACATACCCTCTTATAAAATATATGAGGACGAAAAAATTTATGCTTTTCTCGATATTCATCCGATTCAGCTCGGGCACGTCTTAGTCGTACCAAAAGAGGAAATAGGTGATATCCTCAATATGTCTGATGATACTCTCTCAGAACTGATGCTGACAGCCAAAAATATCATCGCTCCTGCCATAAAAAAGGCCACAAACTGTGAGCGTGTCGGTTTTAGTGTCGAGGGCTTGGGAGTCAAAGATCACATGCATCTTCATCTCATACCACTCTTTCAGCTCGGTGATCTCAACCCAGAAAAAGCTCACACAGAAACATCAGAAAATATGAAAATGATTCAAGATAAAATTGTATCTTCTTTGACATAATCCATGAAAAAATTATTTCTTGTATTCATTGGTTGTCTCCTTCTGTGGGTAACAGCTCATGTCATACTAGAAATGGGCGGAGGTGTGGCTGCCTGGTATAGAAGTATAGAGTATCGATGGTATGTGTATGACAGTAACCGCAGACATGACCCCGGACAATGTGCCAAGATACACGAAGACCCTACTCAATGAAAACCAAACTATCTACAGGACAAATGCTTTTATGATTATATGAACTCTCATATGAGTGCCCGGAATGAATGTGGTGCAGACAGGATCATAGTCGACAGCACAAGCATTGCTCACATGAATAAATCAGATTGGCTCCGACAAGAATGCCTCTTATCGTACTATAAAAAGATATTCTGAAGTGCTCTAGCAAAACGTATCCCTGTCTGTCAAAATCTCACTGATCAGCTCATAGAATTTAGTTATTATAGACAAAATATCAGATCCAATGTCGACAATCTGTCGACTACCCAGAATGCCTTTGTGTCCGAACTCGATCTCTTTGAAGCGTGTGAAAATAAAATAAAGAACGCTAAATAATTTTATATACGCCACCCTGGCTCATCACTATTCCATCTATTTCCATGAGAGAAAGGGCATTTATGACCACCACTGGTTCCAATTGAAGCCTTTCAGTGATCATATCAATTCCAAGTGAATCCATACAAAGTAAATCATAAAGAGATTCTTGAATAGGATCAGAAAATAGAGGCCTCTGGGACAAGAGAGACATCTGTCGATCAACTACCTGATACTCGCCCAGTATATCTACTACATCTGTGATGAGCTTCCCCAGACCATCACGAATGAGACGGTTACTCCCGAGAGCAGATATGCGGGTTATATCAGATGGTATGACAAATACCTCTCTGTTCGCCTCGAGTGCCAGGCGCGCAGTAATGAGAGTGCCAGAATCCTCGCCCGCTTCTGCGATGAGAGTTCATCGACTCATACTGGCGACCACCTCATTTCGAATAGGAAAATTATAGGGCTCCGCCAGAGTATGAATCGGGAATTGCGATATCAGAGCCCCTCCGGAATTAATTATTTCTTCGAACAGACGACGATTAGAGGGGGGATAAAACACATCAATACCAGAACCAAAAACAACTGCTGTGTAGCCTTTATTTTTGAGGGCTATCTCATGGGCGACGGTATCTATGCCGTAGGCACCTCCACTCACGATACCATATCCAGAACGGATAAGATCTGGAAGTATTTTACCGAGGGCGTCATGAGCATATTGTGAATGCTTCCGAGAACCAACGACAGAGATGAGGGCATCATTGGTCGGGAGCGGTCACCGGACATAGAGAATCGTTGGAGCATTTGGTATAGTGGCGAGGAGAGATGGGTAGTCAGGGTCATCGATGTGGACGACTCGAATATTATTTAGTGTGATAGTATTGTAGACATCTTCGACAAATTTTACCGTCTTTTTGTCTAGAATACGACCTGCATTGTCTACTGTATAACCCGCTTCTACAAGCGAAGAAATAGAGAGATTTTCATAACATCTTTGAGCAGTTTCGGGTGTCAAGGCACGGAGTTTTTTCTGCGTGAATCCGAGACTATGCAAAACTGCAAAGTAGAAATGAGGCACCATAAAAAAGTTGCTGAAAGATTATTTCTTCGCGCAAATCTGTGGCATACATCCTCCTGTTGTATTCGCCCAATCGGCTGCCCGAGATACGAGTGTAAAAAGTTCTTTTCGAAGTATTCGTTGATTGGGCTTAAATTTTTCCCAAGTGAGACTCGTCATGCCAGCTTTCTCGATTGGGTCATAAAGAACACTTTTCCATTCAGTGCCGTCTCCGAGAGGAAAACAAACTGCTTTGAGAACCATAGTATAGGCCTCGGCACGTGATATTTTTTTCTGAGGTTCAAAACGTGTATTGGCTGAACTAATAATGTTGTTTTGAAGTCATGTTTCAACAATGCCCTGAAGTGGACTCTTAGCATCGTCAGGTATATCAATAAACACGTGTTTATAGTCAACTGGACTTGCCGGAGTGACACGAAGCATTTTGACGGCTATATCGAGAGCTTCTATCCGAGAAAGGGGCTTCATGGGGCGATAATTCGGCTGAGATGCTTGTTTGGTTATGAATCCTTCACAGATGAGATTGTCGATGATACTTGTTATGCCTGTCGTATAGACACCATTGTCACACTTTCTATAGAGCTTGTCTCCGGTGAGAGAACAATTGAGCGCTGGATGACTCGTGACAATGATGATATTTTTAGTATCGCCGATATTTTTTTTGACGGGTATTATATAAGAATTTGTCAGTACTTTGATACCAGATACGCCGATGATATTTGCATTTTTGATAACACGCACAGTTAGGTCTCCGATATCATCGCCGGGTCACACGGTATAATTAGCAGATAACTGTTGATCATTGATGCTGTCCAGAACGAGTTCCACTCCGTTATTAAGCAATAGAGTCATAGTAGAACCGGAAGCCAATTTTTGATCAAAAGAGGCTACTATATTCATGATGGCGCCGTCACGATACGTACCGTCTGGCGTGTCTGTAGAGAAGGATTTCAACAGTGGTGTGCCTGTGTAAATAATAGAAATGTCTTTTGAGTCTTTATTTTGCACATAGACTTTTGTACCACTTACTGTCATAGATATAGGCGATGTGCCCACTTTGATCGTTTGCTTGACTACATCAGTGGTAGTGTCGATCATCGAGACTGTGTCGACACCAGAATTAGTAACAAAGACGCTCGTACCGAGAGCTACTATTGCCGATGGTTTTTCTCCGACAGAGAGAGTTTTTGTAACGGTATTGTTCGTGGTGTCGATGACTGAGACAGTACCATCATCTGTATTGGTGACATAGATTTTCTTGCCAACGAGTACTAAGCCCGACGGACCGTTCCCGACGGTAATTTGTGTTTTTGGTTCTGATATTTGCACTGAAGTAGTATCAGCAGCATCTATAACAGTGACATTCTTATTTTTAGAATTGACGACATAGAGGTACCTATTCGCAAGCGTTGTAAATGAAACTGGGTTTAATCCTGTCGATATAGTGGCTAGAAGTTTGGAAGTATTTATGGATGAAATACTGGTGCTCGTAGAGTTTGCGACATAGAGCTTCCCCAGGAGATACACCATCTGTGTTGGTCCAGAGCCTACAGGAATAGTCCTCACATACGATTGCGTAGAAGTGTCGATGATCGACACGGAGTCTCCGAGAGTATTCGCGACATAGAGATTGGTACCAGCAGCTGTCATATACTTTGGTCCTCGTTCTACTGTGATAGTTTTTTTGACTATGTCAGTCGTAGTATCGATGACAGAGACGGTTCCGCTTTGAGTATTGGCAACATACAAAGTCGTGCCAATTAATATGCCCCCACTCGGAGCCTGACCGACGAGAATAGTTTTTGTAAGTATATTTTTTGTCAGATCAATCACCGATACAGTATTCCCGACACCATCGGCCGCATAGAGCTTATCCCCTACGACGACAGAAAAAAGAGGATAAAAATCTAGATGTATACTACCGGTGGTTTCTTCCAGAGCTGAGGCACAGAAGAACATCTGAGTACATATCAAAATGCCCAAAAATGTACGTTTTAAAAAAGAAAGCGTCATGGATTATTGTTGACGATTAATAGCATCCTGATACTCATACTTCCCTTGCAGATTCATATCTATAGCCTTCTTATAGTATTTGATGGATTCTGTTTTCTTGCCCATCTGTTCGAGATAATGAGCATATCCCCCGACGATATCTATATTATCTTGGGTTTTCTTGAGAGCGTCTCGATACGTAGGTTCGAGATACTTGAGGTTGTTCTTATAGAGAACGCGGAGAAAGTCGATCTTCGTATTCCAGAGATCTGGGAGTGTCGGTGTCAGTGTGATGGCCTGATCAATAGCTTCCATGGCTTCTTTTGGTGCTCACATTTTCCACAGAAGGAGGGCATACGTTCGGAGGGTGTTGGAGCTCGTCTGAAGCGCCAAGATAGATTCGAGTGTTTTCTTGGCATCGAGGTAGAGTCCGAGACTATCCTGATAGCCATATATACGTGTGAGGGTTCCCACGCGCGTGAAAACGCTTGTAGAAGCATTGTAGGTCTCATAGAGTTTCTGTGTTTCTGTGAGGTTTTTCTTGGCTTCTTGTTGTCACGCACCATCGAGATACGATTTACCATCGTGTAGTGTGGTAGCAGGATACACTATTTGGTTTGAAAAATAACCATACGCCCAGAATAAAAATGCTCCTACAATGAGTACAAAAAGGGCTAGTCGAACATGATGCTGTTTGTGTTGTATTTTTCTCATATTTTCATTGTATGTTTTTGACAAAAAAAACAATGCAACGAAAAACCCCCAGCCTTGCGGTTGGGGGTTTTTGGATGATGTTATACATTTCATCAGATGTGTTCATCTAGGTCCTGAGACCGAGACTAATTATTGCTTCTGGATAGTTCCGAGAGCAGGTTTACCATCTACGTAGAGAGATGAAACCGTGTCACCCTGATCATTATCCTGGTTAGCATCGTAGCCGAGAGCTGACTCAGTAACAGAGTACTTGAGATCACCAAGACTTGCGATAGAGAGAGAGAATGTGTCTCCTGAAGCAACTGATGTAACTGTCGTGATAGCAACAGTGATGTATCGGTAAGATCCACCGTTGATTGTCACTGAAGAAGTGAGAGAACCATAGTCTACAGAGTCTGTTGAAGAAACTTCAAGAGAGTTAGCTGTGTAGTCATTTGAGTTTTCACTTGATGCATAGACAGTATATCGAGCAGAAGTACCAGTGTGTGAGCCAGAGTCAGTAAACTTAGCGTGTGTCAATGTTACTTGAGCAGAACCATTGTTTGTGACTTTGAATCGAGCAAGCTGAGTACCAGCACCCACAGATGAGAGCGTATTTGAACCATTTGTTGGTGATTCACCTGTCACTACGACATTGAATGGGTTGATATATGACTTAGCAGAAGAATTACCAGCAGTGTTGCTGTCGTATGTAGGAGCAGTAGAAGAAACAGCACCCTTAGCAACTACATCTGTACCATCATTTGTGATAGAGAAGTAGAAGTCATTTCCGAGTTTAGCAACGTTCTCACCTTGAATATCAGCTTTGACGAAGATAGTCATAGGAGAAGAAGGGTCGATAACAGCAGGGAGGAGGTTGTCTGTTGCAGTCCATGTGTATGAACATACGTTTGAAGAACAGCTAGAGAACTGATTTGTCGTAGCAAATGCAGCAGTAGATCCGAGGAGTGGACCAGTACCAGATTGTGCGTAGAGACGGATGTTCTTGAGGTTGTTCTGTACGAGAGCTGTACCAGTAGCTTTGAGAGTGAGAGATGTGATCTTCTGAGCTTCAAATTGAGATGAGAAGCGAGCAGCGAGATAGACTCCATCTACAGAGTTGATTGGAACAATCTGAGCAAGTGAAGGTGTTTTACCAGCACCTGAATCAGTAGCGACATTGAGGTTACCACCAGAAACGATTCTCTGAGCCTGGCCTGAACCAGAAACAGTAGGAGTCGCAATAGTGTTACCAGTGTCTTTGCCTGTAGCAGTTACATCACCAGAAGCATTGATGTTATATGTATGAGCATATGCAGAAGTGTTTCCAGATGTAGCACTGCTTCTGATATCACCAAAGAGGTTGACAACAGTAGTAGCAGAACGGCTGACAATGATAGGGTTTGTGAATGTAAATGTAACAGTGTTAGCATTTGTCGCTGTAGAAGAAGATGTGGTAAGTTGAGTACCAGATGCATCCTTCATTACGAGATTAGAGATGTCTGCGTAGACAGCAGAAGCTCCCTTTGTATCAGTGACAGTAACAGCTGTAACACGGACATCTTCACCTGAAGCCTCAGCATTGAATTCAAAGCTTGCGAGTTTGACACCATTTGTACCAGGAACAATAGAGCCAGCAACTGGAGTTGCGAGAGTTGTAGCCTTGATAGCAGCAGCTTTAACAGTTCGGTTGAATCCGTCCTGTGTAGAAACTGATGGGTCGACGATATCATTTGAGATAAGTCGTTTTGTAGATGTGATGTCGAATGCTTTAACCTTGTATGCATCAGCTGCTGTAGCAGAAGAGCTGATTGAAGCAATAACTTCAATAGTGTTTTCTACACCTGCAGTGAGGATAGGGTAAGATGAGAGTGTACGAGATGAAGCAGTACCAGCAACTGGGAAGTTAGTAGTATTTGCAGCAGCAGAGTAAACTACAGCACCGTTAACCTTGACGAATACAGTACCTGTAAGAGCTACAGCACCTGTATCCTGTTGGATACCGAAGTTAACTGTTCGAAGTTCCATATCTTCACCAACTGGTTTAGCAGTGTATTTCGCGAGAACTACATCTGTGGCACCAGGAGTAACCGCAGTAGACGCAGAGTCAACAGCACGGTTGAAGATGAGAGAACCAGAACCAATAGTTACTTTGTTGTAGCTAGAGCTAGTGTCTCCGATTGGGAATGATGTATCAGTAGTACCAGCAGTAGCGAGGAGAGTAGCTCCTGTGCTGACACCTCTTACGTAGAGGTCATAGTCGTTGTAGACTGTGAACTGGATAGTACGAGAAGCACCATTGACGATCGTAGCACGAACAGTGAAGTTCTTTGTCTGACCCTTAGTAATAGTATAAGGAGTAGTAAGAACGAACTTGACAACCTGTCCTGATGGTTGAGCCGTAGCAACAACAGCACCAGTCTGGTCAACGAGTTGAACATCCTTGTAGTCAGTAGCAGAAGCATTACCATTGTTCCAGAGAGTCAAACCAGTGAGGACGACGTCTTCATTGCTTGATGTCTCACGAACCTGGAATTTAGCGATTTCCTGAGAAGCTACTGGATCTGCATTGTAAGTAGCACCAGAAGAGTTAACAGCCATTTCATCGAGAGTGACAGTACCGATAGTACCAGCACCATTGACGATGTTGTGGAGGTTACCTACGATTGGGAATGAGCCACCGACAGTACCACCTGAGATAGTGACATCAGAAGCAGAATTGACATTGAAGCCAATAGTACCAGAAGATGTACCAGAGAGGTTAGCCTTGACGAAGATAGTCACAGTTTGACCTGCAGCTACTTGGATAGGCTCTGTAGGGAATGTCATGATAGCAACACCATTTGAACCAAGAGTAGTAACGACATTTCCATGACGAACACCATTAGCATCAAATACTGAGATGCCTGAGACGTTTGTCGTAGAGAAGTAACCTGTCTTAGTCAAACGGAGACCTGTTACATTAGCAGCAGCAGAAGAGCTGTTTGACACGTTGAATGCCAAGACAGTGTTGTGAGCTGTTCCTGTAGCGATAGTCATAACGCCTGGGTTTGCAGCAGAAGTACCAACAGTAACATTACCATTGACTACTGTACCTCCATTGTTACCACAGAATGAAGGATCGAGGAGACAAAGAATGTCGTTGTTACCATTACCATTTGAGTTAGCAGCTTTGTAATCCATAGCGTAAGCGTTGTAACGGAATACTTCACCACGTGTAGCGGCAACAGTAGCGTTAACAGAAGCTGAGAGGATTTGTGTTTCGATAGCACGAGCTACTACACCTGATACAGAAGTATCAGAGATAGAGATACCATTTGATTTGATAGCCCAGAGAAGAGCCTCATATCGTGATACGTTGTCTCGAGGTCGGAACTTAGTGTTGTTACCATTAACAAGACCAGCCTGAACTCCGAGTTCAGCAGCTCGGCAAACCCAAGCTTCTGAAATATCACTGAATTTATTCATACAAGAGTATGAAGAAACTGGAGTGTTTGGGATGATACCAGACACTTTACCAGCAACACCGATAGCCTCCTGACGGAGAACGTTATCAGCGAGTCGATACTCAGCAGGATTTGCTGAATGATCGACGACGATTCCTGCAGTAGCGAGTTTGTTTGCAGCAGACAAGTCATTGTATGTTGCAGCGAAAGTACTAGGAGCGATGCTCATAGTGATTCCAGCAAACGCGAGAACTGCGACGATTTGTCGAAGGATCTGACGCATAAGTAAAAAGGATAAAAAATAGAATTGGACGGGGACATCGGACTTCTCCAAATAGAGAGAAGAAAAAAAGAAACAACATACGATAAAAAGATTTGAGAGAATAACACTATGTGGTTAGCGTATTCAGTCTGGATATCTTTGATGCATCTTTTAGTTTCTCAAAAGTGGAGTCGTGACCCTCTTCGATCTACGAGCCAAGTCAACTCGACAACTTCGTCATGTGTCAAAGACACAAGAAAATATGTCGAAACTGAGCAAGAGTGAAAAACGAGGGAGATGTACACGAACAATCGTGGGCAGATAATAGTCCAATATGAATAGGTTTCAAGTGGTAGACAGGGTAATTCACTCACTCTTCACAATTCACACACAGAAAACATACAACTATTGTACCTTGTTTTTGCTCATCAATATAAGCAAATCATGGGATAATCTGTCTGGATTAAAATAGTCTCTGTGATGAGAAAAATTCACAATTGACATATTTTTCTGAAATTTTTTATGGTCTATGTAATACTGTATGCGAGAGCAAAGCTCATCTTCTGAGTCGACAAGATGTCAGACAAGTGAATCGTCATCTTCTGACACGATTGTCTCTCCTGCGCCACCCTTGTCGAGAATGAGTGTCGACATGCCCACTATCTGTGCCTCGAGAGATGCCATACCAAAGGCATCTATGGAGGAACAATATATCCCCAAAACATGTCCATATGTACCAGACATAATGTCGCGAAAAGTATGTTTTGAGTCAAAAGGAATCACTGTAATTCATTTTTCACGCAAAAAAGTCTCTAATTTACCCATACCAGAGACTATGAGATGAACATTTGGATTTTTATTATGCATCTTTTCATATATGCGCACTATCATGTCGAGTCATTTTCACTCTTCGAGACGCCCATGCGTGAAGAGTGTTATTGTATCTTGCCTGGACTTTATGGGTGTTATTTTTTCGGGGATAGTATCGAGGACAGGATGGATGACATGAGATACTCGGCCACAATAAGCTCTGATGATATCGGCGACATAATAGCTCGTTGCCACCATGTCATCGATAAATGGTAAAATAAAAAATTTTTCAAATATTGCTTTGGCAAGAATAGCGGGCTTGAGACTACCATAGTACCACGGAGCATGATGATGCCACCAGAGAGTCCGAATACGTGGAACAAAAAGCTTTGTAAGAGCTGCCACGATCTGCATCGGTGGATTGTTGGCGATAATCATGTCGACATGTCGAAGTTTATATGCCAATATCCCTATTTGAAGAGGTTTTTGGAGTATTCCTGGGGCGGTATTTTTTATGACAATGATGGGAATATTTTTTTGTAACTCTGGAAAACATCTATGATCGTGTTCAAAAGTATATACTTCGACTTCGTGTCACTGTTTTTGAAGTGCATGAGCAGTCAAAAGTACCATTTTTATAGCACCTCCGAGACGTGCACATTGTGGATGGAGAAGGGCTATACGAGCCATAGGCGGGTATTGAATTGTTATTTCTTGATAAATGTACCGTAATAATGGGAGTATACTTTAACACGGTGGAAATCAAAGCATTTTCAGACAAATTTCCTAGATTTTCATGCTTTCATACAGAGTTGATTTGATCATCCCCGACGAAAGTCCGGATCCAGGTGAATACACAAGTCTTACTTCCTCTTGCTCGCTTTCTCCTCTGGATTATGGAGGAGGCTCTGCCAGTGTGCGCGGACATGATTGACATCTTTTGTGATCTGATTTTTGAGTTCGTCGACAGATCCAAATGGTCGATTATCACGGATGATGTCCATAATATCGATGTGAATATTCTTCCCGTAGATATCTCGATCAAAATCGATGATATGGACTTCGAAGTGTCATTTTTTTGGTTGATACGAACCGGCTCAGAGAAATATCTCTCCGTCGATTGTCACGCGACAGGTAAAGGTCTTATCTGGGATGATACCTGGTGGAAAAACAATATTTGCTGTCGCAAAACCTATACTATGACCTCGTCCATCACCATGTATCACTTCTCCAGAAATAGGAGTAAAATCCACAAGTGGGAGAGCTCCTCGTCGGAGCAGCTCTTCTCGCTCACCTCTTTTGAGCTCACGATAAGCACCATCGGGCATCTCTCCGAGCATGATATGCTCGATACGGATGCGTTTGAGCTTTTTGACCTGATGGCCACAGGCCTCGACCATACGACGAATCTGTCGGTTTTTTCCTTCTTTGAGGATGATACGAAAAGTATCGGAACTGACTCTTTTTATTTCACAAGGCTGAGTTTGAACAAATTTCTTGGCAACAGGAGAGGTTTTTGAATTTATGAGTCTCTGGGATGGCGAGCCTGCCCTGCCGGTGGGCAGACGTGTCGATCATGACGAAGTTCGAGGTCCTTCTGTAATCGTATAGCGTACACCTTGGCTCATCTGCTTCAGAGATATATCATCTATCTTTCCATAGGTGGTCACGAGGTATTCTTTTTCGTGTTCAAATGATGGATGAAGAAGTCGATGTGTCAGACGACCATCATTGGTGAGGAGGATGAGACCACTCGAATCCTTGTCCAGACGACCTATAGGGAAAACTCTTGTCTTGGTGTCGATGATGTCGACAATGCTTTTGCCATCTTTTTGAGCGCAGGTCGTCTCGATACCTCGAGGCTTATTCATGGCATAGTAGACAAGTGCCTCACTTCTATGAACGAGCTTCCCTGAAAACTCTATTTTGTCGACTTCTGGATCGATAGATTGTCCTATATGGGCAACTATACCATTCACGATAACCTCACCATTTTTGATGGCTTCTTCTGCGTGTCGGCGTGAACAGACACCACACTCTGAGAGATATTTTTGGAGGCGAAGAGAGGTCATGTCTAGAGAGTTTTTAGAAATTGGGCAAATGTTTTTGGGGTATATAATTTTCACTGCCAGTGAAGTCCATCGTCCTCCAAGTGTCACTCCAGTATACATCAAGAGGCTTTTTTATGACCACCACCTCAGAGTTTTTTGGCGAGTTCGTTGACATCTCTATCGGCATTTCTCGTGCGAAATGAACACTTTATCACTCCGTCAAGTTCGACAAGAACACAAGCAATGTCGACATGTTGCAGCCCGCTCAAAAATCCAATGATATGGTTCTTTAGTGCTGCATTGGTAGCCTTTCCGAGGAAAAGGCAGGCAATGTCATCTTCGACAACAATAGACAAAAGACCGTGTCCGAGATCGTGAAGATACGTCAGTGAATAATTCCCAAATACTTCTGTACTTATACGGGGTTGATCTGCTCATCGAGACACGAGTTCTCCAGCAGCTGCAAAAGAGCGCACGTCAGTATTTCTATGTATAAATCCTCCAGTATCTGTATATATGCCCATGAGAAGGGCGGTGGCAGCCTGAGAGGATATATCCCATTTGAGTGACAAGGCCAGCTCAGTGAGTAGAAGACAAGTAGCACTCGCAGTCGCATCTCTATACCCCTTTTGGCTATCATCAAATGATTCATGGTGATCGATACATATCACATCATATTTTTCAAACATTTCTACCGGTAGAGCTGTACGATTAAGACGAGAAGCATCAAGTAAAATAATCATCTGCGTCTCTGCTGGTATGGCTGACACGGTCTCTCCTGTCACCCACGATACGTGCTCATCAAAATCCTCTTCTGGTGGCAATATAACATCCACCTGGAGCTGTGGCAGATTGGAGAGGAGGAGCTGTCTCATGCCCTCAAGAGAACCAAATGCATCACCATCTGGGTTTTTGTGAGCTATCAGGGATACATGGGAGAGTCACTGAAGTTTTTGATGAAGCTCTCTACTAAAATCTGAAATATTCATGCTAAAAATATAGGAAAAAGCTCGAAAAAGGCAAAATAAAGAGGCTCTGAAGCCTCTTTATTTTTATTTTGTAGTCTATCGTATCTCTGGTTTACCTTTGTAGACAAAGAAATACCAACCATTGAGGAGACCAAGGAGCGCCAAGAGGACCCATGTAAGTGTATGTGAGTTTTCTTCTGGGACGACTCATCCGCCCTCATCGACTGGAGTTGTCACTGGAGCAACTGCTTCAGGTGTTGGTGTTACCTCAGGAGTTACTCCACCGCCTGCATCGAGCGTTGTCTCTCGAGGATTAAACGCTGCTCCTGTATTTCCCCCACTCTGTCCTGTTGTGCCTGTTCTTGTACCTCCTGGGGTTGTCGTGCCACCAGTACTCGCTCCCCCTCCTGTTGTGCCTGTTTCAGTAGTAGGTGTTGTCGGATTTGATTCTGGTGTCGGTTGATTTGAATTTACTGGCGTTGTCGGATTTGTAGGGAGTGTCGTTCCTCCTGTTGTGCCTGTTTCAGCTGTAGTCGTACCTGAAGTGGTGCCTCCAGTAGTGGTCGTGCCCGTTGTGCCACTTCCTGTTGTACTCGATG
>CAYVZT010000009.1:22313-24930 GCA_964456455.1 uncultured Candidatus Peribacteria bacterium | reverse complement strand
CGACCAGAGGTGTACGAGAAAATGTCCCGATAAATATCTTCAGAACTCTCATCTTGCTCCGCCAAAATATGTCCTTTCCTTTGATAAGTTCTTTTTGTTGCGAGTGCATAATTTAGATCAAGTCAGATTGTAATATTGCTTGCTCAAAAGCAAGTTTTGAATACTGGGCAAGGATATCACCAGACTCTTGCCAATCAGCTTGCATAGAACCTCCGAGACGGAGAAATCTCTCGAATGTAGAGGCATCTATTTTTATTCTATGAGTGTCTTGACCGGATATTTCTGGTGATATAACGACACTACATCTGGATCGAGTATTTGCTATAGTCATAATAAGCTCATTAGACGAAGGTCGTGACAAAGACAAAATACCATTCTTTCTTTCAGCTGCACGCCATACTGTCTCTCAGACAGAAATGTGGGGATTTTTTCAGAGAGCACTATATGCTATATCTGCAATCGCATTCGCCGTGTGATAACTATATCACCCTTCACAGCTCCTCGTCCTCATCTCCACGTTAGCCGAATCAATTCACACACCATTGCTGGCTTCACACCTGAGCTGCAGTGATGCATCATGGTGAGGCGAAACAACAGCAAACATCCATGCACGATTTCAGGGTGGCAACATTCGTACTGTATCAAGTGGTGGTATTTCGAGAATAACCGACATGTTATACTCCTATATATTTTTTGAGTCTCATAAGCACTTCATCCAGACGCTTCTGCATCTTCGCATTTCCCCGTCGTACTGGCTCAAAGAGTTCTTCGTCTGAGAGCTTGTTGAGTTCAGCGTAAGCGTCTCGATATGGTGCGATAAATCTATCGAGAATGGCATGAAGTTCTTGTTTTGCATGTCCGTAGCCATAGCCACCTTTTTTGTATTTTTTGCGAATTTCCTCGACTTCTTTTTTCTCTCAGAAAGTTTTAATCAGCGCAAAGACATTGCACGTGTCTGGATCTTTTGGTTCTTCGAGTGTTTTGTCATCAGTTGGGATGCCTGCGATTTTTTTCTTGAGTGTCGCAGAATCCTCAAACATACTGATATAGTTGTTGTACGACTTGCTCATTTTGCGACCATCGAGACCAGGAATCACGGCAATAGAATCATCGATAATCGCCTTTGGTTCTCGGAGAATCTCCTCACCATAATGATGATTGACGTAACGCGCCATATCGCGAGCCATTTCGAGATGTTGAAGCTGATCTTTGCCAACAGGAACAACATCGACGTCATACCCAATAATATCGGCTGCCATGAGAATTGGATAGTCGAAAGTTCACATATTTAAACCATCATAAAAAGCTTTCTTTGCATTTTGAATATTTAATTCAAAATCTTTGCTCTGTTCCTCAAGGAAATTTTTCCTATTTATGTATCTCGCAAGATCTTCTTTTTTAATTGATAATTTGCCATCATTAATAAATTCCTTAATCGTATCGAACCCGCCTAATAAATAATTTTTTTCTTTTTCAAAATGACTTATTTTTTCCTGAAAATCTTTATAAGTGTGAGCGCGGTGCATTAATGATAATGGCGTAAAACAGCTCAGTATCCAACTGAGCTTCGTGAGTCCGACGATATCTGATTGTCGGAAAATCGTGACGCCTGTATCTCTCCCGAGAACCGCGAGATAGGAGATAAGTCCATTGCGAATATTTTCATTGAGTACCTTACCGTCACGAATACTGGTCAGTGCGTGGAGATCAGGGATAAATATCGCTGTGTCGTATTTTTTTGCTTGTTCAGCAAGTGGGAGCATAGCGCCCATGAGATTGCCAATATGTGGAAAGGTACCAGTAGGTTTGATACCTGTGAGCATGCGTTTCATAGAAAAATTTATGGAGAGTATATGGAGTAAATGCCTATGGGCAAGGCTTAATCGTGTTTTGTCAATGCAGATTTTTTGCGTCTCTCAGAAAATGCGATATACTAGGGGTATTCTTTTTCTACTTGCGAAATATCACACCTCAGGCGTCTGATATTTTCTAAATATACTCGTATGAACAAATCGTTCTCCGCAAAAGTACTCATACTCTTGCTCGTTGTCGTGCTCGGCGGTGCTGCTCTCTTGTTCCAAAAAGGAGGACAGAAAAAAGCGCTCACCTCTGATGTGCTCGCTCCGATTGTCGTCACACCTGCTGCATGTTATCTCCAGTCAGATCTCGATAAAAAAATAGCAGAGAAGAAAACACTCGAAGAAGTACAACAAAAATCTGCCCCAGAAATACAAACTGCTCTCGCAGCAATAGATGCTACTATTCTCGCAGAAGAACCTCTCGTGACACAGAAAAAAGAACTCGATGTACTCTCGGCTCAGAAAATGACTACTGAGAAACCATCAAAAATGGCCTATATGCAGGCAGAGAAAAAAGTGAACAGCATGGTGAAACCTGTGGTACCAACAGAACCGACTCTCGTCGCTGAACCTCTTGTGCCGGAGAAGCCGACACTCGCGACAGCACCAGTTGTACCAAAAAAACCAGTAGAACCAAAAGTACCTGCAGTCCCACCTGTTCCAAAAGTAGGTACAGCTGCCTATCAGACATATATCAAGGTAACAAAACCTCGATATGATGCTGCGAAGAAGGTGTATGATGAAGAAACAAAACCAGC